>DAITML010000047.1:0-9988 GCA_036835165.1 Synergistaceae bacterium | reverse complement strand
TATTATCTGGAGCGGACAACGGGATTCGGACCCGCGACCCTCAGCTTGGGAAGCTGATGCTCTACCAACTGAGCTATGTCCGCACTATTCGGTGAACGAGGGATATTATAGCCTCCATATTTTCATTTTGCAACATTAGAAAAAAAGCTCGTTTTACTCCGAAAACTTTTCTTTATTGACCCAGGGTTTATGCAGTTCGCGTTTTTCAAGATCTTTATCAGCCCTCCATGCCCATCCGCTTCCAAGCGCAGTATAAAGGTCAACTATGGAATTGAGCCTGTCTGCGCGGCTTCCTTCAAGCTCAAGCTGTACCGATAAAAGTTCTCTCTCCGCATCAAGCAGGTCTATCTGGCTCACCATTCCATCAGAGTAACGGATGTTGGCCAGTTCGTATGCTCTCCTTTGAACTTTTTGCTGTTCTTCCAGAATATTAAGAATTTCTTCGGTCCCGGCGTAATTGTTGATGGAATTCAAAGTTTCTTCAAAGGCTGCCTGAACCGTCTTATAATAATCTGACCAAGCCTGCTGGGCTGCCGCCTCTGCTTTTGCTGTCCTGGCAGAAAGTTTGCCTGCGTTGAATATCGGGACGAAAACCTGAGCCGCAAGTGACCATCCGGTGGCCCCTGTGAAAAGTTCCGAAGGTTGGTTTACTGCCCTTCCCGGGTTGCCTATCAGCCCGTCGAAAGAAAGCGTCGGGTACTGGCCGGCTCTGGCGGATCCGAGGTTTGCCAGGGAAGTTTTGTAGTTCTGTTCAGCTGTTTTTACGTCCGGCCTGCTGCGAAGCATGTCAGCCGGTATGCCAAGAGGAACGATTGGAGGCGCCGGGAGTTCATCGAGGGTCAGTCCTCTGGGGATGTCTCTGTTTACGAACTCTTTGGGTTCTCTGCCCATAAGGACCAACAGGCTGTTCTCATATTTCCCCAGTGCCATTTCAAGTTGGTTGACCCTGACAGCAGAAGATGCCGCTATTGATTCGCTCCTTCTCAGGTCAAGCTCGCTTATTTTGCCGTTGTCATAACGAATTTTGTTGAGCGCAACGGTCCTTCTCTGGCTTTCAAGGGTATCCTTCGCGATTATCAGCTGTTTATCGGCAGCCCGGAGTGAGAAATATGTCTTGGCCACCTGTGATGCGAGGGCAAGCCTTATGCTGTTTTTTGCAGACTCTGAAGCAAGTATGCTCTCTTTGGCTGCCCTTGTAGCCTTCTGAAGTTTTCCCCAAAGGTCAGCCTCGTAGCTGGCTGCTCCCATCCCATAGAGGATATTTTGCTCATTCAGATCATTTGTCATGCCTACTTTTGTGTAAGTTCGTGTGGCATCAAGTTCAACGCCAATGTTGGGTCTCTGGTTGCCCCTTGTTTCCCTGAATACAGCCCTTGCCTGCTGAACTCTGGCAAGTGCGGATTCAAGATCCCTGTTTTGTGCAAAAGCCTCATTGATGCATTTTTCAAGTACCGGTTCATTGAAGGAGGTCCACCATGCGTCATCCGGCCTGATGCGCTCATCGGACTTTTGCTCGATGGCATCGTCAGAGAGTGAGATAACATAGGCTTCCGGGATATCGTACGGATCAGGCGCCTTTACTTCGGGGCCAAGGTTAATGTGGAAAAAAGAGCCGATAAAAAGAGCGGCCAAGAGGGCGCTGGCAGTCATTTATCTCACTCCCCCATCATCTGCCGGATATGGTTTTGTCTCATTATCCGACGTAATTTTGTCATTATTTTCTGTAAGGGTCTCTTTTTTTGAGGAGAGCCTCATAATAATCGAGAAAAAGCTCGGCACAAAGAAGATTGCTATGCCTGTCGCCGCCAGCATTCCTCCGACTATGCCCGTCCCTATTGAATGGCGGCTGGCTGCCCCGGCACCTACGCTTAGAGCCAGAGGCATGCATCCCAAAATAAAAGCAAGAGAAGTCATTACTATCGGTCTGAACCTCAGGTGTGCTGCTGTTGCGGCGGCCTCTCTTATGTCCATTCCTCCCTGATGCTGCATTACAGCGAACTCAACTATCAGAATGGCGTTCTTTGCAGCAAGGCCTATCAATGTAACAAGTGCCACCTGGAAGTAAAGGTCATTGGAAAGCCCTCGGAGCATTATTGAGAGGAAGGCTCCGAAAAGGGCAAAGGGAACAGCTAAGACAACAGCAAAGGGCAGGCTCCATCTTTCATACTGTGCTGCCAGTATCAGGAAAACCATTATTATTCCGAGAGCAAAAGCTATTGCTGTTGCTGCCCCAGTCTGTTTTTCCTGATATGCGGATCCTGTCCATGCCAGGGTGTATCCTTCGGGGAGCGATTCCACTGCAGCCTCTTCCATAGCCTTGATCGCTTGTCCTGATGTAAAGCCTGAAGCAGGAGTGCCTGTGATCTTGGCAGCCGGGAAAACATTGAACCTTTCCATTGTATCCGGTCCCGTTATCATACGAATGTCTATCAGTGACATCAGGGGTATCATACTTCCCGTCTTAGATCGTATGTATGTGTATCTCAGGTCTTCGGGGCGGTTCCTGTAGCTTGATTCAGCGGATATTATCACCTGGAATGTGCGGCCGCTCCTGTCAAAGTCATTTACGTAGTAGTTTCTGAAGATGCTTCCCATTGTTGAGAATACATCATTCAGGTCGACACCGAGTGCCTTTGCCTTGTTCCTGTCAAGGTTTGCGTAGTACTGAGGAACTTTTGTGGAAAATGTTGTTGTGACGCTTGATATCTCTTTTCTTGCGTCAGTCGCAGCAATATATCCGGCAATAACTTTTTCCATCTGTTCGGTGGAGTCAGAGCCCCTGTTCTGGATGTACCCCTCTATGCCGCCGGTAGTACTCATTCCAATGATGGCGGGAGGGTTGAAGACAAAGACCTGTCCTTCAGGTATAGACCAAGCCTTCCCCATCAGTTCCCTGGCGGTCGAGAAGGAATCTTTGCCCGGAGCTTCCCGTTCCTTCCAGTCCTTGAGTGTGACGAAGGCTGCGCCGTAATTGGACTGGTTTGAAGAATTCAGGAGATTATATCCTGTAAATACCAGTGCCGTTTTCACCTGATCCATGCCTTTTGTTATCCTGCTCAACTTGTCAGTAAGTTTTTCTGACATATTCAGCGAAGATCCGTCAGGAAGCGACATAGCTGACATTATTATCCCCTGGTCCTCGTCCGGGACGAGTGATGCAGGGATGACCGATGCTATCCTGAAAGTTGCTGCACCAAAAAGAAGAAAAAGTATTATTACTATGAATGTGCGCTTCAGGAAAAACCTGACTCCCGCAGAATAAGCGTTGGTCATTGAGTCGAAGAACGAGTTGAACCATCTGAACAGGATAAAGGTTTTATTTTCCTGAGTTTTCGGTTTGAGAATAAGTGAACACATTGCCGGAGTAAGCGTCAATGCTACAAAGCCTGATATTACCACTGAGGTTGCTATAGTTATGGCGAACTGCTTGTAAAGTTCACCTGTCAGGCCTCCCAGGAAAGCTATAGGAACGAAAACGGATGAGAGCACGAGGACGATCGCGATAACAGGGCCGGTGACTTCTTCCATGGCCTTGAAAGCAGCTTCTTTGGGCGGCAGCCCCTCCTCCATGTGTCTGTCAACATTCTCCAAAACAACTATGGCGTCGTCTACAACAATTCCTATGGCCAGGACCAGCCCAAAAAGTGTCAGGGTATTTATTGAGAAGCCAAAAAGCTTAAGTCCTGCAAAAGTACCAATTATTGAGACCGGAACGGCCAGACACGGGATCAATGTTGCTCTCCAGTTCTGCAGGAAGAGGAATACCACAAGGAAAACAAGAAAGACTGCTTCGAATAGAGTTTTTACCACTTCCTCAATAGAGACCCTTACAAAAGTTGTTGTATCATATGGGATATCATACTTAATGCCGTCGGGGAAATGCCTGCTGGCCTCTTCAAATTGTTTTTTGACCTGATCGCAGACTTTGATGGCGTTTGCTCCCGGAGCCAGCGTTATTCCGATGGGTACAGCAGCGATAGCGTCCTGTTTACCTATAAAGCTGTAAGTTTTGGCCCCAAGTTCCACTCTTGCTACATCTTTAAGGTAGACGGTGCTGCCATCCGGGTTTGTCCTGATGATTATCTCGCCAAACTCCTCGGGGGTATTCAGACGCCCTCTTGTAGTTACTATGTAAGTCTTTTCCAGGTCAGCGTCTGTCGGAAAATCACCGAACCTTCCGAGCGCATACTGGCTGTTTTGGTCTTTTATTGCCGAAGCTATGTCCGCAGGTGTCAGCCCAAGCTGTGCAAGCTTGTCAGGTCTGATCCATATCCTCATTGCATAATCCTGAGAGGTGTAGATAAGCGCGTCACTTACCCCAGGTATCCTTTTGAGGTCGTCGAGGACGTTGAGGAGGGCATAGTTGCTCATATAAATGGTGTCATAGCGTCCGTCGGGAGAAAGCAAAGTTGCTATCAGCAGGAGGTTGGGTGATGATTTCTTTACTACTATACCGTACTTTCGAACCTCTTCAGGTATGGAAGGCGAAGCCATCTGCACCCTGTTGTTTACGTTAATTGTCGCCATATCAGGGTCAGTGCCCAATTCAAATGTAACGGTAAGAGTCATGCTTCCCTGACCTGTGCTTACTGAATTCATGTAGATCATGTTGTCTACGCCATTGATCTGGCTTTCAAGGGGAGAGGCAACTACCTGTGCAATGACCTCCGGTGTGGCACCGGGGTACTGAGCGCTTACCGTTACCTGCGGCGGAACAAGTTCAGGGAACTGTGCCACAGGAAGGGTGATTATGGAGACTATCCCCAACAGGATGATCACAACCGAGCATACGGTTGCAAGTATTGGCCTTTTGATAAAGATCGAAGAGAACATTAGCCTGAGCGCCTCAGTTCACTGGGGTATCACCGCCGGACTTCCCGTCTGCGGCAGTCTTATTTTCCTGCTGGGTCTTTTTTTCAGCTATTTTTACCGGTTTTCCAGGCAGCACCTTAGCGACACCGTCAACCACTATCCTCTCGCCGTTTTTGAGGCCGCCCTCTATCAGGCAAGAATTTTTTATGGTCTTTATGATCTTTATGCTTCTGAGAGAAGGTATGCTGGCATTGTCCAGAACGTATACGACAGGGCCCGATGAAGTCTGAAGGACCGATCTGAGCGGTATGCTTATCACGTTGTGTATATAGCTGCCTTCAACATATACCCGGACGAACTGCCCCGGGTACAGCCTGTTGCCCTGGTTGTCGAAAAGAGCCCGGGCTCTGATGTCGGCAGTTGCAGGATCTACGAACTGATCCTGGAAGTCGATCTTTCCCTTTTGGTCATAGTAAGTCCCGTCACCCAGCGCTACCCTCACTGATATCCCCTCCGGACTTACTTTCAGGTGCCCGGCTGACTTTAACATCTCGTTTATCCTGTGTTCGTCTGCAGGAACAGCGAAGTCAACGTATACAGGATCAGCCTGCACTATTGTTGTCAAAAGGCTTCCTGAGGCATCCAGGGTGATAAGATTTCCGACAGACCGCTCTTCACTGCTGCTCAGGCCTGATATAGGCGCTCTTACGACAGTCCAGTCAAGGTCTATCTGAGACTGCCTGACCGCAGCCCTTGATGAATCAACTGCCGCAACGGAAGACTTGTACGACGCCTCGGCGTTGTCGAATTCATTTTTGCTCACTGCATTTTTGGAATAGAGTGAGGATATCCTGTCTAATTCGGTCTTTGCCAGATCCATCTGGACCCTTGCCTGTTTAAGGTTTGCACTGTTCCTGTTAAGTGCTGCCACGTAGGGTGCCGGATCTATCCTGAAGAGGACCTGCCCTGCTTTGACGGGCTCGCCTTCCCTGTATTCCTTGCTTTTTAAAACCCCGCTTACCTGAGCTCTCACTTCAGCTTCTTTAAAACCTTTTGTCTGTCCGGTGTATTCGAATGTTACCGGAAAATCAGTGGCTTTGACGATCATGTCGCTTACAAAGACGGGGGGCATCTGTACTGTTTTAGAGGCTGCCGACTTCTTGGCCTCCACAGATTTCCAGTACCAGGCTCCGCCTCCTGCAATGACTATGAGCACGACAAGGATAATGATCAGATTACTCTTTTTTCCGGGTCCTTTGGTATCCCTGGGAATTTCTGATGCAGCAGTTTCATCAGAAGATGCATTTTTTATTTCGGGCGCCTCAGTCGTTTCTTCAAATTTTTCATTTTCCATGAACTGACCCGACTCCTTAATAAAACGTATTTTTGGGAAATACATTATACCACGTTAAAGTAGTAAGGTTAAATATTAAGAATAACAGCTGCCCGGTCCCGTTCAATTATTAATTGCGCAGGGATCTATTGCTCTTTTGAAAAGCTGATCGTGACCCTGACTATTTCAGATGAACTGCCGGTCCTCACCGGATACTTCCATGTGCCGATACCAGAACTTACAATAGCCTTAAAGGAGCCTTCATCAACTATACCGTAATGCGTGTGGTTTGCAAGTCCGACTATGTAGTTGAACGGAAATAGCTGACCGTTGTGGGTATGTCCGGAAAGCTGAAGATCGACTCCGTTTTCGATCGCCTCATCAATTGCGTTGGGCTGATGGTCAAGGACGATGATCGGGCTATCTCTGTCTGCTCCTTCAAGTATTTTGAAAAGCGGAGCCCGGTCGTTTTCCCTGATGTCCTTTCTTCCTGCGAGATAAATGTCCTCTATTTTTATCATTTGATCCTGAAGGATCCTGATTCCAGTGCCCTGAAAGTATGATAGGATTTTCGGCATATTTCCCAGATAATACTCATGATTTCCGGTCACAAAGTAAGTCCCGTACTTGGTTTTGATGCTCCCCAGCCTCTTCGCGGCAAATTTCATCATCTCTTCATTTGATGAATGGTCGAATAGGTCTCCGCAAATAAAAAGTATCTGAGGAGACATTTTCTCTATTATGGACGTGATTTCGGCGATTTCTTTCGTTCCGACTGAAGTGCCTGCATGCAGATCGGAGATCATAAGAGCTTCTAGCGATGGGATCGAAGAGCTCTTATTAATGGATATTTCATAGTTTGTGACTTTAAAATCAACTGCATTGTAAAAAGCATACATAGTTATAACAGCAGCTGCAGCGGGAACCAACGATCCATTGGCATATATTTTAGAAAAAAAATTATTCAGTTTTTGGGGTATCTTAATTAAACTGCCCAAAAATGACAAACTGTCCCCTGTAACGAAGAGAAGGAAGGAATATATGACCATGCAAATATAAAACGCCGAAATATACCTGACGGGAAGTGTCAGCATCCTGTATCGGTATATCCAGTTTTGGAAAAAGAGGGATGAAAGAAATAAGGACAGCCCCGAAAAAAGGATATAAGCCGGAGCCTTAAAGGGGATCCGTGATTTGTGATCCCTTAAAAGCCTGCCATACCTTTTGGAAAGATATATATTCACAAGGATCAGCATCAGCGAGCTGACCGTCAAAAAAATCATGAATCGTCCCATTTACACGCCCTTGCTGCCGTTTTTTTGACGGCTTGTCAATGTTTCCGGATCACAGCTTATTCTCAGCTTTGTCTGCAGCCTTGATGAAAGCATCGACTACCGATATGTCAAACCTGACGCCGGAAAGTCTTTTGATCTCGTCAATTGCCTCTTGATGTGTTTTAGATCTCTCGTAGTAGTCGTTCGTCATGGCGTCATATGCTTCGGCAACTGCAATGATCCTTCCGGAAAGAGGGATCTCTTCGCCCTTGGTCCCCTTGGGATAGCCGGTACCGTCCCAATGCTCGTGATGGCTTAAGACGCCTTCGGCAAGATCTATCGTTTCATCGAAAAGATTGAGTATCCTGTATCCGACAACAGTATGCTGCTGCATTTTTCTGTATTCTTCCTCGTTGAAGTTCTTGTGTTTGTTAAGGATCCTATCCTCAAGGACTATTTTACCAATGTCGTGATAATAACCGTTTTCCGCTATCCTGCTTACATCTGCCTCGGCAAGTCCCATTATAAGGGCTGTCTTTCTGCACAGGGAAGATACATTTTCGGAGTGTCTCTTCTCACGCGGGCTCCGCTCGTGGAGCCGGCTGATTATCTTGGTTATCATCTTTGTGTTGTTTTTCTTTCTGTTTATCGTTTTTTCCTTGTACATCCTGTTTTCCGCAGATTCAATGACCTCTGCGATGCTTTGTTCCGGGGAGGTCTTAGTTGCTGTTCCGAGGGAAATGCTTCCGACGATCTCCCCCGAAGATTCCCCTCCGAAGGCATTTTTTATATCCGACATTATCTGATTTGCCTTTGCTTCATCGCAGCGAGGCAGAACAAGTGCAAACTCATCCCCGCCGATCCTTGCAAGTATGCCTTTCCCCTCCGAGCTCTTCCTGAAAGCCTCAGCTGTTTCGACAAGAAGCCTGTCACCTGCGGCGTGACCGAAAATGTCGTTAGTCAGCTTGAGTCCGTTTACATCACCGAAGATAACGCATATAGGAAGGTTCTCTTCAACATCTGCAGAAGGAAGCGCTTCTTCGAAGAAGAGCCTGTTGTGTATGTCAGTCAGAGGATCGTGATATGTGAGGTAATTGATATGCTCCTCCGATTTTTTCCGTTCAGTGTTGTCCATGAACGTGACTACTGCTCCGACAAGGGTCCCGTCCTTGTATTGAGGGTATGATGAATACCTTACATCGAAGCTTGTCCCGTCCTTACGCCAGAACACCTCGTCGTCTACGTATACTCCCCTGCCGTTTTTGAAAGACTGCATTATCCTGCATTCTTCCTGCGGGAACGGGCTGCCGTTAGGTTTTGTGTGGTGTACAAGATCATGCATATTTTGCCCGATCAGCTCTTTCTGGCTTTGATACCCCAGCATCTTCATTGCGCTCTCGTTACAGAAGGTGCACATTCCTTCTGTGTCCATTCCGTATATTCCTTCAGCAGTCGAATCAAGTATAAGCTTAAGCTGTTCTCTGTTTTCTTCAAGGACGTAATTTGAATTTTCCAGATCAGCTGTCCTTTCCTGTACCTTTTCCTCGAGGTCCTGCACCATCCCGCTGACTTCGTCGGCAAGAACATTGAACGTAGTGGCAAGTGTGCCTATTTCATCTTCCCTGTGAATGTGGGCCCTTGAGGAAAAATTTCCCTCTTTGAATTTTTTTGCGCTGAGATTCAGGCTCTCAAGTGGTTTAAGAAGGTTTGAAATATAACTTAAGTATAAAAGAGTCGTACCCAATAGTATCAGTACTGAGAAAACTATCGTAAGCCTGATTGTTTCATAAATATCTTTTGTGAGGAGTGCGTCCGGTACGGATGTAATAAGCAGCATATCAACGCCGGCTGTGTTGAACTCGGATACGTTGACATGGCTGTTCTCCCCATTTACCGTCAGAATATGCTTCTCCTCTGAATTCAGGTAGTTTTTATATGCAGTTTTGATGCTCTCGTTGTTAAGCTCTCCTATCAGGGTCCTTTCTATGGTCCCGTTGTCTTTTACTCTGAAATTACGCACTCCAAGAGAGTTTGAGACAAGCTCCCCTGTATTTTTGTCGATTATTACCGCTGTGGCCTTGTTTCGCTTTACTATCTCACTCAGGTATGAATCCATTCTCGAAAGGGTAATATGTGTTCCCAGGACTCCCCATATTTTACCGTTGCTGTAATGCACAGGAGTGCCTACGGAGACTGTAAGGTCATCCATGACGAAATGTTTGTAGAGCGGTGAAAATGTTGTTTTGCCGTATTTTACTGCCTGACGGTACCAGGGTCTTGTCCTGGGGTCGAAAGTGCCGGTTTCCAAAACCATGTCACCCTTGGACATATCTTCAGTTACTTTATAGTACCTGGATTTTCCGCCGGTATCGGAATTATTTTTCATAATTTCAACTATGTTGTCTCTGTTTCTGCGTGCACCGTAGTATTCTCCGTCTTCTGTCCCGATACTGATACTGTATATGGGGGTGCTTCCATGTGCACTCAGAAGCCCGACAAAAAATTTGTCACGGGTAAGTTCATTGCTGAAATCAATTACGCCGCTGTGGATCTGGTTCTCTGTTATCTC
>DAITML010000046.1:0-10140 GCA_036835165.1 Synergistaceae bacterium | reverse complement strand
TATGAATGGCTTATTCAGAACCTTACGACAAGCTGGACAGCAAGACACTCGATATCTCAAAAGCCATAACCAGCCTTCGCGAAGAGCTGGAAGCAGTCGACTGGTACAATCAGAGGGTAGCAGCAGCCACTGACGAAGAACTTAAACGCATTATGGCCCACAACAGGGATGAAGAAAAAGAACACGCGGCCATGCTTATAGAGTGGATCCGCCGCAACATGGACAATTGGGACAAGGAACTTAAGGACTACCTATTCACATCGGCACCGCTCGGGATGCACGAAGACCCGGCAGGCGGGGACCAGCCGTCTGAAGGCAGCATTCCCAACCTTGGGATAGGCAAACTTTAAATTAACCATTTACCTTCCCACCGTCTTTCCCGTATGCCTTTGAGCGGGAAACCAGTAACTTAGGATTAAGACTATCAGATAACAGCCTAGGATACAGATTCGGGAAGTTCAGCACATAATATAAAAGGGGGATAAATACATGGATATTCTTAAAAGATCACTTGCTCCGATTTTACCTGAGGCATGGGAAGAGATAGACGCACAGGCCGCAATGGTCCTTAAGGGAGTTATTGCAGGAAGAAAAGCAGTGGACGTAAAGGGCCCGCTTGGCTGGAACACAGATGCAGTATCAGAGGGGACCCTCTCTCTGGTCGAGGAATCACCGGTCGAAGATGTAAGCTACGGCATCCGGGAATCGCTGCCGCTGGTCGAGATCAGAGTCCCCTTTACAATGTCGATGTGGGACCTTGACGACATAAGCAGAAATTCAAAGACAGTAGATTTCACGCCTGTCATCGAAGCCGCGCGCAAAGCAGCCCTCTTTGAAGACACCGCCGTTTTCCAGGGACTGGAAGAGGCCGGCATCCTGGGCATGGAGCTCGAAGCAGACAACGAACCGGTCGAAGTGAAGCTTGAGGACGAATCTATCCTCACAGGCATCGTAAGCGCCATGACGACACTTGCCGGCCGTTCGATGGAAGGCCCATACGCACTGATCTGCTCACTCCCGCTCTGGACAAAGATCAAGACCTCGGCCAAGGGCTACCCCCTCCTCAAGAGGGTCAAAGACGCGCTCGGCGACGACTGCCGCATAGTCCTCTCCCCGCAGTACGAGACATGCATGCTGGTATCGATGAAGGAAGGCAACAGCGAACTGATAGTTGGACAGGACTTCTCCATCGGCTACCAGTCACACACGAACACAGAGGTCAACTTCTACATCACCGAGACCTTCACCTTCAGGGTGATCGCCCCCGAGTCGATCGTCCCCTTCAAAATAGCCGAATAAGATATTTGGGACAAAACATTTCAATATAAAACAGCAGGAGAGCGGGAAAGATGTTGATGATCTTTCCCGCTCTCCTGCTTGTTATTCGAAATAAAGAATGTCAAAAATATTCGTATTAAAACAAAGGGCCAACAGCTTAAGGAAGTGTAACTTTCATTCCTTTGGTGATCAAATCCTTATTTCCGCTGATAACATTGCATATTGACAATTTTTCCTTGGAATTTATTACTTCTATTCTGGCAACTTCACTGGTAATTTCTTCAAGAACTTCCCCTGTGCCGGGATCACGGATAATTTCCGAATTCCCTACAGAGAAGATATGCCCTGCTTCAACACCTTCCCGCATACCCCTATTGATATAAACCTTTCCCTCTCTTGTCATTACTACTGCTCCGGTCCATGGGATATTGGGGAGTTGCGAAATCATCCAGTCAGTTCCCTGCTGGACTGCCGATTCTATTGCTTTTCCCACGTTGTCTTTCTTAAAACCGCCGCCGCCGGCAGCCCATCCATCGCCTGAATAACCAATGGCACCTCCGCTGCTGTTTGATTTGCCTACGACGCTTTTAGATGCCAGGATCTGGCCTGTTGTTGAATCGACCATATACATCGTGACATTAACTTCAGATGTACTGCCTCCGGCCCCGAGGGTCACCGGGCCAATTGAGACTCCTCCGAAGCCACCTGAAGTGTTATTGGTAACATTGGTGATGGCTCCTTTTACCAAAATCTGTGCCGGCGTCATCTGACCTGTAACAGGGGCAATAGACCCCTGAGCTGTCCTGCCAGTGGTTACAAGATCCTGTTCGTTCATAGAAGCTTCTCTCATATCGGTTTCACCTAAAACAATGAATCGCCCGGTCTGGTTTAAGATGTCTGTCATAATCAACCCCCAACCATCCCCGATGTCCCATTGTCCATGCCATCCTGCCCTGTTTTCAAACTTAGTAACTGTAACTGTATACTTTAACCCGCCTGTCTGAGCATCAGCTTGTTCACTACCCTGGATCATTGAGATCAAGGTCACTAAAAAAAATATAAATACATAAAATCCAAAACTACGTCTCACTTAGTACCACCCTCTCATTTTCGCTTCATTTCCTTCCAATTTTTATTATAGCAGAAGGAATATGATTACAAAAACAGGGCTGTTAACAAAATATCTCAATACTCCATCCTTCGTTTTAAAATTAGATTTTAAATATCTTTATAAAAATTCGTCTTCTTTAAAAAACTACGGTTATCTTTGACACCGCTTGAGCTAAAAACTATAAAAAACCGGACATTATAGCCTCATGAGCACTCATACCCTTTTCAACACAGGGAGATTGATGTCAAAATATACCGAAATAATCCGGATAAAGAAAATAATTGCAAGCCCCAGCTTCATTGCTGCACCTTCTCCGACGATCGGATAGATGAACCACATGAATATAACCCCTGCAAATGCTGCCAACGCATAAATGTCTCTACGAAAAATGACAGGGATTCTCTGAGCAAGTATATCCCTCATTATTCCGCCTCCGACAGCCGTGATCACAGCGACAAAAACAAACTGCACAAAAGTATAATTCTGATTGATCGCCTTTATCCCGGCATCAACGGCAAAAAAACTCAGGCCAATCGCATCCAGCACGATGAGGACCCATTTAAAATATAAGAACTGAGGCATAATAAAGACAAACAGCACTGACAACATAACAAGGGAAATGCTCGAATAACTTGAGAAAAAGACGGGCACACCTACATCCATTATCACGTCCCTAAGTATTCCCCCTCCGCATGCGGCAGTGAAGGCAAGAACGGATACTCCGAACAGGTCCATCTTTTTCTGCATTGCCGTGAATGCACCGATTACAGCAAAGCTAATGATCCCAATATATTCAAGAATGCTAATTATTCCGATCTGGAAAGAGAACAGAGCAAGGACCTCCTTTTATAAGGGGGACCGGAAAGGACACCGGCGGCGAGCGATTGGCAAGCGTGGGCAAGCAGTTGGCAAGCTGTAACTGAAGCGGCCGAGCAATAGCTAAGCAGTTGCTCAGCAGTCGTAAAATCTATCAAATACTTAACAATAGCCCTACTATTATTCCTTTATTAAAAAAATTCTGTCCAAAATTCTGCGGGAACGGGAAGATACCCGTTCCCGCAGATAATTAATTCTATTTGCTATTTCTGAAAAAAATAAATACAGTCTGATGGAGATATTGACTTACTTGTTGTATTGAGCTGCCTGGCTCTTCAGGTATACATCCGGTTCCGCAGGCATCTTAAAGAGCGGTATAAACCTGTCCAATCCTGTAAAGGTCAAAAATAGCATAGAACCTACAGCGATCCAGGCAAGGTAGTTGTGGGTGATTATATCACCAACCGTAACATTAGCAGCAAGCGGGTAGACAGAGGCGCTTATGCCGAGGAAAAAACCCATATAAACATGCCATGGAATAAGCTGTGAACCAAGGACTCCCATGGCATCTGAGAAGGTTGCATTTCTGAGCGCAAGTGTGTACATATCTTCCTTGTTTCCCACAACACTGGATTCTGTCATGTCCTTTATGATCGGACCTATCGTGACTATCTGAGCCATCTCATCTGCAAGGGCAGCATTTCCAATAAGACAGATGACAGCATTGGAGAACATAAGGTGTCTGACCTTGCGTACCATCTTAAGGACGACAACAGCTATCGGATCGAATGCATTCATCTTTCTCATTACCCCTCCAAAAGCTCCGACCCAAAGCATCATCGCAATGGACCAACTCCCTGCATCTGAAAAACCCGTGTATACAAGATCCAGAAAATCAGTAACGCTGCCGACAGTTCCGGCCATAAGTCCAAATATCAGAGAAGAAATGATACCGGCACCGAGACAGATAAGGGTGCTGAATCCCTTTATCGCAAGCCCAAGAACAATGATGAGAGGAAGGATCATATACGCAGGTACTCCTGCTTTGACAAGTTCAAGAAGCGTAACAGCTGAAGGTCTCTTTTCAGCAAGAGCTGTCCATACATCCTGAGGGATCTGTGCAATAGCGTCAGCAGCCTGGCCTGTCGTGCTGGGAAGTCCCAGGGCGACACCAACAAAGTAAAAGACAACTGCAGAAATCGCTAAACAGAGAAATGACCAGACTCCCTGGTGACGTACCCTTTTTATGATCTCAACTTCCTGAATACCGGAGCTGACTATTGTAGTGTCAGAAATTAGGCCTATATTGTCCCCAAAGCATGACCCTCCTGCGATGGCTCCTATGGTGAGTGCAATGTTTCCGCCTACGATATGGTTGAGCCAGAGGAATATTGGGGCACATGCTGCAAACGTTCCCCATGATGTACCTGTTGCAATTGATAGTACCGCTGTTACCAGGAGAGCCACTACTGCAAGGACCTTCGCGTTAAGTCCCGCTGCAAGTGACATGTTGATAACAGAAGCGGCGACCCCTGTAGCCATGAAGCATTCTGCAACGGCGTAAGCTGCCTGCAGGATAAGAAAAACGATCAGGAAGTGCTTCAGGTTATCCAGGGCTGCATCAAGAAGTTCGTTGAACTTGTAGCGATCGACGATCATAGCGATCAAAACTGCATACATAAAAGAGAGAGGCGCCGCAAGCAAAATATCCATTCCCGAAAGCATTAATCCTGCGATAACAACGATCGGGGTCAATCTTAGCAAAGCTTTCATTTTCAATTGCCTCCTTTTGGTTGTAAACATTTGAATAAGACATCAGACTTAGAATACAATGTATACATATACTCGGTACAGTTTTTTGCAGAGGGCACAACTTGCATTATCCCCTCCTCGGCATCATCTTCTTTCTTCTGGTTTTTGAAAAAATGTTACCGCGTTGAAGGTGATTAATAGAGTCCGGCTGTCTCTCCTCCGTCGATCCTTATGTCTGCGCCTGTTATGTATTTTGCATCGTCAGAGGCGAGGAATGCGTAAAGGGCTCCTATCTCCTCCGGTTCGGCGTGACGCTTCATCGGGATGCCCTCGTTTACCTTTGCAAGCATCTCGTCCGTGTATTCGGCCCTCTGCATCGGAGTCAGGACATATCCCGGGCATACGCAGTTTACCCTTACATCGGGAGCAAGTTCGAGAGCCATGCTCTTTGTCAGGAGAATGACTCCTGCCTTTGAGGCATTGTAATCGGTGTACCAGCGATGGCCCTCCGTCCCGTTGGTCGATGCCGTCATCAGGATGACCCCGCTCTCCTGAGCCTTCATCCTTCTTGCCGCTTCACGCGAACAGAGGAACATGCCGTTGAGATTGATGTCGATCACCTTCTGCCACTGTTCGTATGAGATGTCTGTAAAGTCTTTCCTTATGCTTATTCCGGCGTTGGAGACAAGGACATCGATGCCGCCAAGCTCACTGTCCATCTTGTTAAAGACCGAGACGACATCCTCTTCCCTGCTGACATCGCAGACGCCCGAACCGGCAAACGAGGGGTTCTCACCCATTGCTTTTGCAAGGGCTTCTTTGTTGCAGTCAATAATAAAGACCCTGGCACCTTCGGAGGCGAACCTCTTCGCCGTTGCCAGGCCGATGCCGCTCGCCGCTCCCGTCACCATTACCCTCTTATCTTTCAGTTCGCAGTACTTACCCATCAAACGCCCCCCTTTTATTTATTACTCAATCTTTCCATCTGTTGCATTAAGTGGATTTCAAACCTTTATATCTCATCTTGTCAGTATGTTTTGGATCTGATCCCTAGTGTCATAAAACCTTTAAGCCGCTGGATCCCCGCCAGAGGCATGCGGGAAAGACGGTGGGAAAGTTGAGATTTTTATCTTACTTTATACTAACCGACCTTTGCCATTATTTTTTTGCCAAAGCCAGTAACCACAGGAAAGTAGCCTTTAAGCTCCTCGTCCAGAACAGGATCTCCCGTATCTGCTATAAGGGACTTTCCGAAAAGGGCTGACATCTTTGAAGAGTTGGCAATTACAGTTATGTTTTCTCTGGGGATCATCCTTATGACATCGGGACTCAGCTGCTGGTTGCCCCTTCCGAAGATATGGCCCTGTCCTCCGATCACCGTTATTATAAGGTGACGTTTTCCCGTCGGATGATCCAGGAGGAGTTTTTTTATCTCACTCTCCATAAGGTCTTTCCCCGCAATCTCCCTGTTCACCACGGCATCAACACCCAAAAGAGTTCCCTCTGTGCCAAGCATTTGGAATATGGCATTGGTGGTGCTTCCCGAACCGATCAGATAAAGATCTTCCTCGCGCATACCGTTGACTATAAAGGCAGCTATGTCAAGGGTCTCATTTGCATTCGAACCTGAGCTTCCTGATTTTCTGTCCTGCATGAACTCCCTGTCATCGGGCACCATCATATACCCGTAAAGGCACGCATTAACAATGTTGTTCCTGAAGGCATCCTCGTCAAGGTCCATCACCTCAGCAGCAACGAACCTCTTCACCCTGCCCTGGAGAAGTTTCTTCACCAGTATTCCCGCATCCTTTGGCCTTTTGGCATATACGGCAGAGTGTATCTTGACTCCGGCAGGTATCCCTATCACGGGAACGGTCTGCCCTGCCACGGAACATACGTCACGCGCCGTTCCGTCACCGCCTGCAAAGACGATTGCTTCGACTCCCGCCTCAAGCATCAGGGAGACGGCCTTTTTAGTGTCGCCAGAGGTAGTCTTTCCTGACGTTGAAAATATTGTTTTGTGTGTGATCCCGCTTAGGGAAAGGAGTTCTCCGCCCATTTTGTCCGACGGAGCGAAAAATTCATGGCTTCCCGCTATGTCGATAAATTCGGCAACAGCGGCCCCGGCACGCTTTCCAGCGGCCGGAACAGCGCCAAGCTCAACGGCCCGACGGAGAATATCCTCTCCGTCGGTGCCTTTGAGAGCAACTTTTCCTCCCATTCCTGCAACAGGGTTGATGAGGAAGCCGATCTTCATTTTATTTTGGCTCGAAGTAACCCTTGAACTTCCTGTTGTAAGAGCGCCAGGTTATTGAATATTTCGCGGGATCGTCGAAGTAGTCGTGGTCGATGTGATGTACCGTGCTGTTCGACGGGGCATGTTCGACCGCTTCGGGTTCCTCGTAGCACATCCTGGAGATCTCTTCAAGGACTGCACAGTAGTCGTCGATATCCTTTTTGGAATAGGATTCGCTCGGCTCGATCGTGAATGGTTCCGGAATGACGAAAGGTTCATGGCTGGACCAGTAGTGAGTCCCGAAATCAGCTATGCAGCGCTGTACATCCGCCGTTCCGAACCCAGTATCCTCCTTGAGCTTCTCCCAGCTGTAACGGACCTGCTCTATGCGCGAGGGGTGGTTCGGGAAGCTGATCGAAGCACCCTTTATGGCAAGTATCTTTTTCATGCAGTAGTTGTTGTTGAGTATGGCCACTCGTGAGACTTCTTCAAGGCCTTCCGCGCCAAGGGTCATTATCCAGGAATAGGCCTTCAGTACTACGGGAATGACTCCCCAGAAGGATTTTATCTTCCCGCATGATTTGGGCAGGTCGAAGTCGAGGTAGTAGCCCTTTTCCGTACAGTACTCCACAAGCGGGACCGGCATGTAGGGACGCAGCTCTTTCCTTGCCGCCACCATTCCTGTCGCGGGACCGCCGCATCCGTGGGGGGCCGAGAAGGTCTTGTGGAGGTTGAAGAATGACATGTCAAAATCTGCCTCCGCAGTCCTTGTGATCCCCAGGAGACCGTTGGCGTTAGCCTGGTCGTAGCAGCAGAGGACTCCCTTTTCATGGGCAAGTCTTGTGAACTCTTTGATCCTCACGTTGAAGATGCCCGTATCTTCGGGGTTTGTGAAGAAAATGGCTGCTGTCCTGTCCGAAAGGGCTGCCTTGAAGGCTTCGATGTCGGGATATCCTTCAGAGTCGGGCTGTATGATGATCGCTTTATATCCCTTGACTATAGGGACGGCGGCGTCTGCCGGATGTGAGAAGAGGGTGGTTATTATTTCATCGCGCTTTTCCTCTTCGCCCCTGTCTCGCCAATATGCCCTCACGATAGAGGCAAGCGCGAGCACTCCGTGCGATCCGCCGCCCGGCTGGACGCTGAATACGTCAAGTCCGGAGATCGACTTAAAAAGCTCTCCCGTTTTATACATGATCTCAAGTACTCCCTGAGCCGTCACTTCAGGCTGAAGGGGATGCATATGCAGCATCTTGGGCGATCCGGCCAGCCGTTCGTGCACCTTTGGGCTGTACTTCATCGTACAGGTTCCCTGGCCGATGTCGATGTTTCCGTCAACTCCGATATTCTCCTGAGAGAGGTGGTTATAGTGTCTCACAAGCTGAAGCTGTGCTATCTCAGGAAGATTTGCCGGATCCTTCCTTACCATATGTTCAGGAAGAGTTCCGAGGATCTCCTCTTTAGATGCACAGCCGCAGCAGGGTCCCGGAACAAGGACACCACGCTGCCCCGGTTCGCTGAGCTGGTAAATGATCGGTTCGTTCCATCTGGCCTGATGAAATTTTTTCATTCTTGTCAGTCCGTCCATGATCTGTCCCTCCTTATCCGAGTATCTCGCACAGGGCATCGGCTATGGCTGTGATGTCTTCCGCCGTTGTCTGTTCCGTAACACAAAGGAGCGAGCAGCCTTCAAGCCCTGGGAAGCATTTTCCAAGATCATACCCGCCGAGTATTCCCTTCTCAAGAAGCTTCTCGTTGATCTCCTTTACAGTTTTGCCCGTGCCGCTGAAATCAACAACTATCTCTTCAAAAGGGGTCCCGGAGAACCTGTCGAGCTTAACTCCCTTTACCTTTGAAAGAACTTTTTTCAGGCAGACCTGGCGCTGGAGTATAGCTTCGCCAAGTTCCCTCATCCCCTGCGGTCCCATGGACGCAAGATAGACGCCTGCGGCGATCCCCCAGAGGGCCGCATGGGTGCCTACAAACTCCTTGGCACTGTCCCTGTTTGCGAAAGATGTGCGCTCCCAAAGGACGTCACCAAACCCCCACTCGCCTTCGCTTGTGGGTGCTATGCCAAACAGTCTTGAGGGGTATTCCTCAATTATCTCGGGCTTTTCGCTTGCAGCCACAAAGCCCGCTACTCCTCCACCGTAGTTCATGTGGATCCCGAGAGGCTGGATATCGCCGCATGCCATGTCTGCCCCGTAGCGGCTCGGAGGTGTCAGCACACCAAGCGTGGAGGGCTCAACGTATGCGATCATCAGTGCTCCCGCCTTATGCGCCATATCAGCTATCTCCTGAGCTTTTTCCTCAATGATCCCAAAGAAATTGGGGTTCATGACAAGCACAGCTGCAGCCTTGTCCGTAAGCTTTGCCTTCAGGCTGTCCAGGCAGATGCGTCCGGTTTTCGCGCTGTAGTCGACATAGGTTATCTTCACGTCCGGCTGCAGATAGGTCTCAACTACTTTCAGGACGTCGGGGTTAAGATTCCTGGGTATCAGGACCTCTTTTCTCTTAGTTATCCTTGTCGCCATCCTGAGTGCTGTACCGCAGGCCTGGCTTCCGTCATAGTTCGGCACGTTGCATACATCAAAGTCAAGCAGCTCGGCCATCATCGACTGATACTCAAAAAGAGCGTGGAAACGTCCGTGATCCTCATAGGGCTCTCCTGCATATGCAGTCAGAAACTCTGACCTGTTGATGACTTCATCGACCACTGCCGGCACATAACGGTTATAGCAGCCGGCTCCAAGGAAACAGCGAAGCTCTTCCGCCGTCTTGTTTTTGTTCATGATCCCGCTCACATGCCTGTAAAGACCAGCTTCGTCACCGTAAGGCTCAGGAAGCTCCATCGGCTCCTTCATCCGGACCTCTTCCGGAATATCCGCGATAAGATCCTCGATCGACGCCACCCCGATAAACTTCAGCATCTCCTCCTGGACCTCAG
>DAITML010000045.1:0-10519 GCA_036835165.1 Synergistaceae bacterium | reverse complement strand
GCAGTGTTGAATTTACGTCTGACGCAGTGGTCAGCGTTGTAAATCTTCCTTCCGATGAGATGAAGGGCCGTATCATAGGCAGAGAGGGACGCAATATCAGGACCTTTGAAACTCTTACAGGGGTAGACCTGATAGTTGACGATACCCCGGAAGCCGTGACCTTGAGCAGTTTTGACCCCGTAAGGCGTGAAGTCGCCCGTCTTTCGCTCGAGAGGCTTGTAGTAGATGGACGTATCCATCCGGCCAGGATCGAAGAAATAATTGAACGCGCTGAAAAGGATGTCCAGATACAGATACTTGAGACCGCAGAGCAGGCCCTTCTTGAAACCGGCATCAAGAACATGCATATGGAACTTACCAAGATCATTGGTCAGCTTAGATATCGTACAAGTTATGGCCAGAATGCGTTGGCTCACAGCCTTGAAGTTGCCCACCTTGCTGGAATAATGGCCGCTGAAATGGGACTGGATGAGCTTAAGGCAAGAAGAGCAGGTCTTCTGCACGATATCGGAAAGGCTGTAGACCACCAGATCGAAGGACCTCATGCAAAGATCGGAGCCGATCTTGCAAAAAGGTATGGAGAGGCCCCTGACATCGTCAACTCTATAGCAGCTCATCACGAGGATGAAGAGCCGCAGACAATATATGCTGTTTTGGTCGCGGCTGCAGATGCAGTCAGTGCATCGCGTCCTGGAGCACGCAGGGAAAGTCTTGATGCCTATGTCAAAAGGCTTGAAAAACTTGAAGAGGTTGCCAAATCATTCGGCGGCGTCAGCAAGGCTTTTGCCATCCAGGCAGGCCGTGAGGTCCGTGTGGCAGTATCTCCTTCAGTGACTGACGATGGAGCGATGCAGAAACTTGCATACGACATTGCACGAAAGATCGAAGAAGAAATGAGATATCCAGGCCAGATCAAGGTGACACTGCTGAAAGAGACAAGAGCTGTCGAGTATGCCAAGTAGGTGATGCAGATGCGGATCCTCTTTATTGGAGACATTATGGGAAGGCCCGGGCGGAAAGCTGTCCCCCGGGTCTTGCCTTCTCTGCGCGAAGAATTTGGCAATTTCGATTTTGTAATAGCCAACGGCGAAAACAGTGCTGCAGGCTTTGGACTGACAGAAACGGTCATGACTGAACTCTTTTCGATGGGCATAGATATTCTGACAAGCGGCAACCACATCTGGGACAAGAAAGACATCCTTCCTTTTCTCGACAGTGAAAAGAGGATACTAAGGCCTGCAAATCATCCTCAAGGAACTCCGGGACGCGGATGCGGAGTATTTGAAAAAAACGGCAGGGAGCTTGCTGTTATCTCGCTGCAGGGACGGACTTTCATGCCCCCCCTGGACTGTCCCTTCCGCACAGCGGAAAGGCTTATCGAAAAATTAAAAACCCCCGCTATTTTCATCGATTTCCATGCCGAAGCATCATCTGAAAAAAAAGCGCTCGCCTATTGGCTGGATGGTAGGATATCAGCTCTGGCTGGGACTCATACACATGTACAGACATCGGACGAGCAGGTGCTTCAGGGAGGTACGGCATTCATTTCTGATGTCGGCATGACAGGCGGACATGGCGGGATCATCGGAATGACAGCGGAGTCTGTAATGCCTAAGTTTTTATACGGAACACCGAGTAAATTCGAGATATGTGACAAAGATGTAAGGTTCCAGGCTGTAGTTATAGATATTGATGATGAAACAGGCAGGGGGATGGACATTCGAAGGATAAACACCCCATGTGAGAGCTGATAAACAGGATTAAACGCTGATAATAAAGCAATGGCGGGAGATTACCTTTTATGGGTTTTCCCGCCATTATTTTGTATGCCGGCCTTTTTTTATTCCTAAATTTTGACATACCAAACCTTAATTATATTGTGAATATCAATAAATAGTTTAATAGTATATTGTTATTGGTTAATATATAACCAATATATAACAATTTTACAACTTGAATTTTTGATTGTAATATGGTATACAACTTAAGCGCTGAAGGGGCTTTACTTCAGCTGTGGCTTTTTTAATTATCGAGAGGAGAGGATCGTATGTCAGAAAACAGAGAACAGTGGGGCAGCCGGTTTGGTTTTATCATGGCTGCTGCTGGTTCGGCGGTAGGTCTGGGTAATATCTGGCGATTCCCTTATATTACGGGGAAATTCGGCGGAGCGGCTTTTGTATTGGTTTATCTTGCAGTTGTTATTTTCTTGGGCATGTCTGTAATGCTCGCAGAATTTGTTATCGGGCGCAAAGCACAGTCTGATGCAGTAGGCTCTTTCAGGAAACTTGGGGGCGGAGCATGGCCTCTCGTAGGATGGATGGGCTTTTTCTGCGGATTTGTCATTTTGTCCTATTATGCTGTCATAGCGGGATGGACTCTTGCCTACATGTTTAAATCCTTCGGGGGCCTTATGGCTTCAGCAGCAGAGGGCAAGGCGGGAGACGTTTTCGGAGCGTTTGTCTCTGATCCTGTGCAGTCTATCTCATATCATATTGCTGTAATGGCTATCGTCATCGGCATTATTTACAAAGGGATCAGCGGTGGCATTGAGAAGAGCTGTAAGATCCTTATGCCTGCACTTTTCGTCATTCTTCTGATACTGATAGTCCGTTCAGTCACCCTTCCCGGAGCCGGAGCGGGGCTTGAATTCTACCTTAGACCTGACTTTTCCAAGATCACGAGCCAAGCTATCCTGGCCGCGGTAGGACAGGGATTCTTCTCGCTTTCACTCGGCATGGGATGCATGATAACTTACGGAAGCTACCTGGGAAAGGATGACTATCTGCCTTCGATAGCAAGAACAGTCGTCCTTCTTGACACCTCTGTCGCCATCCTGGCCGGTTTTGTAATTTTCCCGGCAGTATTCGCTTTCGGCATCGAACCCGGTGCGGGCCCCGGCCTTACGTTTGTTACACTGCCGGCAGTCTTCGCCAAAATGCCAATGGGATCTGTCTTCTCATTCGCGTTCTTCCTGCTTCTCTTCATAGCTGCCCTTACTTCTGCCATTTCACTTCTTGAAGTTGTAGTTACATATGCCATCGACCAGCTTAAATGGAACAGGGCTAAGGCCTCCATAATAATGGGGATTGCAATAACACTTCTGGGAATACCCTCAGCCCTTTCAGTGGGAGGACACATCCCTCAGGTCGCAGGCAAGGACTTCCTTGATGCAGCAGACTTTATCACCAATAACGTGATAATGCCCCTTGGCGGAATATTTATCTCTGTATTCGTGGGCTGGGTATGGGCTGACGGAGCCAAAGCGGAAGTTACAGACAACGGTAAACTTGTTTTCCCGCTTTACACTGTATGGCTCTGGATCTGCCGAGTGGTAGCCCCTGTGTGCATAGCCCTTATATTCATCACCGGGCTTAAGTGGTAGGGACTTTAATTCAGATAACCGAAATTCAATAGACCCACAAAAAGAGCCACGGTTGACAAGACCGTGGCTCTTGCTATACTTTGCATAATCTGTATGAACGCAGCAAGAGAGACTCCCTTGTTTTTGCGGGGGGCGCCGAAGGGGCAAAGCTTTTGTGAAGCTGAAACTCTCAGGCATAAGGATTGCTGCAGGACAGTACTCTGAAGACGGCTAAAGGTCGTTGGCATGGCTTTTAGGGAACGGGGACAGAGGATCTCTTGCTGGGAGGCGGGGTTCCTGTGGACTTGTTCCCTTTTTTTTATATCTGCATCACAAACAATAAGGATCTTGCCGAGTGCCTGCATGAGACAAATTTTGTGAACGGACCTGCGATTTCAGTGCTGACGAGAGGCAGGGATCTTATACATTTGGGATGGAGGCTGGAGGCGAGTCCTCTTTATGGCAACCTTAAACCTAACCAGCAGCCGTACAGGACATTGGTACTCAAATGTCAGAATGGGACGCCCGGAGTTCAGGTAGACAATTATTCTCTTCAGCTTATCGAATCAGCGATCGCGATCTACTCTGACAGCGTGACCAGAGAACCGGGAGACATGACTGATGATATTGAGAGTGATTATAAGTATGTTGATTTTGCTTTGATGGAGGAGACATTGAGAAACTGCGGACTGTTGTCAAAGACACTTAGGAGGACAGCCGGGAGGTGAAGGTGACGTACCTCGCATTTTGAGATCAGGAAGTTCCAACACTATCTGTGAGGAGGAATTCCATGAAACTGGAACTGATGAAAGTTAATGTCAAAAGCGTTGGTTGGGGCGACAGGACAGAGGTGCTTAAAGACGGAACGCTTAAGGTAAATAAGCAGGAACTTCTAGCCTATGTCGCAGATGAAGATAATATCAGAAGTATCAAAGCCGACATCGCTCTTCCTGGTGACAGCGTAAGGATAGTTCCTGTAAAGGACGTGGTCCAGCCAAGATATAAAATTGAAGGCGGAGGGCAGGTCTTTCCCGGGATGGTCAGTGATGTCGAATCTGTAGGCGAGGGAAAAACACTTGTCCTTGAGGGCGCTGCGGTCGTTACATGCGGGAGGATAGTGGGGTTTCAGGAAGGTATAATTGACATGTCAGGAAAGGGTGCCGAGTACACGCCTTTTTCCAAAACATGTAATGTAGTGCTGGTTTTCGAGCCTAAAGACGGACTGGAAAAGCATGATTATGAAAAAGCCTGCAGGCTGGCCGGTCTGAAAGCTGCCATGTACCTTGCAAAATGCGTATACGAATCAGGCGGAGCAGCAGACAAAACTGAGACATATGAGACAGCTCCTTTTGCAGAGAGCATGAAGTCATATCCAGGTCTCCCTAAAGTAGCATACCTCTACATGCTCCAGACTCAGGGACTTCTGCACGATACATATGTCTACGGAATCGATGCAAAAAGGATCCTTCCAACCATCATCCATCCGAACGAAACGATGGACGGCGCAATTGTCTCTGGAAACTGCGTTTCAGCATGCGACAAAAACAGTACGTATGTTCACCTGAACAACCCTGTCATCAAGTCACTTTACGATCGTCACGGCAAGGATATAAATTTTGTTGGGGTCATCATCACCAATGAAAACGTTACTCTTGCAGATAAGAAAAGAAGCTCCTCTTTTGCGGTAAAAATTGCAGGGATGTTCGGGTTAGACGGACTTGTCATAAGCGAGGAAGGCTTTGGAAATCCTGATGCTGACCTCATCATGAACTGTCGCAGGGCAGAGAAGGCCGGAATCAAAACAGTACTCATTACGGACGAGTTTGCCGGCAGGGACGGTGCGAGCCAATCTCTGGCAGATGCTGCGACAGAAGCAAACGCAGTAGTTACAGCAGGTAACGCGAATATGATCGTGACCCTCCTGCCGATGCAGAGGTTAATTGGTTATGACGAATACGCTGACGTAATTGCCGGGGGCTTTGACGGATCACTGAAACCCGACGGATCAATAGAAGTTGAACTTCAGGCGATCACAGGCGCTACATGCGAGCTTGGCTTCAATAAGCTCGGAGCAGAGACCTGGTAGGGGAGGATAAAAAATGACTTACAGGATAGTTCACTATATCAATCAGTTTTTCGCCGGAATAGGCGGAGAAGAAAAAGCCGGTGTCGGACCTGAATCCCGTAATGGAGCGCTTGGACCCGGAATGGCCTTCAAGGCTGCTTTCGGAAATGAAGCGGAGATAGTCGGCACTGTTATATGCGGGGACGGTTATTTTGCCGAAAATATGGACGAAGCAGGCGAAAAGATACTTAAGATGATCGCAGACTTTAAGCCCGATGCCGTCATCGCCGGCCCTGCTTTCAACGCAGGACGTTACGGAACGGCATGCGGCGCTGTAAGCGAGGCTGTAATCAAAAAACTTGGGATACCGGTCGTTACTGGCATGTATCCGGAGAATCCCGGAGTCGATATGTACAGGAAGAGTATCTACATCGTTGAAACAAGTGACAGTGCGAGAGGAATAAAGGATGCAGTCCCGGCGATGGCGAAGCTTATTATGAAATCGCTCAGGGGAGAGTCTTTGGGGAGCCCGTCAGATGAAGGCTACATCCAACGCGGGGTGAGGGTAAACCGTTTCCATGATAAGATCGGTGCCGAGCGGGCTGTGGAGATGCTTGTCAAAAAACTGAACGGGGAAGGATTCAGGACAGAATATCCTATGCCTGTCTTTGACAGGGTACCGCCGGCAGAGCCGATCAAGGATATGAAAAACGCTGTGATAGCACTTGTAACATCAGGCGGGATCGTACCGAAGGGAAATCCCGACCATATAGAGGCTTCAAGTGCGTCGAAATACGGCACATACAGCATCGCAGGGGTGCAAAGCGCTGATGAGATAGCTTACGCAACGGCCCACGGAGGGTACGACCCTACATACGCAAATACAGACCCTAACCGTGTGCTTCCTATAGATGTGCTTCGCGAGATGGAAAAAGAAGGTGTTTTCAGCAAGCTCTATGATTACTTCTTCACAACTGTAGGAAACGGCACTTCAGTAGCAAGTTCGAAAAAATTCGGTGCCGAAATAGGTGAGAGGCTTAAAAAAGATGGTGTTGACGCTGTGATACTTACCTCCACCTGAGGAACCTGCACCCGTTGCGGGGCAACGATGGTCAAGGCAATTGAGGCAACAGGCATAGCTGTAGTTCACATTTGCACGATAGTCCCGATATCTCAGACGGTCGGAGCAAACAGGATCGTTCCCGCGGTAGCTATACCATATCCGCTGGGAGACCCCTCAAAGAGCCGCGAGGAGGAGAAGGTCATCAGAAAGGCCATTCTCGAGAAAGCGCTGGAAGCGCTGAAGACTCCGATCAGGGAACAGACAGTTTTCAACTAGATAATACCTGTAATCTTATTGCCGCATATCAAAAATGGCGGCAGGACAGTCCCCTTTCAGCTGACTGTTCTGCCGTCCTTTGTAAATTTTGAAATATGCATGATCTATTAGTCAGAACATTGTTTGGATGTTTATTTAAGGTATTTTTATTCCATTAAACAAAGACCCATATTTTTAAAAAAATTATAATTGTAAATAAATGTACTGCAAAAACTGACAGTGATTCAGCGGTCAAATATGGAGGAATGCCAGATGCCAAATGCAGCAGTCAAAGGTACATCTTATTCTTTGAACCATACTCCCGAACTTGCGCTTCACTACGGGAATACGCCCTTCGTAGAGAGGGAATCACATCCGGATTCGGAATTCCTATCCCTCCTGCCTCAGCATGTCCAGAGTTATGACGAGTGTTCAAGGTACGCGCCAAATCTAGTATATATTGGGGCAATGGGCCTTGAGGAATTTGAAAAAAAGGAACAGCCCTGGTATGAAAAGCTGGAAATTTCATCAGTGAGATACGGCAAATATGGTGAAATAATGCCTGAAGACGAGACTCTCGGTCTGCTTGATCTATGCGACGTTTTTGACCTGGTATGGCTTGAGAAGGATTTTGCGGCCGGAGTAAAAGAAAAACTGGCGAAAAATCCCATCATAAGGGAAGACATGCTTGCAAGGCTTGAATCAGGCCACGAGATGATGGAGATCGAGCGTGAAATTGCAAACGCCGCGGCCCTCCCCCTATATTTCGGGGGAAAAATAGTTGGCTGCAGCAGAAGAGGACATGAATTTGACCCGAACCTCACAGCGTATGAACTTCTTGTAAATATGACCAGCAAAGCAAGTGCTGTCCTCTCTCTCTTGCATTTGATCAAAAACAGCGGCATCAGCGCCGAAGATGTGGATTTTGTCGTTGAATGCTCCGAAGAGGCGGCGGGCGACATGAACCAGCGCGGTGGCGGCAACTTTGCGAAGGCCATCGCGGAAATAGCCGGATGTGTCAACGCCTCAGGGTGTGACGTGAGGGGGTTCTGTGCGGGACCTGTCAATGCAGTCCTGGCCGGTGCCTCGATGGTGGCAGCGGGAACAAGAAAAAATGTCGCGGTAATAGCCGGAGGAGCAATCCCCAAACTTTATATGAACAGCAGGGATCACGTCAAAAAATCGCTCCCCGCACTCGAAAACTGTCTTGGCTCATTCGGTGTGCTTATTGTCCCGGACGACGGTAAGCTTCCGGTAATAAGGCTTGACGCAATAGGGAAACATACAGTGGGAGCAGGGGCCTCACCCCAGACCGTTACAAGTGTCCTCACACTTGAACCGCTGCAGAAGGTTGGGCTTTCTCTCTCCGACGTGGACAAATATGCTCCTGAACTCCACAATCCGGAAATAACACTTCCGGCCGGCGCCGGCAATGTTCCTGAGGCAAACTTTAAAATGATAGCGGCGCTCGGAGTAATGAAAAAGCAGATAGAAAAGGCCGATATGGCTGATTTTATAAGCAGCCGCGGGATGAAGGGCTTTGCGCACACCCAGGGGCATATACCCTCAGGAGTACCCTACATGGGGCATGCTGCAGAGGCCATCAGTTCCGGAAAGATAAAAAGAGCCATGATAATAGGAAAGGGAAGCCTGTTCCTCGGGAGGCTGACAAACCTGGCTGACGGAGCCTCCTTCCTTATGGAAATGCCGGTTTCAACAAAACCTGAAGGTGAAAAGGGCGTTACACGTGAAGAGATCCGCGAGGTGATCCTTGAAGCATTGGGAGAACTTGCTGCAGGACTCAAAAAGTAAGGGTGCAGAGTGATGGATGAAAGAAAGAGGACAAAGAAATTAATAGGCGAAGTCCTTGCTGAAATCATCGAGGATGTAAAAGGCGGATGCGTCAAAAAGGTCAGCATCGGGCTGATGGCATACGGCAGCGAGCTTGGGAGCGAAGAACTTGTAAAGGGCGCCGTACTTGCCATGCAGAACGACCCCTCCCTCAATGTTGTAATGATAGGGCCAAAGTGCGAGGCATCGGAAGGGGTCTCCTGGATAGAGACTCCGGAATGCGAGTCAGACATATCGAAAGCCATGGAGGATGCCCTTGAAAAAGGCATCATATCGGGAGCTGTTGCCCTCCACTACCCGTTTCCCCTTGGTGTCGCGACGATAGGCAAAGTGCTGACCCCGGCCAAAGCCAGGCCCTGCTTTATTGCCTCATCGACCGGCACGGCCTCATCCAACAGAACAGAGGCCATGGTCAGAAACGCCCTATATGGGATAGCAGCTGCCAAGGCGGACGGAATAAAGTCACCGACTGTTGGCATACTTAACCTTGACGGGGCCCAGGCTGTTTTGCGGGCGCTGCAGAAGTTAAGTGAGGGCGGATATCCGATCAATTTTGGATCAAGCATGAGAAAAGACGGAGGGGCAATATTGAGGGGCAATGATCTCCTTGCGGGTTCGGTCGATGTATGTGTTGCCGATACACTGACGGGGAATGTCCTGATGAAACTTTTTTCGGCATGGAACACAGGAGGCAATTACGAAGCTCTCGGCTGGGGATACGGTCCATCGGCCGGAGAGAGTTGGGGTAAGGTCGTTTCAATAATATCAAGGGCGTCAGGCGCTCCAGTAATAGCGGCTGCACTGTCCCTGAATGCAAGGTGTGTGAAAGCCGGCCTTCCCGGTCTTGTAACAGCAGAATTGGAAACGGCAAAAAAGGCTGGTCTTGCGGATATACTTACATCTCTCCAGCCAAAACAGCCGTCGGCCGGGGAAGATGTAAAGGCACCTCCTGCAGAACCGACGGATGAGGAAATTCACGGTATCGACGTGCTTGAGATCGAGGATGCTGTTAAGGCTCTCTGGAAAGATGGCATCTATGCCGAATCTTCGATGGGCTGCACAGGTCCGGTAATAAAAATGGCGTCTGCCAGGATCGAAAAGGCAAAGGTTCTGCTGAAACAAAAAGGCTACATTTAGATCTGAGCTTAAAATCAGAATACAATAAAAATGAAGAGGCCGGGATAACGTATAACATCCCGGCCTCTTCATTCCCGAAGGTAGTTAATGAGCTTATTTAGAAAGCGGGAACTACTCCCTTGGGGGAGAGAACTTCTGTTATGTATTTTTTTACTTCGGGTGAATTCAGTGCCTTTGAGAGCGCCCTGACTGCCGGGGTATCCTTATCTGGAGTTCTTACTGCAAGTACGACAGCATACGGTGAGTTTTTGTCTTCAAGTGCAAGAGCTTCTTTTGTAGGGTTAAGGCCTGCATCTACTGCAAAATTCATTGTGATCACGGATATAGTCGTATCTGGGAGGCTCCTTGGGAGCTGCGGGGCTTCAAGCTCAATAATTTTCAGTGATTTCGGATTTTCAATTATGTCCCTGACCGTAAGGTCTTTTTTCGACGGGTCCATTTTAAGGAGCCCTTCCCGCTCAAGCAGCTTGTATGCGCGGTATCCGTTTGTCGGGTCGTTGGGGACCGCCACGACCGCACCCCTTTTTACATCCTTAAGCGATTTCACCTTCTGTGAATATATGCCTATAGGAAGGAGGTGGACTTTTACCAGAGGCACTATGTCCAGTTTTTTCTCCCTCTTCATGTTTTCGAGATATGGTACGTGCTGGAAGAAATTGGCGTCAAGGTCCTTATCCTGAAGAGCGTAATTTGGCTGTACGAAATCAGTGAACTCTTTGATCACAAGTTCGTAGCCATCTTTTTTCAGGACCTCTTTTGCAACTGCGGCGATGTCTTTTGCGGGAAA
>DAITML010000044.1:0-10675 GCA_036835165.1 Synergistaceae bacterium | reverse complement strand
CCAGAGAAATATCTTCAAGCTGCGGACTTGCCTGCAGTTATCCTTGTGATGATGAGGATAATGTAAAGGCCATTGCTGCAGAAAGATCTATAGAGGTCTCTGAGTATCACAGGCTCTAGTATCGATCCTCGGGTTCGTCGGGGGGAGGCCCATCCTTAAAATATTTATACAAGAAGAGAGCTGTGAGGCCCCTCCATAGGAGATAGCCCCCGGATGTGACGGCAACGCTTATCCAAACGAGGTCCGGTAGGCTGAGACCGGCCCTTTTAAGCTCAGCTTCTCCGCTCTGCCTGACTTCCGCCGATCCCGGACCGAACCATTTCCATGCCCAGAACATCAGGAAGAGTACCGCTGCCATTGTCAGAATGTTGTTTATCGTTTTTTTCGGTATCTTTTCAAAGTCCATCAGGACACCCTCTGTCTCTGTCGCGACTATTTTCTTTTGATCATCCTGTTGTATATCTTTTCCAGATGGAAACGGATCAACCTTCCATAAGAGACTCCTTCGAAACGCCCCTTAATGCTTGCCTTGCCGTCAACGCTGCGCCTCACGAATGTTCTGGCCTTAGGCCTGAGCATTACCTGACTGGGATAGAGGCTTCTATGCCCCGCTACGACATATGATACAGCACACACAAGGCCGGCGAAAGGAGCAATAGAGGATCCAAAAAGTTCCATCGCAAGTATCGTTGAAGCAATCGGAGTGTTTGTAGATCCGGCAAGCACCCCGGCAAGCCCGAGCGCGCTACCAACTGAGGGATCCAGGCCAAAGATATTTCCAAAGAGAGAACCTGCAGCAGCGCCGACAAAGAGAGTCGGTGTCAGCACGCCTCCGCTTCCTCCGCATGAAAGGGTGACTGCCATCGCAAAGGACTTCAGCGCAAAGGCAGCTATAGGTATATCGACTCCCCTTATCGCCTCATCCACTGTTTCCATACCGAGGCCGAGATACCGGGTCCCGAAAAGGGCACCCAATGCCAGGAGAATAGCCCCGCCCAGAAGCGGTTTCTGCCAGTCGGGGATGCTCAGCGACTTAAATTTTTTATCTACGGCGTGAAGGCACTCTATGTGGAATACAGAGACGGCTCCGAAAAAGACACCTGCAAAGATCGACCAGCCTATCAGACCGGGGGCAAGGAGAGGCACGGTTACAGCAAACTCAGGAAGATGTCCTGCCCCAAGGTATGCCGCCACAAAACAGGAAACTATACCGCTTATAAAGGAGGGGAGGAGAACGTCATAGAACATCTGTCCCACAAAGAGGACTTCTACTCCAAAGACGGCTCCGGTGATAGGAGTTCCGAATACAGCGGAAAAACCGGCCGATATGCCGCAGATCACAAGTTTTTTTCTGTCTGACTCATCAAGCCGGAATATTTTGGAAAGGCCGTACATCAAACCGGCCCCGATCTGGGCACAGGGACCCTCCTTGCCGGCGGAACCTCCGGCTGCTATCGTTACGATAGTTGCGACAAGCTTTACAGGGACAACCTTTATGTCTATTATTCCCGCTTTTCTGTGTACCGCGTCGATTACTTTTTCGGTCCCGTGCCCGGAGGCTTCGGGTGCGAGGAACTTTACAAAATAGAGGCTGAACAGGAGGGCCGGAAAGATCAGAAGATATCTCCAGTTACTGAATTCCGAAACGTAACTTATAGCCAGGTCAAGCGATATCAGGAAACCTGCCGCAACTGTCCCGACGATGACTCCCGCCATTATCGAAAGGAGAGACCACTTAAAAAGGGAACTGAGAAGCCAGATCTCGTCCCTTAGCATTTTTCTGTGCATTTTCATCACCGCTTTTTATTCTACCACTTAATCCGCTTCTTTCAGGAACTTTGGAAAAATGTGTCAGGCAATGGGACTTAAGCAGCGATAGAGTATAATCTTTACATTATGAGAGAAGAGAGACCTTCCATTATCCATAAAACAATACGCTCTGTCTTCATGCTGCTTTTCATGGCATCACTGGTCTTCATCGGCTTCCGGATATATACCAAACCGGCCTATGAGGCTCATGAAAAGGAACAGGCAAGGATCCTGGCAGCTTCAGCCGCAGTGCTCCTTGCAGAAATGACTTCCGAAGAACCGGGGTTATGGGACAAATTCAGCGAAAGTGAGATAAGCCTTCAGATAGACCATATGAAGATACGGGGAAACTGGGTGCTGAAGGTAGAAGTCTTAAAAAAGGAGAGGCATGTCGAAGTCATATCCTCGGCGAGTTCCGGATGGAATTCAAGAAGCCCCCAATCCTCAGAGTACCGCGCGAAAATTTACAGCGACGGAAGGACAGATATCGAAGACGAAGCTGCAGTCACAATACCGGAAGGCACAGAAAAGCCCCTGGGGAAGATCCACACCTTCAGGTTCCCCGATGATACAAAGAATGTACCGGCAGTTATTGCTGCTGAAGAGTACCTTCTTACAGACAGAGAGGGCAGAGAGTTTCTGGTCCTCAAAAAACCCAAAGCAAAGGAGAGTGATACGTCGCCGGTCGAATGAGATCCACTGTGATCTTCATCCGCTTGCTGCCATCGGATAGATCTCAACAATATCTGACTCAGAAAACCGGTATTCCCAAGGTTTTGCCCGGTTGTTGACAACGGGCAGTATATTTTCTTCTTTCCCTATACCCGCACGCATGACAAACTCCCTTATGCTCTCCCCCGGCTTGGGCAGCGGAAGTGAGGATCCGTCCACCCCATATATTTTTTCATATTCCGGCCTGATCCTGATCTGCATTTGTTCCTCCGTTACTTCTGATCCCCTAATAATATTTTTGGTCCAGCCCGAGCCTTTTCACTGTTTCCTGCAACGGTATCCCGTCAGGGTCCCAGCCCCGCACATCGTAATAATCATCCAGCATCGGCTCAAGTTCGGGAGTGTAGTCTCCTGTCCCTGCATCATTCCTCGGCGTTGTGAGTATCCTTTCGGGAAGTACGTCGTCCTTGCGTGAGAGACCGAGGCGTGTGTTGTAAAGCCTTTTCAGGTTGAATATCCTCTCTCCGGCCTCAGCCATTTCCTCTACTGAGGTCTTTTCTCCGGTGACAGCCTCGTACCATTCGCATACCTCGGTAAAGCTCACCCCGCCGTATATGGTGAACTTGCACATCTTGAGGGAGTCCATGATGCCCATAAGGTTCTGGGTATGGAAATTCATTTTTCCCTCCCCTCCCTCTGTGTACCTCGGACGGGGCTTTTCATAACCAAACTCGGGCATTACCGCTGTCTTCTCGAAGAAGTACGATGCTCCCGTAAGGTGGCATGCTCCCCTGTTGCTGGTCGCGTAGCCCACAGCCATCGTGCTGAAGCATCGGGGATCATGGGCCGGAAGCGTCAGCCCCTTCACATGTACCGCGAATTTTTCTGATCCGGGTATCATTTTTGCCATACCTGCGACTCCGAGACCCAGGAGTTTCCCTGCACCTTCCGCGAGACATATTTTCTCTGTCAGCGCTACAAGCGCTTCCGCACTTCCCCAATCGGCACTGATGCCGTCAAGGTCCTTCACAGAAAGCAGTCCCTCTTCAAAGCATTCCATGGCCATTGCGACAGCGCTTCCCGCCTCTATCGTGTCAACACCGTGCCTGTTGCAGAGGTCCGCAGCGTAGGTAATAGCCTCCAGGTCGTTAACCATACAGGATCCGCCCATAAGCCCCAGAGTCTCGTACTCCGGCCCGGCTCCCCTGAGGCCGGCCCATCTTCCCTCTTTGATCTCAACGTCCCGACCGCATCCGATGGGACAGGATCCGCAGTAATAATTTTTCTTCAATATTGTGTCGGCCATGACCTGCCCTGTTATCTTTTCTGCATCGGGCCAGTTTCCCCTTCTCCAGTTCTGGACCGGCAGGTCTCCCATTTTTTCTGCGGCGGCCGTCCCGCCGGCTGTTCCCAGCAGATGGATCCCCTTCATCTTTTCAACAAGCTGCGGAAGCATTTTTTTCTGCTGCACCATAAGTCTCACTGGGTCAGCGATCTCGGTATCCCTGCTTCCCGAAGCGACAACTGCCTTAAGTTTTTTTGCTCCCATCACAGCCCCGAATCCGCATCTTCCGCTCATGCGGGCATTCTCACCGTCATGGCCGATCGCTGATATCGGAACAAGCTTCTCCCCGGCCTGACCTATGCATGAGGTCTCACAGGATGGGCCGAAGCGCTGCTTGATGTATTGATCGGTATAAAATGTATCTTTTCCCCACAGATCACCCGCAGGCTCTATTCTTACATCCTCGTCCCTTATTATTATCATCACAGGCACATCGGAGATCCCCCTGACAATAAGACCGTCCCAGCCTGATTTTTTGAGAGCTGTTCCGAACCTTCCCCCGGCATCGCTCTCACCGAATATGCCTGTAAGCGGTGATCTGGAAGTTATCTGATGCCTTCCGGAGGTAGGGACCCTGGTCCCCGTAAAGGGGCCCGTCATCCATATGATAGGGTTGTCGGGGCCAAGGGGCTCTGTTTCCGGGCCCGTCATGTCGTAGAGGAGCCTTGCACCGATGCCGCTTGCCCCAATGTACTCCCTGTACAGCCTTTCAGGGGGAGTAAGCGTCCTTACAGTCCGGTCACTCAGGTCAATAGATATGATCTTTCCCCAACAGCCCTTCATCTAGTATCCCAGATCTTCCCCTACAATTATCACATGGCACTCCCTGCCGAAGGGAGGACGCTCCATCATCGTGACCACACGGCAGACCCTGTCAGGACTGCTGCAGTTTACACAATGGCCTAACGAGGCACATGGGACATTGTAGTTCAGGCGTATCACATTTGGAGGTGTGGCTGTATTGCGGGCCCTTTTGATCGCTGTTTCCAGATCGGGTGTTATCTTATTTATGCCTAGTACGTACAGGAGCTTGCCGGGAGCCCATGCCATTGCCCCTACCCTGTTTCCCGTACCGTCAATATTAACAAAGACACATTCGTCCGCAGAGAGAGCATTGGTGCTTGTAACGAGCCATTCCGACGCCATCTCGTCCATGAGCCTCTGTTTCCTGTCCTCCGGCTTAAGATCGGGATCCCAGTGTACAGATACCTTTGATCCCCTCTTGCGTAGTTCGTCTATCAGCCCGATCTGCCTGACTGTTACAGTTCCGGGAACTCCTACCGAGGCTCCTTCGGGTATCAGTTCAAGGGCCGCTTCCAGTGCCGCATTTTTATCGCTCACATACCTTGCCGAGTACCCAAGGCTGTTGAGCTTTTTGCATACAGTTTGTCCAATTTTTTCATAGCCCATTTTTTTTGCTTCGTTCAGATCCACAGCTATCACTCCTTCGTGAGATAATGATGTAAAATATTTTTTCTTAAAACCTTGAAGCCACTGGTTTCCCTATCTTGAAACGCACTCGAAACAGTTCAGTTGCTATAGTGATCTTCCATGTCCCTCTATCGAGGAACAACGTCCTTCCTGATCAAAGACATGCGGGAAAGACCGTGGGGAGGAAATCGTGATATAAATTAATATGCTACAATCATACAGTTTTTGCTTTTAACGGTCTATACTTATCCAGCGACTACATGCAGGGAGGACTGATCTTGAAAGATCCGGCGATCATGAAGGCTGCAAAAAAAGAGACGATCATCGTTCTTAGCCTCTATCTTCTCTTTTTTGCATGGTGGTATTTTACAGCTTACGGGTTTGGGGATGATCCCTCAGAGTACAGTTATGTCTTTGGCTTTCCGGAATGGTTCTTCTACAGCTGCATAGCCGGCTACGCAGGGATCTCGGTGCTTCTTTGGGTCTGTGTCAGATTCTTCTTTACCGAGACAGATTTCGAAGAGGAAGGGGCAGACAAAGATGATTGACCGCGCAGAAATGATACTTCCGCTTGTCCTCTATCTCGCCTTCATAATGGGGATAGCATTCTGGGGAAATTCCCAGTCAAGAAAAAAAACTGACACTTCAGGATTCATGGAGGAGTATTTCATCGGCAGCAGGTCGATGGGCGGATTCGTTCTGGCAATGGCTGTAATAACGACCTACATCAGCGCCAGCAGCTTCGTTGGCGGTCCGGGGGTCGCATACAAGGTGGGACTTGGATGGATCCTCCTCTCAATGATACAGGTCCCTACTGCATTCCTCACACTTGGAGTGCTGGGCAAAAGGTTCGCGCTGATAGCAAGGAGAACAAAGGCCGTTACAATAACAGACTTCCTGAGGGCACGTTACAAAAGTGACAGTGTTGTTATCGCGGCCTCAACAGCCCTGCTCGTATTCTTCATGGCATCGATGCTTGCCCAGTTCATCGGCGGGGCAAGGCTTTTTGAATCGATAACGGGCTATTCCTACCGTACAGGACTTATCATATTTGGGATAACCGTCATAATCTACACCACCGTGGGAGGCTTCAGGGCCGTTGTCCTTACTGACACTATACAGGGCATAATGATGCTCTTTGCATCTGTTGCGCTTCTGCTGGCAGTTACCTCGGCAGGGGGCGGAGTTGCAAAAATAATGGATACGCTCAGCTCCATCGACCCGGATCTCCTTACACCGGGAGGAGCGGGAAATTCAATACCCAAACCATTCATACTCTCATTCTGGGTATTGGTGGGATTCGGGATACTTGGCCTGCCCCAGACAACACAGAAATGCCTTGGATTCAAAGATTCAAAGTCACTGCACAATGCCATGGTCATAGGCACCTTCACAGTCGGGTTCGTGATGCTTGCCATGCACCTCATAGGGGCCATGGGAAGAGCCGTCATTCCCGGGATCGAAATCGGAGACCTCGCTGTGCCCACACTTACAGTTAAGCTGATGTCGCCGTTCTGGGCGGGAATATTTATTGCAGGGCCTCTTGCCGCGATTATGTCCACTGTCGATTCGATGCTTATAATGTGCTCAGCGGCAATAGTAAAGGATCTCTACTTCCACTACATTGCAAAGAATGACCCTGAACGCCTGCCTCCTTCAAAGGTAAGGTCCATGAGTTTCACCGTTACCTGCGTAGTGGGTGCGATAGTCTTCTTTGCTGCGATGAAGCCGCCCTCTCTGCTGGTATGGATAAACCTATTCGCATTCGGAGGGCTTGAGGCTGTATTCTTCTGTCCGACACTGTTCGGCCTCTACTGGAAGAGGGCAAATTCAACAGGGGCCATACTTTCCATGGTCTCCGGCTGTGCTGCCTTTTTCTGGTTCAACATAACAAAGACGAGCATAGGCGGAACAACAGCAATTGTCCCGACACTGCTGATCTCTGTAATTGTTTTTGTCATAGGAAGTTATTTCGGAAAAAGTGAAAAGCCTGAGGTCCTTGAAATCTTTGACCTTTAGGATCCATTTCTCTGCAATTTAAAAGGTAAAAACGAAGAGAGGGCATGATGGCTCTCTCTTCGTTTTTTATATTTCTTCACTGCCTGTAAGTTCTGCCTTAGGAAGTGTCATTATGAAGGACGCACCTCCAAGAGATGAGCTTCCCAGTTCAAGGGAACCTCCCTCTCGTTCCGCGATCTTTCTGGAGATAGAGAGTCCAAGACCGTATCCGCCTGCCGAACTTCTGCTTCTGGCACGATGCGAGTCTCCTCTTCTGAACCTTTCAAAGATAATTTCCCGTTCTTCATCTGTGACTCCCGGGCCGTTATCATCCAAAAACACCTGAATGTGACCGTCATCTTCCCTGACTTTAACTTCTATCCTTCCATCAGTTTCACGATAAGAGGAGACATATTTCACTCCGTTTTCGACCAGATTAAAGACAGCCCTTCTAAGATCTCCGTATACTGCGTTGACAGGCATATCTTCATCAGGCAGGAAGGCTTTTATCTCTATCTGCCTGCTGGCAGGAAGCTCTTTCACGTCAGATATTACATCGCGGACTATATCTTTGAGATCGGCCTCTTCCCTCCTGTTCCCGGGAGGGTCTACATCAAGCTTCACCAGCAAAAGAAGATCCTCAACAAGGCCGCTTATCCTTTCCTGCTGTCTTATCATGCTCTCAACGGCTTTAATATCCTCGGTATCCGTAAGAGAATCTCCCGATCTCAGAAGTTCAAGCCCGGTTCTTATTACCGTAAGCGGAGTCTGGAACTCATGCCCCGCATCAATGAAAAACTCCCTCCTGGCTTCATCCAGCTTTATCTTCTCAGTCAGATCCTCGAGTACTATCATCCTGCCGCGTGTAAGTGTAAGCGTTGACATCTCTATTTTTGAGCCTCCGCCACGTGAAAGGCTGATCATCCTTCTTCCGTCTTCTTCGTCAAGCATGCTGCACATCTCATCTGAAGGAAGGATCACCTCTATGGAAAGCCCTCTCGCTGGTTCGTTGCCTGCCCTTCCGCATATCTTTGAAGCAGCGCTGTTCATATAACGGATTTTTCTTGCTTCATCAATCAGTATCACACCGACAGGAAGTGCCCCGACAAGCAGAGACAGTTCCTCTTTCCTCTCCTGCGCCTCCCTGATGCTGAGCTTCAGAGAGTCTGACATTGAATTCAACGCGTTCGACAGGTTCTGTATCTGTGGGTCATTAGTTATAGGAAACCTTGCCGTTCCCCCCGCCGCTATCGTCTGTGCAGATTCACTAAGCATATCAAGCGGCTTTGTTACGAAATGGAGGATCAGATAAGAACCTATCAGCACCAGGAAAAGCATTATCTCCAGCGAATACAGGAATGGTCTCGCCATAGATTCAGCCAGGCTGTTAAGGTCTTCAAGGGGATAAGACAGCCTTATGACCATTCCCTGACCGGGAGTTCCGGGGACGATGATCCTTTTGGCCATGTAATTTTGCCATTCAGACTGTGTCTTGCTGTACCTTAGTTCTGAACCGTCCCCGTCTTCAAAAGCCTTGATTATCTCCGGCCTCTTGTAGTGGTTGTCCATTTCATTCGGATCGCTCTTGCTGTCTATGACGACCTCGCCCATTGTATTTATAAGGGTAAGCCTGCCCTTGGGATAAATTTTTTCCCATAAAGACTGAATATCCCTGATCCCTTCCAAACCGTCGCTCTCTCCTGCGGCTGCAAAGGCGTCAAGGTAACGGGAAAGAGTCTCCCTGTTTTCTTCTATTACTTCTATGCGTTCGTTTCTGTATATAAATCCCCAGATCCCAATGCCGATCAGTACCACGCACAAAGTCAGCATAAGAGCGATTTTTTTTCTGAGAGTCATTTTTTTAAACATCAAACGGTTCCTCCTCCCAGGAAAGCCTGTATCCCCGTCCTCTTGACGTCTGGATCGTGAGCTGCGGTTTTTTCCCGTCATCAAGTTTTTTCCTGAGTCTTGATACATGGACATCTACTGTCCTTGTATCCTCGCCGCCTATACCCCAGATCTTCTTCAGTATTTCTTCCCTGGAAAGGGTGCGTCCTATCCTTCCTGCCATCAGCTCAAGTATCTCAAACTCCATTGGGCTTATGTCAAGGATCAGACCGCGAAGAAATACCTCCCGTTCTTCCCTGTCTATCCTTAGGTCTCCGTCTTCTATCGTTCTGCCGCTTTCTTCGCCTTTTTTTCTTCTTAGAAGAGCTCTTACGCGTGCAATAAGTTCGTCAAGGCTGAAAGGTTTTCTCATGTAATCATCGGCTCCGAGGTCCAGTCCCTGTACTGCGTCATCCGCAGAACTCCTCGCTGTAAGCATGATGATGGGGATATCTTTGGTTGCCTGGTCGGATTTTGCCCTTCTGCAGACTTCCCATCCGTCCATAAGCGGCATCATAAGGTCAAGTATGACAAGATCGGGAAGCTCTTCTCCCATCAGGAAGAGGGCGTTGTCCCCGTCGTGGGCCGTTATAACCCTGTAGCCATGCTTTTTAAGCGCCCTGCCGATGAATTCAACAAGGCTTTCTTCGTCATCCGCAATGAGAATTTTTTCAGCCATTAGGATTCCTCCTATGATTCGCGTTTTCTCCTGTACTGGGAGGCCTTCACAGTCTTTCCGGTGTACATGTAGGCGATCCTCTCAGCCACATTCGTTACGTGATCTCCGGCTCTTTCAAGGGTCCGGGACACGTTAATAAGCTTTAAAGACTGCTCTATCCTTTCAGGCTTTTCCATAACCATGAGAAAGAGCTCCCTCATTATCTGTTTTTCAAGATCGTCGACCTGATCATCCATAGGGAAAACTTCCATTGCTTTTTCCGGTGATCTGGTATCCATTGCCGTCATTGCCATATCGAGCATCCTCTTTATGGATTCGACCATCCTAGGGATGTCGATCAGTGGTTTTATCGGTGTTTTTGAAGCAAGCTCAATAGCTGTCTTAGCGATGTTTCCGCCGTAGTCGCCGATCCTTTCAAGATCTACAGCTATATGCATTATAGAGGTAACAGTCCTTAAGTCTTCCCCAAGGGGCTGGTAACGGGCTGCAAACTCCATGCATGCCTCATCTATCCTGTCTTCAAGATCATCTATAAGGTCATCTTTTTCGAGAACTTCGCGCGCCGCTGCCTCATCCCTGTTTTTCAGTGCCCAGACAGCGTTTTCAAGGGCTTCCCCGGACATCCTTGCCATCCTGAAGACCATTCTTTTAAGCTCGGAAAGATCTTCGTCGAGTCTTTTCCTTGTATTTATTACGTCCATCATGATACCCCCCTTAATTGTGAAACTGCGACATATTAAATGCGGCTGAGCAATTGCTGAGCGGTGGCTGAGCAGTTGCTGAGCGATCGTAAAGATTTAAGAGCATGTCAAACGATAGTCAAACAATGGTCTAACAATAGTCAAACGATCGTT
>DAITML010000043.1:5229-11449 GCA_036835165.1 Synergistaceae bacterium | reverse complement strand
CTGTATCAGGACGCTGAAAACTCTATCAGGATGATCAAGGCCCTTGAGCTAGAAGACCAAAGCGAAAGAAAATGGGAAGATGAGCTGAAGGAGCTCGAATCAAAACAGGGCATGAAGGAGACGCTTACTGCCATACACGAGAGGCTGGCCGGAGGCACTGCATGTGGAGGTATAGTTGAGGAACTTGATTCGATAAGCAGGGAAATATATGGATCCTCTCCTTTGAAAAAGGACATTTGGAAAGAGAGCATTGAGAAAATGCTCATATCCGCACAGTCAGTGGCAGAGCTTCTGCGGATGGAGATCCAGGAACTTTCTGCAGAAGGGAACCTTGAAGAGGCAAAAGAGCGTCTGGAAAGAAAGACCGGTATCCTTAGGAAACTAAAAAGGTCCCTCGGTCTGATAAACTGCAGGCAGCTTATAGAATACTCACTAAAAGCGGCCGAAGGAATGAGATGGCTGAAAGAGAGCCGCGGAGAGCTGGAAGAACTCGAATTAAGAGCCGCTGAGAATATAAAGAGGACCAGATGCCTTGCTGTGGAGCTTCGGAAAATGCGGAAAACAGCTGCTGCGGAACTCGCATTAAGGGTAAACTCCCATCTTCATGATCTTGCTATGGATCATGCAATATTTTCAATAGATATTGAAGATCAGGACAGACTGCGTTCTAACGGAGCGGAATGCGCCACCTTCAAGCTGAGCATGCCTGATCAGCCGCCGCTGCCTGTAGGCAGGACGGCTTCAGGAGGCGAACTGAGCAGAATATTGATAGCGCTCCAGCTCTCACTCGGAGATGAACAACTTCCCGGAACACTGGTATTTGACGAGGTGGAAGCAGGTCTGGGAGGAAGGACCGCTTTGCTTGCGGGACAAAAACTGAGGGAGCTCTCGAAAAGATGCAGGACCATACTGATAACACATGAGGCAGCCATCGCTTCGATGGCAGATCAGCATTTCCTGGTCAGAAGAGAGGGCGACGATACTCACATCACTGAGATCAGGAATGAAGAACGAGAAAAGGAGATCGCCAGGATGCTGGCAGGAGACGACAACTCGCGCCAGGCACTGGAACATGCAAGATCCCTGCTCGGTTTTTGAGGAGCGGAAAAGGGCAGGCGCTCTGTAACATAGCCGGTCATATTGACGGATCTTATTATTTTCACTATAATACTCAGGTTGTAGAATGCGCTTGGTGCAGGCCATAAAAGCCGAAAGGCTGCCTGGCACGCAGCGGAGGGAGGAAAAGTAGGAATGTATGCAGTTATTGAAACAGGCGGCAAGCAGTACAGAGTAACAGCGGGCGATAAACTCCGTCTTGAAAAGATCCACGCCGAAGAGGGCGCAGAGGTCTCTTTTGACAAGGTCATCCTTCTGGGTAAGGATGATGGGCCTGTGATCGGCACCCCTTATGTTGAGGGAGCTGCTGTAACAGGGAAAGTCCTTGAGCACGGAAAAGAAGACAAGGTGATCGTCTTCAAGTACCGCAGAAAAAAGAACTATCGCAAATTCCGCGGACACCGTCAGCAGTATACGCTTGTGCAAGTCGACGGTATCAAAGGCTAAAGCAACACCTAAAGAGGAGGTAACCGAGTTATGGCACATAAAAAAGGTCAAGGAAGCAGTACTAACGGCCGGGACAGTCAGCCAAAATATCTGGGAGTAAAGCGCAGTGACGGTCAGTTTGTCAATGCAGGAACGATTATAGTACGCCAGCGCGGCACAAAATTTCACCCAGGGAACAATGTTGGGATCGGTCGCGATCACACCCTTTTTGCTCTTGCTGCAGGCAAGGTCCGTTTCCTAACCAGAGCTGACCGAAAATTTGTAACTATTGAGCCTGAAGCTCTTTAAATAACAGCCGGTAAAAATAGAACTTGGGGGCCTTAGCATCAGGCCCCCTTTTATAGTATTCAAGGGACGGGGTAACAGACAATGAAATTTATTGATTCTATGCGTCTTTCTGTTAAGGCAGGCAGGGGAGGGAACGGCTGCATGAGTTTCCTCCGTGAAAGATTCAGGCCAAACGGGGGGCCGGACGGAGGCAACGGAGGCAGGGGGGGCAGCATTATTTTTGAAGCCACCACCAATCTCCAGACACTTGCCGATCTGGAATATCAAAGACACATAAAGGGAAACGACGGAAGCCACGGCAAAGGCAGCGCAAGGAACGGAGCCATGGGTGAGGATACCGTTGTACTTGTACCGTGCGGCACGATCATTTATGACGCACTGACCAACGAAGGCCTCGCTGACCTTGTAGAACCGGGAGACCGTTTTGTTGCAGCCAGCGGCGGCAGGGGAGGAAGAGGAAACCGATACTTTTCAAGCTCTGCCAGGAAGGCTCCAAGGTTCTGTGAAAACGGCGATCTCGGAGAGGAAGCCGAACTAAGGCTTGAGCTTAAACTTATAGCAGACGTCGGACTCGTTGGCCTTCCCAATGTCGGGAAGTCAAGTATCCTTGCCGCGATATCCAACGCCCAGCCAAAGATCGCAAATTATCCATTTACGACACTTTCTCCCAACCTGGGTGTACTGACAACGGGATATGAGAGAATAGTTATCGCGGACATACCGGGCTTAATTGAAGGCGCCCACATGAATAAGGGACTTGGCATACAGTTTCTGAGGCATATCGCACGAAGCAGGCTTCTTATCCATGTGCTGAGCCTTGAATGCCGGGATTTTGACACGCTTATCGAAGAACTGGAAACGGTAAGAAACGAAATGAGATCTTTCGATCATGATCTCGACACCCGTCCCTACTTTGTAGTTGCTAACAAACTTGATGAGCTTGATGAACCCGAAGATCTCGTCGGTAAGCTCTCCCGGCATTTCATGTCGGAAGGCATAAGTTTCTGCGCGGTGAGCGCACTGACAGAAGAAGGCATACCTGAACTTGTAAGGCATATAATTGACTTTACAGATAAGAACCCCAGGCCTAAAAGCGAGGTAAGGCTTTACGCTCTTGACAGGCAGGAGGATCTGGCCGTACCTGTCAGGACCAGAAACAAGATCCAGATCATATCTCTCCACGGCGGAGGTTTCAGGATCCTGCACCATAGGCTGGAGAAGGCCGTTGAGCGCTATGACCTCAGCCAGGACGAAAATGCTGCGAGATTTACAATACTAATGAGGAAATACAAGGTTGAGGAGCTTCTTGAAGCGGCAGGGGCAAAAGAGGGAGACCAGATCACCATAGGACACAAAGAGTTCATTTTTTACCCTGATTATTATCCTTCAGAAACTGATATTAATAATGAAGAAGATCCGGACGAAGATGCTGGGCCGGAGGAAGTCTAAGAAAAAAGAGGCTGAAAACAATGACAAACAGCTGCCAGAGAAGAATAGGTATCATGGGAGGCACATTTGACCCGATACATTACGGACATCTACGAGCTGCTGATGAAGCTCATGCAGCTTTCGGCCTTTCTGAAGTCATTTTCGTCCCGACGGGGCAGCCGCCCCACAAAGCGGGCGAAAAGGTCTCTTCACCGGAAGACAGGTACATGATGACAGTACTTGCCACTGTGGATTGCCCATACTTTTCTGTATCCAGGATAGAGATAGACAAAACAGGCAAAAGCTATACCATCGACACATTAAAACAACTTAAGGCAATGCCGGAGTACTCCGATGCAGAGTTCTACTTCATAACAGGACTGGATGCAGTATTGGACATAGTCTCATGGAAGAACCCTAAGGAGATAATGAGCCTGTGTAAATTTGTTGCCGTAAGTAGATATGGATATGCACGCAGCAGAATGGAAGAACTGCCCGAAGAATTAAGGTCTGCAATAATTTCGCTTGAAATACCGCTTCTTGCAATATCCAGTACAGGTTTGAGGGAGAGGGTAAGAAGGGAGAGGAGCATCAGGTTCCTTGTCTCGCCCTCTGTCGAACATTTTATCAGAAAAAATTCACTGTACAGAGATATCTGATACTCTCATGGAGGTAAAAGCATTTGAAACACTATAAATCGATCGCAACAGTAGTGGCTATAGCAATTATCGGTATAGCGGCAGGAGCCGGCCTTAAGTTTTATTCGATACTCCACACAAAATCTGAGGACATACTTGGCACGCTGGAAAGTTCGATCGACACCGGCAGCGCCCATTATGCAGCTCTGAAAGAACAGGGCAGGTTCAACATCCTGATAATGGGTGAGGATGACGTCGACGGCTCCAGGCGTTCTGATACCGTATTATTTGCAACAATTGACATTGACGACAAGAACATAAGGATACTCTCACTTCCTCGTGATACAAGAGTACAGATACCGGGACATGGGGTACAGAAACTTAATCATTCCTTCGCTTATGGAGGTCCCGACCTCCTTAAAGCGACAGTGGAGAAGTACCTGGGACAACCGATCCTTTACTATGTGATCATTGACTACGTCAGTTTTCCTGCAGTCGTGGACATATTGGGCGGAGTCGAGATAGATGTCCAGAAAAAAATGAGATATGTAGACAGGGCAGGCAAGCTTGACATAGACATAAAACCCGGACTTCAGTTAATGGACGGGAAAACGGCGCTCCATTACGTCAGGTTCAGGATGGATGCCCTTGGCGACATAGGAAGGGTCCACAGACAGCAGCAATTCATTAAGGCTTTTCTGAAAAAAGCATATGACCCCAGGACCCTTGTCAAGATACCGGAACTGACAGCGCAGATAATGAAACTGTTTAAAACAGACATGTCCCCGGCGCTGGCGATCCAACTGGCCGGATTTGCACAAAATGAACTCGGAAGGGAGCGCATATTCTTTTCGACCTTACATGGTCAGGCTGCCATGATAAACAACCTCAGCTATTGGGTGGGAGATACTGAATCTGCCAACCAATTCCTTAACGCGCCGATTGAAATGCTGATATCCGGAGATATAAATGAAAACAAAAACACAAGCAATTATGCCGGACTCTCCCTCTCTTACTCATCTGCTGCGGATGAAGCCAATGAGACAAAAACCACCGGAGAAGGCGCTGCCGAAGTGAAAAAGGAAGATAAGAATATATCCGAAGCACTTATGACAAACGCAGAACTTCTCAGCCTTATCAGATCCATGCCCGAATCAATTGCAGTGCTGAACGGAACCGGAAAGGCCGGGATCAGCAATGAAATAGCTGCGAAACTTCAGAGGATAGGTATAGATGTGGTCATGTCGGCAAACGCAAAGCATTTCGACTACAGAAGCAGCAACGTTGTCTATCCGGTAAATGCAAAGCCGGAAACGATCAATACGGCAAAGACGCTTGGAAAGCTTCTGGACATACCCAACAGCCTTATCAGGTCAAACAACCAGGCCTTTTATCCATCAATTATCATCGGACACGACAGTCAGAAACTAATTGGACGCATTGACAAACTTATAGAAATAAGCACACAATAGTCACATCATAATATCAAGGAAGGCGAGGTGGGTGAATTTATGACGACATCCAAAGCAACGATCGAGGAATTCTACGAACCATATAAGCCGCTTGTTGACGCTCTTATTGAAAAACATGCGCTTGAGGTTACAGTACATAACCTAAGCGAAGTCTCCGGCTTCACAGAAGCATTCATTGTAGCTATAGCCCGTTCAGATCTTCATGCGAAGACACTGCGCGATACAGCAAGCGAGAAACTTGACGAAATGAAGCTGCCGCATAAGGTTGAAGGTGAAGACAGCAGCCGCTGGTGTCTGATGGATGCAGGACACCTTGTAGTGAATATTCTCAGCAGGGAAGGCCGCGACTACTACAGGCTGGATTCTCTGTGGGGCGATGCTCCGGCTTTGAAATTCCAGGACATGGACGATTGACCGGAGAACCGACATGGGCTGTATCTTTTGTGAAATTCAAGACTATATACTAGACAACGAGCTGGTTTATGCAGTATTTGACAAAATGCCGGTCAATAAGGGGCATATGTTGTTCATTGTTAAAAGACACGTAGAAAGCTTTTTTGACATAACAAAAGAAGAACGCGAAGCGATATTTGACTTGATCGACGAAGCAAAACCTATGCTTGACCAGATATATTCCCCCGAGGGCTACAACATTGGGATAAACTGCGGGAAGATATCGGGACAGTCAGTAATGCACACGCACGTCCACCTCATTCCAAGATACGCGGGGGACACCGAAGCTCCGAACGGCGGCGTCCGCGGCGTCATTCCGGAAAGAATGAAATATATATAATTAAATTATTAATGTCCTATAATATATCTTATGTGACC
>DAITML010000043.1:0-5129 GCA_036835165.1 Synergistaceae bacterium | reverse complement strand
CCTCCGACAAGGACTCCGTCGATATCCTTCATAGAAAGTATTGATGCCGTATTTTCCGGCTTTACGCTTCCTCCGTAAAGGATCATCACCTTTTCTGCGATCCCTTCACCAAATGTGTCCGCAATAAGTTTTCTAATAAATCCGCAGATCTCCTGCGCATCTTCGCTGCTTGCAGTTTTTCCTGTCCCTATGGCCCATACGGGTTCATAGGCAACTATTATTTTTTCGGCAACATCCATGCCGTCCATTGCTTTCAGTCCCGCAAAAAGTTGTTTTCTTATTACGTCGAAAGTGCTTCCGGATTCACGTTCTTCAAGCAGCTCACCGACGCAGAAAACCGGCTTCAGCCCCTCTTCCAGGGCAGAAACCAACTTCTTGTGAAGTTCTTCACTTGTTTCGTGGAATATATGTCTGCGCTCGCTGTGACCAACTATAACGTGGGTACAGCCAATCTCCTTAAGCATTGGGGCAGATACTTCCCCGGTGAATGCACCGTTCTTCTCCCAGTGCATGTTCTGTGCCCCTATTATCAGCCCCGAACCGGCCTTTCCTGCTGCAGCAGCAGAGAGAGACACAAAGGGAGCAAAAACTGCTACTTCCATCATTCCTTTATCTATATTTGAGGCAATACCGAGATCTGAGGTCATTTTCGGCACAAACTCAGACATGAACTTCTGGGTCTCAGCCGGTCCGTTGAACATTTTCCAGTTGCCGGCAATAAATTTTTTTCGCATTTTGGATCCTCCTTGAAATTAAAAAAAGCGGTTTCGGCAGAAAATCCCCCCGAAACCGCTTTGATCGTTTTATTCTTTAATATCGTACGGCTCTATTCCGGGAAGTAATTTTCCTTCAAAAAACTCCAGGCTGGCTCCTCCCCCGGTAGAAACATGGGAGACCCGGTCTTCAAGTCCAAACTGAGCTATCGCAGCTGCAGAATCCCCTCCCCCGACTACAGTGAAGGAACCGTTTTCAGTTGCCTTTACGAGTGCCCTGGCCACAGACTCTGTACCTTTCGAGAAGGCCGGCATCTCAAAGACGCCCATAGGTCCGTTCCAGAGAACAGTTTTTGCGGATAGGATCACTTCGGTGAAGATCCTCACTGTCTCAGGGCCGACATCCAAACCCATCTTGCCTGACGGGATCGCTTCAGGTGAGACCAGAGTCCATGCCGAATCAGCCTTGAATTCGTCAGCCGCGATGACATCAAGCGGCAGGAGTATCTTCACACCCAGTTTTTCTGCCTCATGAAGCATCTTTGAAGCAAACTCGACCTTATCTTCCTCACAAAGTGACTTACCGATCTCAAGCCCTTTCGCCTTGAAAAAGGTGAAGGCCATTCCCCCGCCGATAAGTATGGTGTCGACTTTTTTCAACATGTTTTCTACGACTGCTATTTTATCGGAGACCTTTGCTCCTCCCAGTATGAGCACGAAGGGCTTTTTGGGATCATCCCGGACTGCTCCGAGCATATCCGTTTCCTTGACCATCAAAAGGCCTGCAAATGACGGGAGTACCTCTGTGATAGCCTTTGTGGAAGAATGGGCCCTGTGTGCTGCGCTAAAAGCATCCATGACAAAGAGGTCAAAGTTCTCTGCCAATTTTTTTGCAAACTCCATGCTGTTCTTCTCTTCTTCGGGATGGAACCTGACGTTCTCAAGAAGAAGGACTTCGTTGCCCCAGTCTGATGTCGCTTTTTCAACGTCAGGACCGATGCACTCCGGAACAAAACGGACATCCCATCCGGTAATATTTGCAAGCTCTTCGCCGACAGGTTTAAGCGAGTATTTCATGTCCGCCGTCCCCTTTGGCCTGCCCAGATGAGATATCAGAGCCACCTTGGCTCCTGCGGCCTTAAGGGCCCTCAAAGTGGGAAGGTGTGCGCAGATCCTTGTAGGATCGGCAACTTTGCCGTCTGCAAGTGGCACATTGAAATCGACCCTCACCAAAACCTTTTTTCCGGTTACGTCACCGGGCAAAAAAGTTTTCAGCTTCATATGTTTAAAGCCCCTTTGAGAAAATGTACTCTGCCAGGTCTATCACCCTGTTGCTGTATGCCCATTCGTTGTCATACCATGAGAGCACCTTGACCATTTTGTCGCCCATAACCATGGTGTGCCTCGGAGCAAAGATCGAGGAACGCGGATCTCCTACAAAGTCCATTGAAACGAGGTCGTCAGGTTCATATCCCAGGATCCCTTTTAGAGGCCCTTCAGCATATTCTTTCATTGCCGCGTTCACATCGTCGGCAGTTACAGCCTTTTCAAGAGTTACAGTGAGGTCTACTACCGAGACATCAGGAGTCGGAACACGCAGCGCAAAACCGTTAAGTTTTCCCTTTAGCTCCGGCATTACTTCTGAGATAGCCTTAGCGGCTCCGGTAGTCGTCGGAATGATAGAAAGCGCTGCCGCCCTTCCGCGGGAAAGAGTAGACTTCGGGAAGTCAAGTGTTACCTGGTCGTTCGTATAGGAGTGGATCGTGTTCATAAGTCCCTCGACAATGCCGAACTTTTCCTGAAGGACCTTGCATACAGGTGCAAGGCAGTTGGTGGTGCATGAGGCATTTGAGATGATATTGTGCTTCGCGGGGTCATATGTCTTCTCATTTACGCCCATTACGATCGTTGCATCCTGGTTTTTCGCCGGAGCAGAAATGATGACCTTTTTTGCCCCTGCCGCAATATGCGCCTTTGCTGCGTTCGCGTCTGTAAAGCGGCCGGTGCTTTCAATAACGAGGTCTACACCGAGTTCTTTCCAGGGCAGTTTTGCAGGATCCGGTTCAGCCACTGCCTTTATCTTTTTGCCGTTTACAACGAGACAGTCTCCGTCAACGGAAACTTCGCCAGGAAAACGGCGGAAGACTGAGTCATACTTCAGGAGATATGCAAGGGATGCCGGCGGCGTGAGGTCGTTTACCGCTACGATCTCAAAGAGATTGTCCTTTCCGTTCATAAAAAAGGAACGGAGCGAGAGACGCCCAATTCGTCCAAAACCGTTGATTGCAACCTTGTACTTAGCCATTAGTAGTGCCTCCTTAAATTTTTTCACAAACAACTTGTGAATATTAGAGCATAGATTATTATTTGCTCCAATTTCATTTTGATACCATATAGCTTTAAAGTCAAACTGATTTAGCCAGTTTTACTCATCAAACTGCAGATTTTCGTGCAAAACCCTTAAAAGTTCTCCGAGAGCCATAGCACTAAGCACATCTCCATGCGGCTTATAAGGCATCATCCCATCGAAGCACTCTGCTATGCCTCCCAGGCATCTGTGCCTTAGGTGAGAGTTGAAGGGCCGCATGAATATCCATCCCAGATCGGTTCTTGAAGGGTTATACTTTAGGAATGCAGATATGAACTCACCAAGGAGCCATGGCCATGCCATCCCGCGGAAACGCGCCTTCATTCGCTGGTCAAGCCTTCCTTCGGATCTTCCTTTGAACTTATCCTGTCTCGGGTCAAGCGTACGCAGGCCATATGTAGTGTAAAGCTCATCCCAGCAGATACGTATCACACCGCCTGCCATTTCGTCCGTAAGGGGCGAATACGGGAGAGAAGCGGCAAATATCTGGTTAGGTCTTATCGCTGTATCTTTTTCAGCCACGGAAGCATCTACCCAGTCAAAGAGACATTTTTTCTCACTGTTCCAAAAAACTTCCCGGAAGGAAGCTGCGCACTTTTCTGCCAAATTGGAGTACTTCTTTGCTGCTTCGCTGTCGTTGTCTTCTATGGCAAACTTTTCCGATGTCTTCAGTGCGTTGTACCAAAGCGAGTTGACCTCTACCAGGTATCCTTTTCTGTGGACTACAGTCTCTCCGCCGGCAACGGCATCCATCCAGTGTCTCCGGGGGTCGTCGGAGTTGATAGCGATAAGCATATTATCACCGCAGACAAGATCAAGGCTTTCTATTCCGGAAAGGTATCTGTCTGTGATCTTCCTCGCAGCAGATCTTATTGCAGAATGTTCGTCCTTATGCCCAACGTGCTTTGTGAATTTATCGGCTGCATAAACGAACCAAAGTCCATTGTCCGCTGCTTCAAATATGCATTTTCTGTCCGGTGCTATTCGTTCGGGCATCACCCAGTCGTTATTTTTGCATATATCAGCCCAGATATTGAGTGCCCTTTCCGCAATCTTTTCCCTCCCTGTAGCAAGGGTGAGCCCGGGAAGAGATACGAAAGTATCCCTGGCCTTGAACTCAACAGACGGATAGCCTGTGTATACAGGCGAAACAGGGTCGTCCCTGTCATCTATCAGATGGTAGGAAGCTGCGATCATATCCTGCTCGGCACTGCTCAGTGCAGGAAGATTTGCTTGTTCGAGAATATTTTCAAACCTCTCGGAGCACTCTTTTTCAACTAAGAGTATCTCGTCCATCGACATCGACATCGGCTCTTCGGAGAGGATCACATAAATTACGTCTCCTTCGGATATCTCGTCGGTCACATGTCCCGGGGACCACAAATGATCTACAGAAGGGGCTTCCGTGATATCGTCCTGTTCATAGATCAGATTTTCATACCAAAGTGGCTTCGAGGCCCAAGCCCCGGAGGTAACGCTGAAGTAGCTTCTGTGTCCCTTTCCCTCTACCCCTACAGAACTGTTTTCATTAAACAGGACCTCAAATTCTCCCTTTGCAGCTTCAGGACACACTTCTGAGTTGATCCTGTGTGCAAAAAGAGGCCTCAGATCTATACGGATCTTGTCGGGCGCAGCCAACAGTTCGTATTTGATTATGGTGCACGCTTTTCCCTGTGGCATGAAAATAGACTTTTTTAGGAGGATGCTGTGTATGACGAACAACATGCTTGGAAATGGATTGCCTTGATATTCCTGAAGATATCTGTATCCGTCAGGATAGACCAGGTCTTTATAGCGGTTCGTGGAAAGCTGGTACTTTTTCTTTTCGTGAAAAATCGTCTCTTCGATCTTGCTTACCAGCACTGAGTGCCGGGTTTCTCCCTCAGGGCGGACAACAAGGAGTCCGTGCTCTCTTCTTGTGTTTGCTCCTATGACCGTTGAGAAACCGTAACTCCCCCGGCCGTTGGAAACAAGAAACTCCCTGCCCGCCCCCTTATCATAGGTGTTAACGTCTGCCTTTCCCAAATACATGGGCACCATCCCCCTTC
>DAITML010000042.1:0-12055 GCA_036835165.1 Synergistaceae bacterium | reverse complement strand
GCCATGCTGTCGAGCTGGTTCAGGACATTGGCGCCGGCAACTTCTATCTTGGGTTTTTTTGCGGCCTCTTCGCGGGCATATTCCTGAAGCTTCTTCTCGTATTCGGCCATTGATGTTCTGATTCCCTCGACATCTCCCTTGATCCACTGAAGGATCCCGTCTGTGATCGTCCTATACATTTCATCCTTTGGTTCGGCCTGGATAACTCCCAGTTCTTTGAGCATCCTGTATTCCTCTTTTACCGAATCCATGATATCTTCTTCTGTGATCAGTCCCTTTTTGTAGAGGGCACGGTATATGATATTTGATTTTGTCTTGCTGTTTTCATCATTTGCCGAAAGTGATTCCACTCTTGACAAAAGCATTGTAATTATTTCTTCGAGACTTATCTGCATAGGTGCGGCCATTTATTTATTCCTCCTGTAAGATGATTCTGCTGCATATTCTATCACAGCAGGAAGTTTGCAAATAGAAAGGATAGCACATATTGTCCAATGAGTAAAATAAGCGTTGATTTAATCAACTTTTGGGTCTATCGTTATCCGGATTTTCCAGGAGAGAGGTAATGCGCGTGAAGGCAAAACACAGGCTGACACATATTGCTTTAAAATTCGAATTATTCGTAATGAGCGAATGGTCGACATTCGTCATATCCACACTGGGCTCACTGCTCTATACCATAGGAGTTATAGGATTTACCCTGCCCTACCGTTTCCCTGATGCAGGGGTGATGGGCATAGCGATCATACTTAAGTACACCATTGGCCTGGCACCCTCCATATCATCCCTTGTCGCCAATGTCTTTCTCCTGGCCTGGGGCTGGAAGGAACTTTCGAGGCGTTTTGTGCTTTGGACGATATACAATGTCCTGCTTATCTCATTTCTGCTGGAAGCCCTCCAGTTCATCAAGTTCCCCATCATCAACGACATGTTCCTTGTGGCTATCGCAGGAGGATTGATCAAGGGGCTGGGAGGAGGCCTGATTTTCAGGACGGGAGTAAGCGGAGGGGGTATGGATATTGTGATCGCCGTACTCAGAAAGAGGTACGGGATCGAGGTCGGCCGTTTCAGCTTCTATATAAATATGCTTATCCTGGGCGGATCTATGGGGATCGTAGGAATGGAAAAGATGCTGTACGGATTTGTCTCAAGTTATGTCTCCGGACAGAGCATCGACAGCGTCCTTTCGTCCTTCGACAAACGCCGCCTGGTGTTGATAATGACAAAAGAAACCAAGCCGGTAGTTAAATACATCTCCGACGAGCTTCGCAGGGGATCCACCCTTCTCTACGGAGAAGGTGGTTTTTCAGGAGAATCGCGTCCCACAATAATGTGCCTTCTGACTCCGAGGCAGACCATGGTCCTTAAGCGCTATCTGGCGAAAAACCATCCCAAATCATTCATGGTCGTGTCAGAAGCATCAGAAGTAATGGGCAAGGGATTCAAGCACTGGAAGAATATATGATACCTGATCAGGATCTGTTATTCTTAGTTTCGTTCCTCCATTTTCAGCGCTGTGCCTGTTATGGGAGAGGACCGTTCCACCACATGGGAACGCCTATTGAATAGCCGAATGTGAACTCTCCGCTTTGGTCGTAAATGATCATTACTTTTGAACTGAAGTTGGTCATAGGAGCGGAGAGTGCTATGCCTGTTTCCCACCAGCTTTTGTCGTTCTCCCACTCCCTCATGGCCTGACCGAAGTTTCCGAATACCTCAAGGTTTATGCCCCCCCACCAGGATCTTGCTACTGTTTTTGCGGCCCCCAGGTGTACCCAGTATGCCTGATCACCAAGCAGAGGATGAGCGGCGAGGCTGTACAGTTCTTCGTTGGTCCCAAGCGTAGCTGCATATGCAGGGTCATCTGCGTCTCCGGTCTTCAGGCCGCCTGAGAGGATGACGTTCCAGGTAGGCCAGACGGGCAGATAAATATGGAATCGCGTATGTGTGACAGCGGTTTCACCTATGGGGAACCATATGTCGGAATTGACGGAAAATCCTTCGGTTGGAAGGACCGGATCATCAAGATTGTTGAAATAGAAATTAATGTATGGTCCGTGAAGAGTCTGTTCGCGGACATCGTTTGTCCTGTCCAGGGCATAACCGAGACCCAGTCTGGAATTTCTTGACAGATCCCTGTACCAGGCGATCCTTCCCGTATAACGCTCGAAATCATTACTTGGGGCATTCAATGGTTCCATGCCTTCCTGGCGGGCCGAGAATACTACTCCGAGCTGTGTGTCATGCTTTGTCCTTGGGGTGAAGTATCTCAGCATTGCTCCCCACCTGGAACCGAATCTGAATTCCGCGGAACCGACATCTCCTTCGAGGAAAATATCTCTCATTTGAGCGCTGAAGGATATCCAGTTGTCGGGATATGTGTTGCTTGCATATCCGCTCAGGCCAAATTCGTACTTTGAAGGCCTCTCTATCGAGAATACTACTGCCACTGTGTCATCAGTAAGGTTTTGAGCGCGCCCTTCCACAGAAACGAAATCGTCTCCTGTAGATAAAAGCTTGACGGCATCAGCGAGGGTCCCCATATCCAACGGTTTGCCTATCCAGTGGTCATACTTTGAATAAAGTATCTTTGCTATACTCTCGGGTACACCCTCAAACCTTATTTCTGCTACGGTCGGCTTGACCGATGAAGGCGGGTCAATATGAGCATATTCACAATATTCCCTATCAGGAGAGCAGGAAATATCGTTAAGCTTTCCTACGAATGGTTCTGTGGCGGCAATTCCTCTTGCTATGATCTCATCATAGCCCTCAGACTGCAGGATACCGAAATCTTTGACCTTAGGCGCAATAAGGAGATCCGCTGCCGCAGCATTGACTTTGACCTGGTGGGTCATAAGGATCTCTACTGTCTGAGCCATAACTTCTATCATTGAACGAAGGTTTTCCCGGTTTTTGGTGATATTTTCAGGTGACAGGTTTACCGCCACGACAGGATGCCCCGGAAACATTTTTTTTGCTTCGAGCACAGGCAGATTAGCCTTAAGTCCTCCGTCGACCAGCAGTCTTCCGTTCATCTCCCAAGGTTCGAATATGCCGGGTATTGAAAGTGAGGCACGAAGAGCTGACGCAAGGTTCCCATCCCTCAGTACCACTGTTTCGCCTGTTTCAAGGTCTGTCGCAATGGCAGCGAAGGGTATAGGCAGCATGTTGAAGTCAGTTACGGTAACCTTGGCAGTTATCTCGTTCAGAAATGCGTAGAGTCCCTTTGCCCTGAGCATCCCCCTGTTGCTGCGGGGTTTTTTGTTTTCATCCATGAACACGTTGAAGACAGCCGAACCGCTTGAGGGAGGCCTGTTGTAATTGACATCCGCTGCTTCGGCAGAGGATCTGTTGGATATTATTTCCATAAGATCTACGTCGGAAATTATCTCCCTCATATCTTCTGCATTGTAACCAGATGCGTAAAGGCCGCCTATAATGGCTCCCATGCTCGTCCCGACAATGGCCGCAATGGGGATGTTTTCACGCTCAAGTACCTCAAGGACCCCGATATGTGCGAGACCCTTCGTTCCTCCTCCGGAAAGCACAAGCACTATGCCTTCCTTATGGGCAAATCCCCACTGGTCATAGTGAGCCCGTGCCTCCTTAAGGGCTTCGGAAGGAGACGCCGATGCAGCCATTGGGTGGATAATGAAAAACAATGACAAAATCAGGGCGAATGATTTGAAGTATCTCTGCATTTCGTTAATCTGCTCTCCCATCTATGCTAAAAAACGACCCATTACAGCATGTCAAAAAAAATATGCAACTTGCACAGTGTCCATGTGCTCTTCAGTGTCTTGTTTGTGCTCAGGCAATGATGACATATGACTCTGTATTATATAGGATAAAAATAAACCGCTTAAGCTGCATTAACAATAAGAACATTATAATGTTCATCTGCCATATTAAACAACAAATTTATGGAAAGCGGCCATTTTTATCCGGGAGGGCAAAGCCATGAATAATACGTCAGGCCCGAGATACAACATTGGTATAGATATTGGCGGCACTAATACAGACGGCGTGCTGTATGACTGTATTGGAAAAAAGATGATGTCTTACGCCAAGCTGCCCACGCGTCACTCATCTTATGCAGAAGCAATAGACAGCTTGCTTGGCTTGATCTTGAGCGATCTCGGCGGAAGGTTAAACGAAGTGGCTTCGCTCAACATTTCGACTACGGTTTCGACAAATGCGCTGCTGGAAGGCAAAGGAGACCCGTCAAACCTTATCCTCATAGGTTTTGACAAATATCCTCACATTGTCTCGGACATTCTGGGAACGATAAGTCCGCAATCAATGCTGAAGGTGAGGGGGGGACACACAGGATGGGGAAACGAAAGAGAGCCTTTAGACCGGGCAGCCGTGGAAAATTTTGTTAAGGGCAGGCAGGGCGAACTCTTTACGGTATCTTCAATCTACTCACCGAGGAATCCGGGACACGAAGCAGCCGCAAAAAAAATATTGCTGGCAAATGGCACGGGACATGTCACCTGCAGCCATGAATTCTCTTATTCACGATTAAACTCCGTAAAAAGAACTGTTACAGCCTATCTCAACACCTCCCTTGTTCCGCTTGCGGGGAGGCTGATCGACGACATAGCCTCTGTCGCAAAAAAATACGGGCTGTCATGTCCCGTGATGTTTCTAAGGAGCGACAGCACCCTTGTACCTTCAGACTGGTGCAAAATGGTCCCCATTGAAATGATTTATTCGGGACCTGCCGCAAGCCTGAGAGGTGCTTATCATATGGCCGGGGAAGACAGCCTGAAAAGTTTTCTGGTTGCAGATATCGGAGGCACATCAACAGACATCGGGAGAATGTGCGGAGGGAGAGCCGTATTCAGCGGGGAAGGCGCTAAGATAGGGAATTACAGGACCATGATCCCTTCTCTTGACATTATGAGCATTGCTCTGGGCGGAGACAGCAGGGCTGAGATCCGCGGGATGGAGGATGTTGTGATAGGACCTGAAAGATCTGTCCCCCTGTGCAGGATAGCTGAGGAGAAGGATATTACGGAAGCAGAAGTCATAAGAGATATTTTTCAGGATCCTGATGAGGTCAAAGGTATACATATATCTTTGGCAGAAGATGGGTCAAATGCGTTATCGTCCAATATTACAGGCCGCAGGCCGGTTCTTGGAAAATGGATGGCAGAGGGTTACTCATACACACCTACCGATGCATTCAACGCAATGGGACTGTCAACAGTCGGTGCCCCGGAGATATCAAAGGCAGCCTCCTGCCTGACGGGAAAAATGTCAGGTGCCGGAGGCCTGGATATTGCGCGCGCGGTGGCAGGGAAGGCTCATTTGATGCTGGAATCATCGGTGAGCGAATTTGCGCCAGGGGCCTGTCATCTGCCTAGGGTTTATGTAGGGACTCCCGCTAAGGTTTTTGCGAAACTTGGGATAAAGAGCGGCTTTGAGATAATCGTGCCTGAAAACTGCGGAGTGGCCGGAGCCGTGGGAGCCGCAACAAGTTCTATAGGGCTTGCTTGCAGGGTATTCATCATGCACAGTTTCAGCGACGAAAGCTTTACAGCATTTCTACCTGAATCCACCATATCCTCAGATGACTTCCCCAAACTTATGGAAGACGCCGAGAACGCAGTGACAATGTATCTGATGAAACTGGCCGACAAGATGGGGTTTCCTGATGTAAAGATCGTAACGGACAAAGATTTCAGCTATGCAGGTGATGAGAATAACCTATCAGCCCTCCTTTCTCTTTCTATGGAATGCAGGGCTATTGTGAAAGATGCACAATAGCAGGTCTCTGTCTTTGTAAGTTTGTTGATCCATCAAATTTTATTGTGCTCAATGCATAAAAAACTGACGTTCTTAAGTTGATCTTTCATGTAGTGGTCACAATGACTATCTTAAACCATTAAGCTAAAATCTTTAAAGATATGAAAAATAAGAAACAATAATAAAGTTAATTACAATGTAAATTTAAGTTATGCGGATGGAGATAATGATAATGACTGAACAGAGAGAGCAGATAAAAAAGCTTATAGGATCAGCCGATCTTCCAAAGATGGAGGAGGTCCTTTGCGATTCCAGAGAGATCGCCTCTTCGGTAAAGATAGGGCGCTCTTTGTTTATGGAAAAATATGGAGTCTCCTCTGAACTTGAATATAAACGCAGAAGCATCAAAGAGAGGCATATCATGTTCCATGCGCACATAGGCATGAATACGTGGCATGAAACAGCCTGCAGTCTTAAAGCCGCCTATGATTTTGCCGAAAGCAACGGTTTCATTATTGACAGGGCGGGGATCTGTCTTGACAGAAGGATGTCTCTTCCAAAGGACCTGAGAAAATCTGCCCCACAGGAAAGCGGCCCATACCTTGAGACGCGTGAGGACTGGATGCAGGTCGGCCAGGCCGCTCCCATACAGCCGCACATGGGGGATTTCATCATAGGTTTTCCTGCTTCAACGGAAAATGCAGTATCTGCGCTTGAGGCAGGAGTGACCACGATAGGCAACTTATCCCAGTTCTTTGCCCATGAGGCCCCGATGTGGAAACGCAAGGACATTACTACAGTCGAGACGGTGAAGGCTATAGGGATCATGGGGTTTTTGAGGGAAAAGGGGACCTTGATGCATTCATACCTGGACGACGGTTTCGGGGCGCTTTTTCTTGACTGCAGTACAAGCGCGGCTTGGGCCTATCTTGAAAAGTACATAGTCGAAGACCTTCTGGGGGCTAAACTTGCCCACTGTGTCGGCGGACTTGTTTCGGACCCGGTCAAAAGATCCGGGTGGATATTTGCGCTGGACGAGATCCACGACCATGACTGCGTTGGCTCTATGTTCTACGGAGATACGATATCCTCACACAGTGATCCTGAAAAAAACCGCGCACTTACCGCGGAATACCTCCTTTGGGACATAATGACTCAGATAGAATGCCCCACCGGTCACGCAGTCCTGCCCGTACCCTTTACAGAAGCACAGCGGGCTCCCTCGCTTGAGGAGATCTGCGAGGTCCAGCTGTGGGGAAGAGAGATAGAAGAAATTGCCAGAAGGATGCATCCTCATTTTGATTTCACCGAGCCCAGAAAATTTGCCGCATCAGTTTGCAGAAAAGGCAGAAGGATATTCAACGATGCGCTTTCATATCTGGAAGATTGCGGAGTAAATACGAAAGATGCGGTCCAGATGCTTTACGTTCTGAAATCCATGGGACCGCGGGCTTTTGAAGATACGCTCAATCCATCCGCAAAAAATGGTACTGCTCCTGCCGGAGAATCATTGTCTATACCAAATGATATTTTCACTAAGACTCTTGAGCAGGTCGACATATGGACTCCATATTTTAGAAGCAGGGAAGTAATGGAGAAGCTCTCTGGACGCAGAGTGCTTCTTGCATCGACCGATGTACACGAGCATGGGCTTTTGCTTATCGATAAACTGCTGCAGCAAGCAGGGTGTCGTGCCGTGAACATAGGTGCGGAGAGAAATCCGGACGAGGTAGTCCTTGCCGGCGTCAGGTCCGGTGCAGAGATCATTTTTATCAGCACCCACAACGGCATGGCGCTTGAGTACGCAAGAAACGTACTGGACGAGATGGAAGAACAGAATGTTTCCATACCGATATGCATGGGAGGGGTCCTGAACCAGAATACCGAAGAAGGGACAGTCCCTGTAGAGGTCTCGTCGGATCTTGAGAGGATGGGCATAGGGATAGTTACCGATCTCAGGCTTTTGCCGGAGTGTGCAGCTTCTCTTCTGGCTTCCGGACACAAATGAGTATATCCACAAAACAATAAAAAATTGGGAGTGATAGGGATGACAGTTTCAAAGCGTTTTATCTTGCTTACATTAGTTGCTATGTTTTGCGCGTTCTCGCTGACCGGTATTGTACAGCCCGCAGAAGCGGCTCCGGTCGTCCTTAAGTTTGCCGGACAGAACCCCCCGGAACATTTTGCCACGGTTTCGATGAACGAGATCGCAAAGGAAGTTGCACAGAAGACCAACAACAGAGTCCAGATCAAGGTCTTCCCCGCTAATCAGCTTGGAGATTATTCACTCGTATATGAGGAACTTATCAGGGGCACTGTTGAAATGGCCTGCATATCCTTCCCCAGCCAGTTTGACAACAGGATGGACCTGATATACGTTCAGGGTTATACGAGCAGCTATGAGCAGGTAGCGAACGTATACGACCCAAATGGCTGGTTCTTCAAAAAAATGGACGAATTCAATTCACGCCTGGGAGTAAAACTTCTCGGGATGTACCTTGAGGGAATGGTCGGCATAGGCACTGTTAAGCCAATGAAGGAACCGCTCAATCCGAAGGTCGACAAGGGACTTCTGCTTCGCATACCCAATATGGATGTATTCAAGACAGCTCTCGAAGGTGCCGGTTTCCGGACGATCTCCATCCCATTCGCCGACGTATACCAGTCTATGCAGACAGGTGTCTGCGACGGCGATACCGGATATTCTATCGTCGCTGCCTACACAACGTTCGGAGATGTTATCAAACATTGGTACAACTTCAACAAAAACACGGAATGCCTTGGCATAATGATCAGCGACAAAGTTTGGAAAAAACTTTCTGCTGAAGACCGTAAGGTCCTGCAGCAGGCTGTAAGCAAACAGGCAGCACTCAGCATCACGAACGCAAAGGCGAACGACCAGAAATATCTTGACCTGATGAAGAAGAAGGGGATACAGGTACACATGTATACCCCGAAAGAACTCAAACCAATGATGGACGCATTCGCGGCGACATGGGGACAGCTTGACCAGAGCAAGGGCAAGGACCTGATGGATGAGTTCAAAAAAGAAATGAAAAAAATCTCGGACAAGATCGCAAAGTAAAGAGCCTCCCAACGGCCTTTAAAACATCCGGGAAAGCATCGGCCTCCGCATATGCGGAGGCCGATGCCGTATTCACTTTTCTGTGGTATGGGGATCGATCATTCTTCGATTTTTTTTCCTCCCGATACTCCAAGGCGTTTCATAAGGAGAATAAGGTAAAAGGATATGACCTCCTCAAAATTATCGACTGAGATGTTGTACCTCTCCTCAACCTTTGCAAGCCTGTATGCAAGGGTATTCCTGTGCAGGTGCATCTTTTCCGCTGCCTTCTGCTTGCTGAAAAAACATTCGCAGTAAGCCGAAAATGTTTGAAGAAGATCTGCGGTGTCTGTTTCCTCCCCGCATTCCGCAAGTTTTTTTTCAATGAACTTCAGGGAGTAATGCGGATTGACTGAGAGCAGAAGGTGTTCAAGAAGCATCTCGTTGAATGAATATACTCCGGTCTGCATCAATAATTTCTCTGCAATTGACACGACTTCCCACGCATTGCTGTAGGCAAAGGGCATCTCATAGAGATTCTGCGCCGGATGGCCTATTCCTATAATGGTTTCAATAGATGCGTCCTTCAGCCTCTCCCATATTTCCTCCGAAAGGGCCTTTACGCGATCCAGTTCGACAGGGAGAGGTTCTCCCTCCCTGTTCTTCTCAAGTTTCCAGAAGATCACGAACCTGTCCCTCGAAACCGAAGCAATTATGTTTTGGGGGTCTGGGAAGACCTCCCTGAGTATTTCTATTACTCTGGAATGTGTCGCGCCGTAGTCCATCTCATCCGAGATAGGGTCAGTATTACTTTTGTATGATAAGCGCACGGGGTTTTTTTCGAGGCCAAGTCCCCTGAAGTTTGAGAAGAAAATAGCTATGGCCCCTCTTGGAACGTCAAGCCTTATGCCGAGCCTTTCCGCCCTCTCCGGAAGATTTGAGAGGTTGTCTCTTCTCGGGTCGAACGAGCTTATGTCCTGAACCAGTTCATCGACCTTCCTTTGGGACGATGTAAGGACCGGGGAGTATATTTTTTCGCGAAGCATGCTTTCTATCTGGTTTTTTACAAGAGTGGAAAACTGGAGGACCAGCTCCGGTTCGCCGGCGATCGCTGCGGTCCCGATAACCTGTCCGTTGAAGAAAAGAGGTAAGGTGGAGCCGGGGTACCATACCCCAAGTTTTCGTGCAGCCTCTTCATCATCGAAACTCATTTTTTTGTATTTTATGCATGGCAAAGAGGGCGGATGAAATTCACCCAGCCTCTCCTTTGCGGGGGAGCCGATAATTATTCCGTTGATATCAGTAATTATTATGCTCCTGCCCATCAATCCGCTGAGGTATTCAGAAATTTCCTGGGCATATTTTTCCAGCAAAATCGCTGCCTCCTTCCGAGTTTCCGGATAAACAACAAAAAAGCGAAAGGGCTGATACCCTTATCAAGCGGTCAGCCCATTATTAAAGTGCAGTTGCTGCTTTAGTCCCTGTCTTCCCGTCTGAAGGGGATGCTCAGTGCGGCGGGGGCTCCAAGGAGTATGCCCTTGCCGGCCCTTATTGCGACCAGTGTCAGGACGATGATAGTCATCAGATATGGCAAAGTCAGGAGGAGCGAGGCTGAAATGCTTGAGCCCATCGCCTGCATCCTCAGCTGGAGCGCTTCTACCCCTCCGAAAAGATATGCCCCCAAAGCAGCGCGGGCCGGATTCCAAAGTCCGAAGATAACCAGGGCTACAGCTATCCATCCCCTTCCGGCTGTCATGCCTTCGATCCACATCTGTGCGTAGACGACCGAGAGGTATCCTCCTCCTATTCCCGCAAGTCCGCCCCCGAACATACAGTAGAAGTACCTGATGGCAGTTACGGGAAGCCCCATTGCATCAGCTGCCCGGGGATTCTCCCCGACGGCTCTCAGGTTGAGTCCCGGCCGTGTCCTGAAAAGGAACCAGCAGAGCAGGGCAATAAGCACGTATGAGAGGTAAACCATTGTGTTGTGCTGGAAAAATATAGGACCTATAAAGGGTATGTCCCCGAGTAGGGGCATCCTGAAGGGAGCCATGCCCGATATCGTTTCGCCAATGACTCCCCTTCCGAGAAGGGCGCTCAGTCCATAGCCTGTCAGTACCATTGCAAGCCCGCTCACTACCTGGTTGCACATCAGGGTTATGCAAAGAAATGCATGGATCAGTGTTATCGCCGCACCTGCCGCAAATGATGCCAGAATGCCGAGCCAGGGGTCACCTGTCGATCTTGTGACGGCGAATCCGGTGTAGGCTCCGACGAGCATTACTCCCTCGAGGCCCAGGTTCATGACCCCGGCTCTTTCGGATATCACTTCCCCCAGGGTTGCGTAAAGGACCGGTGTACCGCTTCTTACCGCGGAAGCCAGTATAGCTATAAGGAAATCCATCTATTTTGCCTCCTCCGCAGTACCTGCTGAAACTCTTACGATCTTTATCCTGAATCTTGAAAGCGTCTCTGCGGCAAGCACTGAAAAGAGGATCAGCCCCTGCAGTATCTGGAGGCTTGCCATCGGCAGACCCATAACGACCTGGAGAGTATCCCCTCCGACCAGCAGGACGCCCATGAGGAAGGATACCAATGGCACATAGATCGGGGAAAGCCTTGCAAGCCATGCAACAATGATGCCTGTGTAGCCGTACCCCATCGTAAAGCCCCTGCTCATCCTCCCGTGCAGTCCGGCTATCTCCCCCATGCCGGCCAGACCGGCTATCGCGCCTCCGATGAAGGTAACAAGCAGGATGTTCCCGGCTATATCCATGCCTCCGTAACGTGCGGCCCGGGGATTTTCGCCTATTACCCTTATTTCATATCCCCATTTGCTCCTTTTGAGTATCACCTGAAGGATCACGGCTGCTGCCAGCGCTATGAAAATGCCGGCGTGGATCCTTGTGTTTCCCCAGACCCAGAGCCTCGCAGCATCCGGGAAATTTGCAGTAAATGGAAATCCCATGCTCATAGGATCTTTCCATGGCCCGTAGATGAAGTATTCAGAGATGTTTATCGCGACATAGTTCAGCATCAGAGTAGTTATAGTCTCATTGACGTTCCATCTTGCCTTAAGGAAGCCGGCAAGCCCTCCCCAGAGCCCTCCGGCTACGCCCGCTGTGATGAACATGATAATGAACATCAATGCCCAGTTGTCAACAAAGAAAAACCTCACCACGGCCACTGTGGCGATAGCTCCCATACAGAGCTGTCCCTCTGCCCCAATGTTCC
>DAITML010000041.1:0-13128 GCA_036835165.1 Synergistaceae bacterium | reverse complement strand
AGTGGCTTTAAATCTTTGCTATGACTAACTTTTTAGACCCTAAACCTCAAGCCGCTGGATTCCCGTTTAGGATCGTCCGGGAACGACGGAGAGGGGCCGGTTCTTAAGGTTCTACGCTCGCTTACCTAGAGCTTGTCAGCCTTTTGGTCGCAGTTTCACAAATGGGTTCAACCCTTCAGAAAGATCCCAAGAACTTCATTAAGTGTCGACACTCTTATCGTCTCCATTGGGTAGTCGTCTTTAGGGCTCCTTCTGCTGATGACTGCTTTTTTGAACCCCAGCCTTGATGCCTCCTTCAGCCTCATCAGCGTCCTTCCGGCAGGACGCACCTCCCCGGCAAGCCCGACTTCGCCTATGAAACAGACATCTGCGGGAAGAGGGATATCTTTAAGCGTAGAGGCAAGGGACACGCATACTGCAAGGTCCGCCGCCGGGTCGCGAAGCGTCAGTCCGCCCGTAATGTTAAGGTATACGTCACTGCTCCTTGAAAAGATGCCGCACCTCTTTTCAAGTACTGCGAGAAGGAGCTGGAGCCTGTTCGTTTCAAGCCCCCTCGAGGTCCGTTTAGGATAAGGAAAGGGTGAATTGCAGGCAAGCGCCTGTATCTCCGCGGCAAGGGAACGCGATCCCTCAAGCACCATAGATATCGCAACTCCCGAGCTTCCCAGGTCGGTCCCGTCCCAGTAGAGCCTGCTTGGATCAAGTACCGGGAACAGACCCTTTTCAGACATCTCAAATATTCCCAGTTCCTCCGTGCTTCCGAAACGGTTCTTCTCAGCCCTAAGCAGCCTGTTGGGCGAGTTCTGTTCTCCGGAGAAAAGAAGCACGACGTCGACCATATGTTCGAGCAGCTTCGGACCTGCGATCTGTCCCTGCTTTGTAATGTGCCCGACCATGACAGTAGGTACACGGAAGTTTTTTGCCATCTCGACCGTCATTGAGGCAACTCCCCTCACCTGGTTCGGAGAGCCCGCCCATCCGTTTTCTGCGTCGGCCCTGAAAGCCTGTACGCTGTCCACAACAACAAAATCATATTCCTCCGCGGCCTTCAGCGATGACGGCAGGTCATCCTCGCAGAGAAGATAGAGCCCTTCCGGCATGAGACCAAGCCTCCTGCCTCTCATCGCAAGCTGTCCTGAGGATTCCTCCCCTGATATGTACAGTACTTTTTTCCCGCCCTTCGCCATCTGCGCACATACCTGAAGCAGCAGAGTCGACTTGCCGACACCGGGCTCGCCTCCAAGCAAAACCACTCCGCCCGGGACCCATCCTCCACCAAGCACTCTGTCAAGCTCAGCTATCCCTGACGAAACGCGCTCCTGTTCCTCGACGTCAAGCCCCCTGAGGGGCGAAGCGGCTTTTACGTCAGGAGGTACTCCCTCCTTAGTCATGCTGATCGGGGCTTCTTCCTCCATGCTTCCCCATACTCCGCATTTGGGGCATTTGCCTACCATAGTCAGGCTCATATACCCGCATTCACTGCATTTATACCTGTTCATTTCTTTTTTTGCCATTTTTTCATCCTCCGGGTAAAGAGTATCAGAGAGGCATCTCGGCCACAAGTTATATAATAGCGCTCAGTCTTTAAAAGAGGTAATATATCTCAGTATTTATGAGAGACGGGGTGGAGTATTGTTTTATTTTTACCTGGCCGCCATATCAACTCTTGTTATTTTCGCAGCAGCCGGAACTCTTATCGGGACAAGGGCATCGGGAACCAAAGACTACTCCCTTGGCGGAAGGCAGTCTTCCGCTGCCGGAGTGACGGGGATACTTCTCGGCGCACTTGTCGGAGGAGCTTCGACAGTGGGCACTGTACAGATGGCATACACCTACGGACTGACTGCGATATGGTTCACACTGGGGGGCGGCATAGGCTGCCTCCTGCTTGGGCTGAGGTTCGCCGTTCCGCTCAGGAATTCAAACGTTACAACGGTAGCCGATTATCTCGCTGAGAACTACGGCGGAAAAGAGAGCGTATGCGGAAGGTACATTTCATTCACCGCTACCCTCTCCTCTACGATCGGCACCTTCATATCCATAGCCGCCCAGTTCCTCTCCTGCATAGCACTGCTGAAGGGGCTCTTTCCAATCTCATCCCTTTCCGCTTCCCTCCTTGCAGGCATTTCGATAATAGGCTTCATCGCCGCAGGAGGTTTGAGAAGCTTCAGCACACTCGGAGGGGCGAAGATCGTCCTGCTCTATTTCGTTCTGTTTTCCTGCTTCGTAATGGCAATACTGAGCGGAGGCACTTTCGGATACGTAGCTTCAAGTCTCTCATTTGATCCCTGGTTCAACCCCTTCGGGAGAGGATTTGTCCCGGAGATAGGCTACCTGGCTTCGATGATAGTGGGGGTATTCACCACACAGATCTACATCCAGTCACTTGCCGCAGCCAAAGATGCGGATACTGCCAGGAAGGGTGCCTTCGCCTCCGCTATCCTGATGCCTCCGATGGGTCTTCTTGGAGCTTGGGTAGGTCTTGCCGTAAGGGCAAGAGGCATTGAAATGAGACCCGATGAAGTCCTTTCATGGTTCATAATGGATTCTTTTCCCCCCTTCCTCGGAGGAATAATATGGGGAGGCATACTGATCACTGTCATCGGCTGTGCCTCAGGCCTTATCCTAGGAGTATCCACCAACATTATCAAGAACCTTGCTCCTGCAAGATTAATGAATAAGCACAGTGAAAAAGAAACCATGATCCACAGGATATTGATCGGCATCATAGTTGCCGCCGCCGCACTGGCAGGCATTACAGGGGCCGGTTCGATGATCCTGGAATGGAGCTACATCAGTATGGGGCTCAGGGGATCCGGAACATTCCTGCCCTTTGCCGCGGCCGTACTCAGTCCCGGTTCACTCTCTCCAAAGTGGGCACTTGCCGCTTCTGTGGCAGGCCTTTCAGGGACACTTATATGGAGCCTCTCTTCGCTGCCGGGGGATCCGCTTTTCCCCGGTCTTGCGATATCGGCCCTCTGCGTCATAATCGGGATCAGGTGCAAAAAAGGGCATATATAAAAAAATAGGCCGGCAAAAGCGCATGTGAGAAATATGCCGGCCTTATATGCCAATAAGGAGATGTCTATCTCTTATAGCCAATTATTTTGCGAAGCAGATCCTTTCTCCATCCCTGACCCTTTTCATCCTCTACCCCGACAGTCTTTGCTCCGTCAATAACCCCTATAACTCCCCTGCCCTGTTCTGTTTCAGCAACGAGGACCTGGAGCGGATTGGCAGTAGCGGCAAAGACGCGGCAGACTTCCTGCACATTTTTTATCCTGTCAAGGACGTTGATAGGAAATGAGTTCCTTAAAATAACGACAAATACATGACCGGCATTGATCGCGCTTGCATTTTCTATTGCAGCCTCAACAAGATCTTTTTTGTTTCCGTCATGCCTTACAAGACAGTCGCCGGAAGCCTCACAGAAGGCTATTCCGAACTCTATCGAGGGAGATGATGTCACAAGGGCCTCGTAAATGTCCTCTACCGTTTTGATAAAGTGGCTGTGGCCTATTATGATGTTGCATCCGTCAGGGATGGTGGTCTGCTGTATATCGATATTCAGACTGCATGACATTGTCCATTACCTCCTCATTTGCTGATATGGACAAGTATATCAAAATGTACATTGTTTGACTCGCAATATCATGACCGAAAAAAGATCCCTGACATGCAAAGTCCCGGCACACATATTGAGTGCCGGGACTTTGCATGTATATTTATCGATCAGCTAAATCTATTTTTTCTTCAGCTGGGCAATGACATCGTCGGTAATATCGGTCCCGCCGAAGAAAACTGCACCCTTATCAACGACAACCGTGATCTTCTTGGTATTGGCAACTGTCCTTATGGCCAGGTTGATATCTTTGAAAAGGGGCTCCATAAGCTTTCTTTCTTCATTAGCAGCTTCAGTTCTTTTGTTCTGAAATATCTGGGCCTTCTTTTTGTCGTCTGTTTCCTTTTCGATAGCAGCTTTAGCCTCTTCCTGCTTCTTGTTCGTAACATCACGGACCTGTTTTTGTATCTGCTCAAATTTAGGATGCTGGAACATTATCCTCTGAGGATCGACGCAGCCCATTACATCCTGAGCAAATGCCGCACCTGTTATAAATAGTGAAAGGAAAAGCACGGACAAAAAACTTATTGTGATTTTTTTTGCTGGAAACATTATTTCTTTACCCCCTCTGATAGTTGGAAAAAATGAAACTTAATAAGTAAGTCGACTAGTGAATTTTATCTGTCAAAATGCCAAAAGTCCACGTATAATTGCGGAATAACAAGTTTATGTCACAGCAAGGCGGTGGAACAAATTGGAATGCATTGCGACATTTGATACGACCCACATGGCTCTCTATTTCGAAAAATCATGCAGAAAGATGGGGCTAAAAGTAAAAATCGTCCCAGTCCCCAGGGAGATTTCTTCAAGCTGCGGACTTGCCTGCAGTTATCCATGCGAAGATGAAGAACAAGTGATGTCGGTTGCCTCTGAAAAAAGCATAGAAGTCTCAGGATATCACAGACTGTGATCTTTATTCATCCATATCGTCCGGAGGACCCTCGTCCTTGAAGTACTTGTGCCAAAAAAGTACTGTTAGCCCTCTCCAAAGAAGATAACCCGCAGAAGTCACTGCAACGCTGATCCATATAAGATCCGCGAAGCTCAGGCCGCTTCGGCTGAGTTGGCTTTCTCCGCTCTGCCTGATTTCAGCTGATCCCGGACCGAACCATTTCCATGCCCAGAACATAAGGAAAAGAGCAGCAATGGCTGTCAGTATGTTGTTGATCGTTTTTTTCGGGATCTTTTCAATATCCATTCAAACATCTCCTGTCCCGGAAGCTGCTATTTTCTTTTGATTATTCTGCTGTATACCTTTTCAAGGTGGAAACGGATGATCCTTCCGTATGATACTCCTTCGAACCGGCCGGTTATTCTCGACTTCCCGTCCACACTTCGTCTGACGAAGGTCCTGGCCTTAGGCCTCAGCATCACCTGACTCGGATATAGGCTCCTGTGTCCGGCTACAACATATGATACCGCGCACACAAGTCCTGCAAAAGGTGCTATCGGTGCTCCGAAGAGTTCCATCGCTAGTATCGTCGACGCTATGGGAGTGTTGGTAGACCCCGCCAGAACACCGGCAAGGCCAAGGGCGCTGCCGACTGAGGGGTCAAGTCCGAAGAGGTTTCCAAAGAGCGAACCGGCCGCAGCTCCGACAAAGAGAGTTGGGGTAAGCACTCCCCCGCTCCCTCCGCATGAGAGGGTGACCGCCATTGCAAAAGACTTGAGGGCAAAGGCCGCCACCGGCAGATCATATCCCCTAATAGCCTCATCTACCGTATTCATCCCGAGACCAAGGTACCGGGGCCCAAAGAGTGCGCTCAATGCCAGGAGGATCGCTCCGCCGAGAAGAGGTTTCTGCCAATCCGGTATTCTAAGTGACTTGAATTTTTTATCTACTGCATGAAGGCACTCTATATGGAAAACTGAGACGGTACCGAAAAAGATCCCCGCGAAGAGTGACCAGCCTATAAGGCCGGGAGCAAGCAGGGGAACGTTGACGGCAAACTCAGGCAGATGTCCGGCTCCCAAATATGCAGCTACAAAGCACGAGACTATGCCGCTTATGAAGGATGGAAGCAAGACGTCATAAAACATCTGTCCGACAAAGAGCACCTCGACCCCGAATACTGCACCTGTAATTGGAGTCCCAAAGACGGCGGAAAAACCTGCCGAAATACCGCAGATCACCAGTTTTTTCCTGTCTGACTCATCGAGCCTGAATATTTTGGAAAGTCCGTACATTAGACCGGCCCCTATCTGTGCACATGGGCCCTCTTTGCCGGCAGAACCTCCTGCCGCGATGGTTACAACAGTTGCTATCAGCTTTACGGGAACAACCTTCAAGTCGATTATTCCTGCCCGCCGGTGCACTGCATCTATCACTTTCTCTGTTCCGTGGCCCGAGGCTTCCGGCGCGAGGAGCCTTACAAAATAGAGGCTGAATAAAAGAGCAGGAAATACCAGAAAGTATCTCCACCAACTTAACGAGGAGACATATCCGATCGCCCAGTCGAGCGATATCAAAAAACCTGCCGCGAATGTCCCGACTACTGCGCCGGCCATTATCGAAAGCAAAGACCATTTAAAAAGTGAACTAAGAAGCCATATTTCGTCCCTGAGCATTTTTCTGTTCATATTGATCACCGCCGTTAATTCTACCACTTTATCGTTTTCTTCCGGACTTATTTGAATGAATCCGAAGATTCCTGCCTCTATAGAGTATAATCTTCGCATTATGAATGAAAACAGATCATCCGCGCTTCACAAAATATTGGCCGCTTTCTTTGGAATTGTATTCATGGCCTCTCTGGTTTTCGTGGGTTACAGGATCTATACGAAGCCTGCATATGAGGCACATGAAAAGGAGCAGGCAAGGATACTTGCAGCTTCCGTTGTCAGCCTTATGGCTCGAAGGACAGCCATAGAACCCGGCATATGGGACAGATTCAGCGGCAGCCACATAGAGCTTATGATAGATCACATGAAAATAAAGGGAAACTGGATGGTAAGGGTCAATATTTTTAAAAAGGCCGGACACATCGAAGTCATATGCTCAGTCAGCTCGGGCTGGAATTCAAGAAGTCCCCAGTCGGCAGAGCTGAAAGCCAAAATATTCGATGACGGAAGATCGGTTTACTATGGGGAAGGATCCGCCGAAATATCTGGAGACAAAGCAGAACCGATCGGAAAGACCCACAGTTTCAGGTTCCCCGATGAGATGCAAACGGTCCCTGTACTTATCACGGCTGAAGAATACCTCATGATAGATCCCAGGGGGAAGGAGTATCTGGTATTGAAATGACCTGCACAGGGCCAGATCCATGCCGGGCTGTCCGAGCTGCCTTTTGCCGTTTTCAGCCGCTGGCTGCCATCGGATATATCTCGACGGTGTCCGTTTCAGAAAAACAATAGTCCCAGTCTCTTGCCCTCCCGTTTACGACAGCGAGGATATCCTCCTCTTTCCCAAGGCCAGAACGCAGCACATATTCCCTGATGCTTTCCCCTGCGCTGGGCATAGGAAGTGATCCGGGATCCACACAATATATATCTGCATATTCAGGTCTGATTTTCAGCTGCATTTATCTTTTTCACTCCGATAAAAGGGTCCGGATGCCAAAGGCACCCAGACCGGCATTAAAAATATCACTTAAAAAAATTTTTCGTCCAGTCCGAGCCTTTTCACCGTTTCCTGTTTCGGCATACCGTCTTCATCCCAGCCGCGGATGCCGTAATACTCGTCAAGCATCGGCTCAAGATCCGGAGTGTAATCCCCGGTGCCTTCATCTCTCCGCGGTACAGAGAGTATCCTTTCGGGAAGGACATCGTCCTTACGGGAGAGGCCAAGGCGCACATTGTAGAGCCTCTTAAGATTAAATATCCGCTCTCCGGACAAAGCCATTTCCTGAACGGAAGTATTTATTCCTGTAACAGCCTCGTACCATTCGCATATCTCGGTGAAGCTGACTCCCCCGTATATCGTGAACTTGCACATCTTGAGGGAATCCATGACTCCCATAAGGTTCTGTGTATGGAAGTTCATAATTCCCTCGCCGCCCTCTGTGTATCTTGGACGCGGCTTTTCATAGCCAAATTCCGGCATGACCGCTGTTTTTTCAAAGAAGTATGACGCGCCCGTCAGATGGCATGCGCCCCTGTTGCTGGTCGCATACCCGACCGCCATCGTACTGAAACAGCGGGGATCGTGCGCCGGAAGCGTCAGTCCCTTCACATGTACCGCGAATTTTTCAGATCCGGGAATCATTTTTGCCATTCCGGCAACCCCAAGGCCAAGAAGTTTTCCCGCACCCTCACTCCGGCATATTTTCTCTGTCAGGCCTACAAGAGCTTCGGCACTGCCCCACTCCGCACGGATGCCGTCAAGATCCTCCGCCGTAAGGAGACCCTCTTCAAAGCACTCCATTGCCATAGCGACCGCGCTTCCCGCTTCTATGGTATCTACACCGTGCCTGTTGCAGAGATCCGCAGCGTACGTTATTGCCTCCAGATCGCTCACCAGGCAGGAACCTCCCATTATTCCCAAAGTCTCATACTCAGGGCCGGCACCTCTGACACCCGCCCATCTGCCCTCTTTGATCTCAACATCACGGCCGCATCCGATCGGGCAGGAGCCGCAATAATAATTCTTCTTCAATATAGTGTCAGCCATTACCTGCCCGGTTATCTTTTCTGCATCGGGCCAGTTTCCGGTTTTCCAGTTCCGGACAGGCAGGTCTCCCATTTTCTCCGCGGCGGCAGTCCCGCCGGCAGTACCAAGCAGATGTATCCCCTTCATCTTTTCAACAAGCTGCGGGATCATTTTTTTCTGCTGTGCCATAAGTCTCAATGGATCTGCGATCTCAGTCTCCCTGCTTCCCATGACAGCGACTGCCTTAAGTTTTTTTGAACCCATCACAGCCCCGAATCCGCATCTGCCGCTCATACGGGCGTTCTCTCCGTCATGCCCTATCGCCGAGATCGGAACAAGTTTCTCACCGGCTTCACCTATGCATGAGGTCTCGCAGGATGGACCGAACCGCTGCTTAATAAAATGATCCGTATAAAAGGTGTCTTTCCCCCAAAGACTGTCTGCAGGCTCGATGCTTACCTCCTCGTCCTTGATGACTATCATCACCGGAATATCGGAGACGCCTCTTACCATCAGTCCGTCCCAGCCGGTTCTTTTAAGGGCGGTTCCAAACCTTCCGCCCGCATCGCTCTCGCCAAAAATTCCGGTGAGCGGAGATCTTGATGTGATCTGATGCCTTCCGGAGGTAGGCACCTTGGTTCCCGTAAAGGGCCCCGTCATCCAAATTATCGGATTGTCGGGACCGAGCGGATCTGTTCCGGGGCCGGTCATCTCATAGAGGAGCCTCGCTCCAATGCCGCTTCCCCCTATGTACTCCCTGTACAGCTTCTCCGGCAGGGCAAGTGTGCTGACAGTCCGCAGACACAGGTCGATCGTCAGTATCTTTCCCCAGCAGCCCTTCATCTAGTATCCCAGCTCTTCCCCTACTATTATGACATGGCATTCCCTGCCAAAGGGCGGACGCTCCATCATCGTAACTATTCGGCAGACCCTCTCCGGGCTGCTGCAGTTTACACAATGACCGACGGATGCACAGGGAGCCTTTCCGTTCAAACGCATGACATTTGGCGGAGTCGCAGTGTTACGGACCCTTTTGAGAGCGGTCTGGATATCTGCAGCGATCTTGTTGATCCCTACAATATAGAGCAGCTTGCCCGGAGCCCAGGCCATAGCTCCTACCCTGTTGCCTGTACCGTCGATGTTCACAAACACACCCTCATCGGCAGTGAGGGCATTTGTGCTCGTTACAAACCAGTCAGAGGAAAGTTCCTCCAAAAACCTGGCAGTTTTTCCTTCCGGCTTGAGATCAGGATCCCAGTGTACAGATACTTTAGAGCCTCTTTCTTTAAGTTCTTCGATAAGTCCGATCTCGCGCACTGTCACAGTCCCTGGCACTCCCACCGAGGCACCCTCGGGTATAAGTTCCAAAGCAGCCTTGAGCCCCTCATTTTTATTCTTTACATACCGGGCGGAATATCCCAGGTCGTTCAGTTTTTTGCAGACAGTTTCACCAAGTTTTTCGTATCCCGCTCTTTTCGCTTCGCTAAGGTCCATTGTATTCACTCCTTCGTGACATCTTGATATAAATTAATATGCTACAATCATACAGTTTTTGCATTTAACGGTCTATACTTATCAAGGAATAACCGGCAGGGAGGACTGATCTTGAATAAATCAGCGGCAATGAAAGCTTCAAAAAAAGAGACCTTCATAGTATTAGGGCTATATGTTCTCTTTTTTGCATGGTGGTATTTTACGGCATACGGATTCGGCGACGATCCCTCTCAATACAACTACATCCTGGGTTTTCCGGAATGGTTCTTCTACAGCTGCATAGTCGGTTATGCAGGTGTCTCCGTACTTCTTTGGATTTGCGTCAGATTCTTCTTTACAGAGATAGGCCTTGATGAAGAGGAAGGAAACGTGAACAATGATTGAACGCGCCGGAATGATACTGCCTCTTGTACTGTATCTCGCTTTCATAATGGGGATAGCCTTCTGGGGAAATGCCCAATCAAGGAAAAAGACCGACACTTCAGGATTTCTTGAGGAGTATTTCATAGGAAGCAGGTCCATGGGTGGATTTGTCCTCGCAATGGCCGTTATCACGACATATATAAGCGCCAGCAGCTTTGTAGGTGGTCCGGGAGTCGCATACAAAGTGGGGCTGGGATGGATACTTCTGTCCATGATACAGGTACCCACGGCTTTCCTGACCCTTGGTGTCCTCGGAAAACGGTTCGCGATCATAGCCAGGAGGACAAAGGCCGTAACGATAACAGACTTCCTGAGAGCAAGATATAACAGCGACTATGTTGTCATTGCAGCATCAATTGCCCTTCTTGTCTTCTTCATGGCATCAATGCTGGCCCAGTTCATCGGCGGGGCAAGGCTCTTTGAGTCAATTACAGGCTATTCCTACCGGACAGGCCTGATCATATTCGGAATAACTGTTATTATCTACACCACAGTCGGAGGTTTCAGGGCTGTTGTCCTGACGGATACAATACAGGGGGTCATGATGCTCTTAGCCTCTGTCGCTTTGCTCTTTGCCGTAACATCGGCAGGAGGCGGAGTGGCAAATATTATGGGGACGCTTAAATCTATCGATCCCGGTCTGCTCACGCCGGGCGGGGCGGGAAACTCTATACCCAAACCCTTCATTCTTTCCTTCTGGGTACTGGTCGGATTCGGAATACTGGGGCTTCCTCAGACAACTCAGAAGTGCCTTGGGTTCAAAGATTCAAAGTCCCTTCATAATGCCATGGTAATAGGCACCTTTGTCGTAGGTTTTGTAATGCTTTCAATGCATCTCATCGGTGCCATGGGAAGGGCAGTTGTTCCGGGAATAGAAATCGGCGACCTGGCTGTTCCGACACTCACAGTTAAGCTGATGTCTCCCTTCTGGGCAGGGATATTCATTGCAGGGCCGCTCGCTGCGATTATGTCGACCGTCGACTCGATGCTTATTATGTGTTCTGCAGCTATAGTAAAAGACCTGTACTTTCACTATGTGGCAAAGAACGATCCGAAACGCCTGCCTCCCTCGAAGGTAAAGTCAATGAGCTTTACGGTCACATGCGTGGTGGGAGCGATCGTCTTCTTCGCCGCGATGAAGCCGCCCTCCCTGCTGGTATGGATCAACCTCTTCGCATTCGGAGGCCTTGAGGCCGTATTTTTCTGTCCCACCCTCTTCGGCCTCTACTGGAGGAGAGCAAACTCAACAGGTGCCATACTTTCGATGCTGTCGGGATGCGGGGCATTTTTCTGGTTCAACATCACAAAGACGAGTATAGGAGGAACGACTGCGATAGTTCCGACGCTTCTCATTTCAGTGACGGCATTTGTCATTGGAAGTTATATCGGGAAAGAAGAAAGTCCGGCAGTGTTGAAAATCTTCGATATGTGATCAGCAGACCGGATCAATAAAAAAATTAAGGAGAGGAGAATGCTTTAAGAGCGTTCTCCTCTCCTTTTGCTGTTTTATTGTTTTGTCAATGCCTTTTGGGAAGGGTCAGGGTAAAAGATGCTCCCCCCAGCCTCGGTTCAGAGAGTTCAAGAGAGCCCCCCTCCCGTTCAGCTATCTTCCTGGAAATTGAGAGTCCCAATCCGTACCCTCCTGCAGAGCTCCTGTTCCTTGCACGGTGGGTATCTCCCCTCCTGAACCTTTCGAAGATCAAATCTCTCTCCTCTTCATTGACTCCCGGCCCATTGTCTTCCACAAGTATCAGCATTCTTTCTCCTTCGCTTTTGACACTCACTTCCAATTTACCGTCAGTGCCCCGTGAAGATGATACATATTTAACTCCGTTCTCTACGAGGTTAAATATCGCGCGCCTTAGGTCACCGTATACTGCATCGACTTTCAGATCCTCATCAGGGATGCAGGTTTTTATTTCGACATTTTTCCCCGCCGGGAGTTCCCTGACATCACTGATAATGTCAAGGATCACCTCTCTGAGGTCCACCTCTTCTCTCCGGTTTTCAGGGGGATCCACCTCCAGCTTGACAAGAAGCAGAAGATCGTCAACAAGGCCGCTTATCCTTTCCTGCTGGCGTATCATGCTTTCAACGGCATCGATATCCTCGCCGTCTGTGATCGAGCCGCCTGACTTCAGAAGTTCCAGTCCCGTCCTTATGACAGTTAGGGGTGTCTGGAATTCATGACCCGCATCTATAAAGAAATCCCTTCTTGCTTCATCGAGCCTGATCTTTTCAGTAAGGTCCTCCAACATGATCATCCTGCCCCGGGTCAGGCCGATCAGCGACATCTCGATCTTGTAACCCCCGCCGCGAGAAAGACTGATGACTTTTTTCCCCTCTTTTTCGTCAAGCATGCTGCACATCTCATCAGAGGGGAGTATGACCTCGATCGAGAGTCCCCTTGCAGGTTCATTGCCTGGCCTGCCGCATATCTTTGAGGCAGCAGCGTTCATATATCTGACCTTCCTTGACTCGTCTATAAGGATCACACCGACAGGAAGAGCCCCAACGAGCAGCGAAAGCTCCTCTTTCCTCTCCTGCGCCTCCTTAATGCTGAGCTTCAGTGAGTCAGACATTGAGTTGAGGGCGTTGGAGAGATTCTGGATCTGCGGGTCGTTCGTTATTGGAAACCTTGCGGTACCTCCGGCTGCGATCGTCTGAGCTGACTCGCTCAGCAGATTCAGTGGTTTGGTAACAAAATGGAGCATGAAGTATGAGCCGAGAAGCACCAGCAGGAGCACAATTTCGAGCGAATAAAGGAATGGCCTCGCCATTGATGCAGCCAGGCTGTCAAGTTCTTCAATAGGATATGAGAGCCTGATCACCATTCCCTGCCCCGGAGTTCCCGGAATGATCACCCTCCTGGCCATGTAATTCTGCCATTCGGACCGTGTCTTGCTGTATCTGAGTTCCGACCCGCTTCCGTCCTCAAAGGCCCTGATGATCTCAGGTCTTTTGTAGTGGTTGTCCATCTCGCTGGGATCGCTCTTGC
>DAITML010000040.1:0-13149 GCA_036835165.1 Synergistaceae bacterium | reverse complement strand
ATCCCCTGCGACACAGTAGTGCTTGCAGTAGGGGCTAAGCCCGTACTGGGCCTTGCAGATGCTCTTAAAAAAGAAGGTTATGATGTCCGCGTCATCGGGGACGCCGCAAAAGTCGGTCTGGGCGGAGAAGCCATAATGGAGGGCTTTGAGGTCGGAAGAACCATCTAGACAGGTCCAAAATTTAACTTATCAATTAAAGCTGCCTCCCTCGTTCAATAGGGAGGCAGCTTTAATTTTGTATTTTATAAAAAGATCCGAAAATGGATCTATCTCATTCTGAAGTCAATAATAAGATCGAACTACACGCTCGGGCCGATGCGCGTTATGCCGGTCTCTGTGTGGCCAAGCACTTCCGATGAAGTCTGCTCGCCAGAGATCACAGACAACAGTTTTTGAAAGAGCCTCTCCCCTGCGCTTTCAAGCGACTCCTTCCCCAGTGTTATAGGGCTTGCATCAAAATCAATGTTCTCTCTCATCCATTCAGCGACTTTAGGATTGCCGGTGATCTTGATCACAGGTGCTATCGGTGCTCCCACCGGAGTTCCCCGACCAGTCGTAAAGAGGATAACCTGTGAACCTCCCGCAAGCATGCCCGTAACTGACTCCACATCAAATCCCGGTGTATCCATTATCACTAGGCCCCTTGACTTTGGGATCTCCCCGTAGCGGACGACCTCCATCACTTTCGATGAACCAGCCTTTGCAAGGCAGCCCATGGACTTTTCCTCTATCGAAGAAAGGCCCCCCTCTATGTTCCCCGGTGTGGGATTCGTGCCACGCAGATCGACGTGCATCGCATTGGCGCTCTTTTCAACATCTTTTACGATCTCCGTAATTTTTTCCCCTACCCCGGGATCAACTCCCCGGCCGGACAGTATATGCTCGGCTCCGATCATTTCAGGAGTTTCCGACAGTATCGCCGTTGCACCGAGGCTGATGATCCTATCTGAAACCCATCCTACCAAGGGGTTGGCGCTGATACCGGAAGTAGCGTCAGAGCCGCCGCATTCAAGTGAGACAACAAGATCCCTGATGTCCACTTCTTCTCTTTTCTGAGACAGACATTTCTCTGCCATCTCTTTTAACGCATTTATCCCTGCTCTTATGGTGGCTGTCGTTCCGCCGCAATCCTGTATCCTCACATGTGCCGCAGGGCGGCCGGTTGCTTTGACATTTTCCACGATACGTTCAGCCGATGACCCTTCGCAACCCAGGCTTACCACAAGGACAGCTGCTATGTTTGGATTCTTCGCTATTCCATCTAAAGTCCTCTGGGTCTGCTCCCCGTCCGCACCAAGCTGACCGCAGCCGTTGCCGTGCACAAAGAGCGCAGTTCCGGGAACAGCGGCAGCGATCTTTTGTGAGACATGGTTCGCGCATACCACCGAGGAGAGGACAAGAAGATAATTGCGCACCCCGACAGTTCCGTCAGGTCTTTTATATCCCATGAATTTCATTCGAGGTCACCTCTTCCTCTTCCACCGACCATGTTATGTACATGGACATGTTCACCCGGCTCGATCATCCTGCTTGCATAGCCGATAGTCTCGCCGTACTTTATTATCCTGTCGCCCTCGCCTATATCCCCTATCGCTATCTTGTGCCCCAACTTCAGAGAAGAGCATGAACGGAGACCTGAAGGAACGTCTTTTCCAATAAGTTCCTCATCTACAGTGATCTCTTTGATCAGTGTGACCACGTTGTCCTTAATATTTACCCTGAGACAGTTGATGATCGCTTTTTTCATTCTGTATCCTCCGTTCGGAAATGTAATAGGGTCAATGTGTCTAAGGTCGATCACATGGAAAACATGGACTTACCTGAAGATTTACATGGAAAAATGACTTGGGATATCACTTTATGTGTGAATCAAAATTTTATCAACTTTGCCTGCCCAGCGTTTAAATGTTTTCGTTTTACGTTTCCTGGACATCTTAACACAAAGTGTCGTTGTAAGTTCACAGTGCTATACTAGATAAAATAGCGGAAAGAGGTGCTTATAAGATGCTGGGCGCAATAATAGGCGACATCGTTGGTTCACGCTTTGAATGGGACAACATAAAAACAAAAGAGTTTGAATTGTTTACGCGGAACTGCTTTGCAACAGACGACAGCATAATGACCCTCGCCGTTGCAAAGGCGATACTTGAAAGCAATAAAGATCAGGATATCCTCAGAAAAACAGTAGCAGGACACCTCCAGGAAGTAGGGAGGCCATATCCGAACTGCGGTTATGGGGGGATGTTCCACAGATGGATGTACACAGACGACCCGAAGCCATACAACAGTTTCGGGAATGGTGCTGCGATGCGGGTGAGCCCCTGTGGATTTGCAGCTTCTTCACTTGAAGAGGCGATAAAATTATCGAAAATAGTGACCGAGATATCACACGACCACCCTGAGGGGCTCAAAGGCGCGAAAGCGACAACCGCAGCTGTCTATCTGGCACGCGAAGGCAAAAGCATCGGAGACATAAGAGATCATATCAACGATAACTACTACCCCATGAATTTCACACTGGAAGAAATAAGGCCCACATACAGGTTCAATGAGACATGCCAGGAGACTGTTCCCCAGGCGATCATGGCCTTTCTCGAATCTGAAGGATATGAAGACGCGATACGCAACGCGATCTCCATCGGCGGCGACAGCGACACACTGGCAGCTATAACCGGCGGAATAGCAGAAGCCTTTTATGGCATTCATGTTGACATCCGCGAAAGTGCGTTAACATTTCTCGACAAGCGCCTGCTGACTATCCTCAATGACTTCGAATCTGTTTATGGAAGGTATTCTTAAATGCAGGAAATTACTGCAACAGCGATCCTAAATTTCCAAAGGCGTTTTTTAGGCAGGCTGACCACTCATCTAGCGTACACCATTCTGAAGTGATAAAATCATCACGGCCATCCTGAATAGAGTTACAGCAGCCTTTTAGCTCATGACTTTTACAAGCAGATATTAACAACAAAAGAGATGAGGGATCCGGAAGATGAAATCTTTCAATGACAATTACGAAGATAATTCCACAGATGCGGGTTTTCAGTTTACCTTTGATTGTGATATATGCGGTGACGGCTATAAGAGTGAGTTTGTTCAATCCACCACATACAGGAAGGGCAGAGGCCTGCGAGGATTGGTACAAGGTGTAAACATGATAGGCGGACTGATCGGTGGCAGTGCAGGAGATATCGGTTATACACTTGAGCGCAGCATCAATGTTCTATCAGAACGATTCGAGGGCATGTCGCCCGATTGGCATAAAGAACATCAGGCTGCTTTTGAAAAAGCCCAGACGGAGGCAAAAGGACATTTTCACCGCTGCCATTCATGCAACAGCTGGGTCTGTGATGCCTGCTTCAACGAGAACGAAGGACTATGCACAGGATGTGCCCCCCGTCAGGAAATATATGTAGCAAAAGCCAGGGCAGAAGCAATGCGGCGCAATATCGACGATGCGGCGGAGTCTGCGACTGTGTGGAGTGAAATGATCGAAAGCAAAACCACAGTTTGTCCGGCCTGTGGTAAACCGGCAGGAAACGGAAAGTTCTGCGGTCATTGCGGAGCTTCTCTTGCACTGAATAAATGCCCTGATTGCGGAGGGGAAAATGCACAGGGCGCAAAATTCTGCAGTCATTGCGGAGCAAAAATCGTCGTAAAGAAGCAGGATACATCCTGTCCCGAATGCGGAGCCAAGATCGAGCCAGGGCTGCGGTTCTGCTCAGAGTGCGGATATAAATTATCCTAATAACTTGATGCCTGGCCTGATCTTAATTAATGTGAGGATGAAAAAGGCATAAAATCAAACAGGCATCAAATATTAGCAAAGTGGCTGCGGCTATGCTCCTGCCAGCCAGGCCAGCAGTATTTCTACAGCGTCTAGGTAAGAGTCGAACCCTTTGCCGGCGACAGTCGCTATGCAGACAGGCGCCGTGTAGGAGACCTTCCTGAATTCTTCCCTCGCGGTAATATCCGATAGGTGCACTTCCACTGTTGGAAGGTTCACGGCTTTGATGGCATCCGGGATGGCAATGCTCGTGTGGGTGTAGGCGGCGGGATTGATGATTATTCCGTCGAACTTATCAAGTGCCTCCTGGATCGCGTCAATGATATCCCCCTCGTGGTTCGACTGAAAAAAATCGACCTCGACATTCCTTGGTTTGCAGTAATCGCTCACATATTCCATAAGATCTTCAAGGGTCTCATCGCCATATATCTCAGGCTCCCTTATTCCGAGCATGTTGAGGTTGGGTCCGTTTATGACAAGGATCTTCATAATTTGAGCACCTCCAGTATTTTTTTGGCTGTTTTGAGCATGTCTTTGTTTTCAACAGATATGTCGCTCCAGTTTTCGTAGAGCGCCGCACGCTCACTGTATATCTGTTCTACTCCCTTGGCTTTGGTAACGGGTCTGCCTGATGCTGCAAGATCCTTTAGTTTTCTTTTAATAAAGACGACTGTGCTGTTCTGTCTAATTATATCCTTATTCTCCGGCATGGTAACAACCCCGCCGCCTGTCGCTATCACAAGGCCGCTCTCCTTGCAAAATTTGGACAGCACCTCGCTTTCGATCCTTCTGAAATATGCCTCGCCGAAATTCGCAAATATTTCAGGGATAGCCCTTCCTTCACTGCTCTCTATCTCTTCGTCAATGTCCACGAACCTTCTCTTTGTAAGACCATAAAGGTGTTTCCCGACAGCTGTCTTGCCCGAGCCGGGCATCCCTATCAGGACTATGTTCTTTGTCTGACTCTCTATCTTTTCTGCGATCATGTATGAAGCCGCTTCAGGTATCGGATCCCCCGTGAACAGCTCAGAGGCCCTCCTTGCCTGTTCTGTGAGCATCAGCAGGCCTCCGCGGTACGGAATGTCAAGCCTCTCTGCCTGAAGCATGAGCGCCGTTTTGGCAGGGTTGTATATCAGGTCGGCCAAGAAGGCACACTTTGAAAACAGAGACAGGTCTATCGGCGAGATCCCGTTTTTCGGATACATGCCCACCGGCGTGGTGTTTACGATAATGGCTGCATCTTTGTGCATTTCAAGATCACCGTAGGTAACAGGCCCTTTGCGTGATACTGTGATCAGCGGCTCTGCACCAAGCTCGAGGAGGACTCTCCTTACAGTCTTTGATGCTCCGCCTGAACCGAGGATAAGTGTCTTCTTCCCGCGCACCTTATCTTTTATGGGGGCCATCATCAGCATAAAGCCTTCATAATCGGTGTTTTCACCTCGGTAAGACCCGTCAGCCATTTTGATCATCGTGTTGACGCTGCCTATCGCACGAGCTTTGTCGGAAAGCTCCGCGCACCATTTAATGGCCTCCTGCTTATAGGGGATAGTCACGTTAAATCCGTCCAGATCATTATTTTTCATAAAATCCTCCAGTGAACACGGGGGAACTTCACAAAGCTCATAGGCATAGCTCCCGAGCATCCAGTGGATCGAGGGCGAAAAGCTATGTGCCAGCTTCGCTCCGAGAAGACCGAACCTTTTCACTTAAACTACCTCCGTGTAGCTCCCAAGGTATTTGAGCATCTTGCTGCTCTCCTCAAACCTGACAAGCATCTGCCTGAAATTATCAGAGTATATCGACGTCGAGAGGTCAAAGTAGAACATGAACTCAAAGTCGCTGTTTGGAAGAGGCCTGCTTTCAAGCTTGTTTATGTTCACGCCAAGGGCGTAAAGGCCCGAAAGGGCATGATAGAGTGATCCGGGTTTATGGGGCAGGATCGCCATTACGCTCGTTTTGTCAGCACCGGGATAGATCTCCATTTTCTTTGATATGCAGATAAATCTTGTGTAGTTGCCGCCGCGGTCCTGGACAGAGCTCTTCAGTGTGTCAAGACCGTAGAGTTCTGCACAAGATGATGACGAGAGTGCCGCTGCATCCATTCTTCCCGACTCGCATAGCATTTTTGCAGCCGCCGCTGTGTTCTCACATGAGGTAATTTTTACCCTTCCCATGGATTTAAGGAAATCGCCGCACTGAGCCAGGGCCTGTTCATGGGAGAATATTTCCTTTATGTCCCGGATCGTTGTACCTTTATTCGCGAGAAGACAGTGATCTACCTTGATGCGCGTGCTCCTGACGATGCTGAAATCATACTTGATCATGAGGTCGTATATTGCGTTCACTGATCCCGCTGTGCTGTTCTCCAAAGGGAGTATCCCGTAGCGGCATAGCCCCTGGTCGATAGCTGAAAATACTCCCTCAAAGGTCGAAAAGTACATGATGTTCGGAGCACAGAACATTTTCTCACAGGCTATCTGAGAGTAGGCTCCCTCCACACCCTGGCATGCTACCAAAGGCGCATCCGGCAGTATTTTAGGAGTTTCAGCTATAGCAGCTTCGACCCTGTCGGAGAGGTCTGATCTGGTGTCACAGAGTCTGTGCTGATGAGCTCTGCCAAGCTCGAATAATGTCAGGTAAAGGGTCCTCATATAGGGCTGCATCTCCGGCGATGCCTTCTCCATCACCGAGGCCAGCTTCTCTCTCTCCCTCTCAGGATCCCTTATGGGAAGCCCCTTTTCCTTTTTGTAGGCAGCGATATCCGCAGACACCTGCATTCGTTCAAGAAAAAGCTGCGTAAGCTTCTCGTCTATCTCGTCGATCCTCTTTCTGTGTATTTCCAGGCTCATCTGTTGTTTTCCCCCTTAAGGTGTATTCTTGATCCAAGCAGTGAATCATATATTGCTATTGAAGCTGCAGATTCAACACAGGGAATGGCCCTGGGAACTATACATGGGTCATGTCTTCCTTTAATGCTGATTTTTGTCTTTTCTTTTGATGAAAAACTTACAGTTTCCTGCTCTATGCTGATCGAAGGAGTCGGTTTTATTGATGCCCTGAATATCAGAGGCATACCTGATGTTATCCCCCCCAGGATACCGCCGTGGTTGTTGGTCAGAGTCCTTATCATGCCGTTTTCCCAAGTGAAAGGATCGTTGTTGGCACTCCCCATCGACCTGCTTCCGGCAAAACCGCTGCCGAATTCAATTCCCTTGACTGCAGGAATTGCAAATACTGTACAGGCTATCATGTTCTCCATTCCATCGAACATGGGATCGCCCACCCCTGCAGGAAGCCCTATCGCCGCGCATTCAATTACTCCGCCGACAGAATCTCCCGCCTTCTTCGCCGCACTTATTGCGCTTTTCATTATCTCTCCTGCCTCGGCATCGTTTACCGGGAAGGAACTCGCCCTAAGACGGTCAAAATCTTCCTCAGACACGTTTACAGGGTCAAAGGAAGCATCGCGAACACCAGCTATCTCGCATATGTGGGCTCCGACTCTTATCCCTTCTTCTTCAAGAAGCTGGAGCATTATTCCTCCCGCAATACAGAGAGGGGCTGTCAGCCTTCCGGAAAAGTGACCGCCCCCTGAGTAGTCCTGTGCGCCGTTATACTTTATCTGGGCCGTGAAATCCGCATGCCCCGGACGCAGCTTGTCCGAAACTTCCGAGTAATCGCGGGATACAGCATCCGTATTACTGATAACTGCGGCAAAGGGGGCTCCGCACAGGACTCCGTCCTTCAGGCCGGAGAGTATCTCGGGGGTGTCGCTCTCGCGACGCAGGGTCGAATATTCGTTTCTGCCGGGTGCACGCCTTGCCATAAACTGAGCAAGTTTTTCCAAGTCGATCCTATGCCCGGCCGGAAGTCCGTCTATTACCACTCCTATCGAAGCCGAATGTGACTGTCCGAATATTGATACATTGATGTTTTTTCCAAATGACGAGCCCATATTACTGCTCCTTTCTGACGATCCCGCCCAGAACTGCAAGATCTTCAAAGAATCCCGGGTATGACTTGGCTACTGACTCTGCTCCGCTTATAACGATATCATCGAGTGATATGACGGAAGCAAGCGCTGCCATCATAGCTATCCGGTGGTCACCGTGAGAGTTTACCTCTCCGCCTGCAAGCGGCCTTCCGCCTATTATCCTGAGAGAAGAGCTCTCCTCATATATTTCTGCTCCCAGCCTTCTGAGCGTATCGGCAACTGTATAGAGCCTGTCGCTCTCCTTGAGGCGAAGCCTTCCTGCATTGAATATTTCTGTCTCTCCTTCCGCGGCGCATGCCATCAGGGCTATCGGAGGAACCAGGTCGGGTATTTCACTTGCGTCTATCCGTGCGGGCTTCAGTGTGCCGGCATTTACCCTGACTGAATTATCTTCGCAGATCACTTCTGCTCCCATCTCCATGAGCACTCTTGTTATGGCCCTGTCTCCCTGGCAGGAATTTTTATTTATCTCCTCACAAGTAAGAATCCCTCTGCAGGCGGCTGCACCGCAGAGCCAGAAAGCCGAGTTGGACCAATCACCCTCCGCAGCGATATTTCCGGGGGAGATAAACCTGTCTGTCCCTGAGATCTCTATGGAACCATCTTTCACTTGCGTCTTTAGGCTGAAGGTGTCCAGAACATCCAACGTAATATCTATATATCCGCCGGACTCTACCGGGCCGGCTATCATTATCCTGCTCTTTTTTTCAAGAAGCGGCAGAGCCAAAAGAAGGCCGCTTATAAACTGTGAGCTTACATCACCGGAAATTCTGAACTCCCCGGCCGTCAGCCTGCCGGAAAATGAAACTCTCTCACTGCCTTTACCGTCTATGGATATCCCACCTCTTTCAAGCGCCTCCCACAACGGACCCATTGGTCTCTGCGCAAGCCTTCCCCTAAGAAGGAATGTCGTCTTAGCCCCAAAAGCTGCTGCAACAGGAGCAAGGAACCTGTATGTCGATCCGCTCTCTCCGCAGTCGAGCATTGCCCCTCTTATTGGCGAAGTTATGGGCATGACAGAAATAATGCCATCTTCATAATCAATGCTAGCTCCCAGTGCTGTGAGACATCTCATAGTTGCTCTGATGTCCTCTGAGATCACCCTGCAGCGTATCTTCGTCTCCCTTTCCGCAAGGGCAGCGCAGATCAGCTGCCTGTGCGCGAAGGATTTTGACGGTATTGCACGTACGGTTCCTTTTACCGCTGAAGGCCGGACTGTGACTTTCATTGCCCTCTGCCGCCCTTCATGGCGTTCTCCATTACTGATCCAAGATCTTTGAACGGTATCTTTTTCAGGACGCATCTTCCGATATCTTCCGGGAGGACAAGTGTGATCTCATCCAGTAATCTTTTTTTGTCCGAGATCATCGCATTCAGAAGTTCTGCCTCACTCAGATCTGTTTTGTGCGGAAGTCCGAAAGAGGTGACCATATCTTTGATCCTTACGCGGCAATCTGAACTGCATATCCCCATGTTTTCTGCGACATGTGCAGCCATCACCATGCCGATGGCGACCGCTTTCCCGTGTGATAGCGCGTAACCGCTGCACTTTTCTGCAGCGTGTCCGAAGGTGTGGCCAAAGTTGAGAAGCTGTCTTGCACCCGTATCGAACTCATCCTCATATACAAGCCTGCTTTTTATAGTAAGGCAGCGTTCGATAACTTCTTCCAGGTTAGGCTCGATCGGTCCTTTTAGCATATCAAAGAGTCTGCCGTCAGCGATAATTCCGTACTTGATAACCTCTGCACTGCCGTCAATGAAAATATAGCCGGGAAGTGATGAGAGTAGCTCAGGGTCGCACACAACAAGGTCCGGCTGGAAGAAAGTGCCTGCCTGGTTCTTTCCGGAGTCCAGGTTTACTGCGGTCTTTCCTCCCACCGAGGAGTCGACCATGGCAAGCAGCGTCGTCGGTATCTGAACAAAGCGTATTCCCCTCAGGTAAGTTGATGCCGCAAATCCGGCAATGTCTCCCACCATGCCTCCGCCCAAAGCAAAGAGAGTGTCGCCTCTTGAAAATTTATTCTCCGAAAGAAAGCTCAGTATCTTTATGTAATTTTCAATGTTTTTGGAAACCTCACCGTTTGGGATCACATGCACGGATACAACGAAGCCCTCACTTTCGAGAGACTCTGTGATCCGCTCAGACCAAAGGTGATCCACATTATCGTCAGTTACGAGCGCAGCCTTGCCCGGTCCGGTCAGCTCTGACGCCAGCCTCCCTGTATAAGATGAAAGACCCGCTCCTATATGTACCGGGTATCTCTTTCTTCCTGTATCTACTGTGATCTTCCTCACTGTCCATCGACCTCTTCCTTGGCCTTCTTGCCCTCTGAAAGAAGATCGCGGAGGGCCGGAAAATCTTCGGCATCGAGCGCATCCCTGTATTTGGAAAGGGAGGAGATAAGGAAATCGAGTTCACGGAGCAGGTTATCTTTGTTGTTTATGAAGAGGTCTGCCCACATACCCGGATCGAGCCACGCCACCCGAGTGAGGTCTTTGTAGCTTCCAGCCGAGACTCCCTTGTGCTCCCTCGCTGTCGGACTCTTTATATATGCGTTTGATACGACATGGGCGAGCTGTGAGGTGAAAGAGACTATGTTGTCGTGCTTTTCGGCGGTCGTTACGTGGAGGAATCCGAACCCTATCGGTTCCAGCACCTTTTTCGCCCTCTCGAGAAGCTGTATGTCATCAAATACATGCGGAACGAGCACCATAGGCGCACCCGTAAAGAGGTCTTCGCTGCTGTTGGCAAAGCCTGACTTGTGGGTGCCCGCCATGGGGTGACCGCCTATAAATGTGAATCCATGCTCTTTCGCAAGCCTGAATCCCTCACTGCATACTATCCGCTTTGTACCGCAGCAGTCTATCACCAGGGTCTTTGGAGATATCAACGAAGCATGCTCATTGAGAAACTCTACCGTATCCTTTGGGTTAACAGCGATCAGCAGAGCATCGCACTCACCTATGTTGTTTTTATCCATTGCATAATCGACCGCTCCGTAAATTCGTGCAAATTCGACCACGGAAGGGACCTTATCATATCCGAGGATGACGTTGTCTGAGTTTTTTTTGTAGGCTTTGGCAAGAGAGCCGCCTATAAGACCAAGACCCACTATACCTATCTTCATGATATGACCGCCTCCCTTATTTTGTTTACTTTTTTGACGAGGGACTCAAACTGTTCCGGCGTCAGTGACTGGGCACCATCACAAAGGGCATGCTGAGGGTCGTTGTGGACCTCGATCATAAGACCGTCTGCTCCGGCAGCAACAGCCGCCATCGACATAGGCTCCACCATTCTTGCAAGACCGGTCGCATGGCTTGGATCAACGACTACAGGCAAATGAGTCAGTTCGTGAAGCGCAGGGACTGCTGAGAGGTCAAGCGTGTTTCTTGTGAAGGTCTCGTATGTCCTTATGCCTCGTTCACACAGGATGATCTTTTCGTTGCCGCCTGACATGACATACTCTGCACTCATCAGCAGTTCCTTAAGTGTGTTGGCAAGCCCCCTTTTGAGAAGGATCGGCTTCTTTGTCAATCCAAGCTCCTTAAGAAGGTCAAAATTCTGCATATTACGGGCGCCTACCTGGATCACATCTACATCCTCAAACAGCTCGATATCCCTGACGTTCATGATCTCGGTAACTATAGGCATGCCTGTTCGTTTTCTCGCTTCGAAAAGAAGCTCCAGCCCTTCGCCCTTAAGCCCCTGGAAGTCATAAGGGGAGGTGCGGGGCTTGAATGCTCCGCCTCGCAGGAGGTTCGCTCCTGAGGCTTTCACAGACTCAGCTACAGCTATTATCTGCTCACGGGACTCGACCGAGCATGGTCCGGCTATGATCTGAAAACTGCCTCCGCCGATCTTGAAACCGTTGATGTCCACAACAGAATCATTTGTGTGGAATTTCCTGTTGGCGTTTTTGAAAGGTTCAGTGATCCTTTTTACGGACTCGATCATATTGAGGCTCTCGACAAGGTTTATGTCCACCTTGGTCGTGTCCCCGATCAAGCCAATGATCGTCTTATACTGCCCCTCCGAAATATGCACCTCCAGCCCCATCGACCTGAACCAGTCGCAAAGACTCTCCCTCTGCTGCAAGGTAGTTCCTTCTTTCAATATAACGATCATTTAAATCACTCCTTCTGCAAAATAAAAAAGAGGCCGCCGGGTTGCGATCCCGTGCGGCCTCTTACTGTTGACTTATTATTTCAGTCCGGCGTCTTTATATGCCTTCAGTATGTGAGTTTATGCAGCACGAATCGCTTTTATTGCGTGTAAAGCAATAAAAGTAATAAAAGCCTGCAAAATTAAACTCACGGGATGTAAGCATCTATTGCGCCCCTTTCGCTGAAATTTCGTGTAGTTTGCCACGTTTTGTCAACTTTGTCAAGAAGGGGGAGGCGGGCGGGAAACTCACCCGCCGGCAAGCAATAGGCGAGCGGTTGCTAAATAGTCGTAAAATCTGCCTAAGTTTCATCCGGCGGGAGTCAGTAGGGAATCGATTGTAAATCAGTTGGTCCTTAGATCTTAACAATTGCTCGTATCATGCAATATATTTACCAAAGAGATAACAGAAGAATAAAAGTAAGCGTCATTTCATAATCATGGTCATTTGGGTAGAATTACCCTCATGATATAGAGGTGCCGGGAAGACCGAAAAGCCGCTAAGTCCAAGAGACTGTGATCCAGATTGGTCAACCGCCCCACATAACTGCGTACAGGTATCATAGGTCTGCTTCTATAGAAAGCATGAACCTGTATTCCGCGAGTGTGCAGCCGTGGGAAGCCCTCCCGGCAAGAGAAATAATATCATAATACTCATTGTGAGGTGAACAGTTTTGTCTCTTATGTTTTTTTTGGGTGTGGATGTTTCAAAGAAGACTCTATCTGTGGTGCTGAGCGATCACAAGAATAAGACACTCTGGTCCAACAAGAGTATCCCAAACGACGAGACAGGATTTAAAAAGCTCGTTGAGACAGTGATCAAAAACGTATCTAAGAAAGCGGGTAAGGAAGAGTACTCAATAGCTGCCGGGATGGAAGCGACAGGCGTCTACGGAGAACGGCTGGCATACTATCTGAATAGTAACAGCCACAACGGCAGGATCGTAACTTACGTACTCAATCCCGCTGCAGTAAGAGCCTTCTGCAATTCAGTGATGGCACCCAATAAGAACGACTCAGCAGATGCCCAGCTTATAGCCTCATACCTCTCCATGGCAGTAACAAAGGAACAGATATCTCCATGGAAGGCACCCTCACCCGAAGGCCGTGCTCTTAGGGAGCTTTCAAGGCGCAGGGAAGAACTAACAGAACTTCATGCCTCTGAATGCAACAGGCTGGAGAAGCTTGAGTGCATGCAGG
>DAITML010000039.1:0-13395 GCA_036835165.1 Synergistaceae bacterium | reverse complement strand
TTGAAATGGAAGAGGGGGAATAGGGATGGAATTTCATAAACTGTCTGCTCTTGAGATCGCAGATGGAGTAAAAAATGGAAGCTGGACAGCCTCCGAGGTTTTATCAGCCCATTTGGAGCGAATAAAAAAATTTGACGGCCGTATAAACTCGGTGATCACCCTCGCAGAGGAAAGCGCCTGCAGGGATGCGAAAGAGACCGATAAAAAAGTTGAGGAAGGAAGCGATCCCGGACCGTTGGCAGGAGTCCCCTTCCTGGTTAAGGATAATTTCTGCACAGAGGGCATAAGGACCACATGCTGCAGCAAAATGCTTGAGGACTGGATCCCCGATTACGACGCGACTGCCGTCAAAAAGATGAAGGATGCGGGTGCTCTGCTCATGGGAAAGACCAACATGGACGAGTTCGCCATGGGAAGTACCACGGAAAGCTCGATATTTGGACCTGCTCTCAATCCAAGGGATTTCAACAGGGTACCCGGCGGAAGTTCCGGAGGAAGCGCGGCAGCGGTCGCAGCAGGATTCTGCCCAATAGCCCTGGGCAGCGACACAGGAGGCTCGGTCCGCCAGCCCTCAGCTTTTTGCGGCGTGCAGGGGATGAAGCCCTCTTATGGCCAGATAAGCAGATATGGCATTGTAGCATACGCCTCATCTCTGGATCAGGTAGGACCGATAACAAGAAATATAAGCGACATGGCCGCAGTTCTGGAAGTCCTTGCCGGCCCTGATCCGAATGACACAACATGTGATGCATATGCAAGGCCTCCATTTTCCGAAGCTGCCTCAGAAGGGATAAAAGGGAAAAAAATTGCGGTCCTGACCGGTTATGATGCAGAAAGCATGGACAGGCCCCTTATAGAAGCCATAGAAAGATCTGTTGACTTCTGCAGATCAGCCGGAGCGGAGATAGTTGAGGCAGAACTGCCAATAACGATGAAACATGCTGTAGCCTGCTACTACATGGTGGCGCTTGGCGACGCAAGCTCCAAACTGGCCTGTTTCGACGGTATGCGGTACGGGCATCATGCAGAAGGAAGAAGCCTGGTTGAAATGTACAAAAGGAGCAGAAACCAGGGTTTTGGGAAAGAAGTCCGCAAGAGGATACTCATAGGCACCTGTATCCTTACAAGGGGCTACTACGAAAATTACTATGTTCCTGCAACAAAGGTAAGACAGATGATAGCCGATGAATACGCTGAACTTTTTAAAGGCGTTGATGCGCTTATCTGTCCGATATCCCCTGCACTGCCATATAAAAAAGGACTTGTGGAAGAAGATCCTGTACGCATATACCTGGGAGACGCCTTTTCTTCCATAGCCAACCTTGCAGGATTGCCCAGCATAAGCCTAAATGTTGGCTTTACAGAAGAAGGCCTTCCCACGAATGTCCAGCTTATGGGACCCAGATTCGGAGATGCAGGGTTATTGGGGCTTGCGCGCGTGATCGAAAATAAAGCCGGTTCACCGCCTATTGCCGATATTGAAAAGAAAGGAGGCTGCGGAGAATGAAGAGAGAATCAGTTATTGGCCTGGAGATACACCTTCAGCTCAAGACGAAGACCAAACTTTTCTGCAGCTGCTCAAGTGACTATATAGGGGCCACGCCAAACACCAACGTATGTCCTGTCTGCCTTGCGGTACCCGGGACTCTCCCGATACTTAACGATCATGCCGTTGAACTTGGCGTTAAGATAGGGCTTGGGCTCCATTGTTCGATAAGCGATAACACCAGGTTTCACAGGAAGCATTATTTTTACGCAGACCTGCCCAAAGCATACCAGATAACACAGTACGAAAACCCCATAGCCGTGAAGGGCTATGTAGACATCATTGCAGGCGGTAAAGAGAAGAGGATCAGGGTCCACCACCTGCACCTTGAGGAGGATGCGGGCAAACTTGTACATCCGACATCTGACGGGCGGCTGACGGGAGCCTCCTATTCCCTCGTTGACTACAACCGCGGCGGAATGCCCCTTTCAGAGATAGTTTCTGAACCCGACATGAGTTCAGCAGAAGAGGCAATAGCATACATAACTCAGATAAGGCAGCTGGCACGTTACCTGGAAGTATCAGACGGAGAAATGGAGTCCGGATCACTCAGGGTGGACGTTAATGTATCGCTCAGCAACCCGGACGGGAGCCTTGGCACAAGGGTTGAAATTAAAAATGTCAACTCCCTCAGATCGATAGAGCGAGCACTGGAATATGAGATCGCACGTCAGAACAAAGTTCTAGACGAAGGAGGGCGTCTCGTTCAGGAGACGCGGCTCTGGGATGATGTTGCCGGTGTGACAAGGTCGATGAGAAGCAAGGAAGGGGAGAGGGACTACAGGTACTATGTGGAAATGGACCTGGCTCCCATATCAGCCGGCCCTGAATACGTGAGGAAGATCAAAGAGAGCCTTCCTGAGATGCCTTGGGAAAAAAGGGACAGATTCATAAGCGAATATTCCCTCACTCTTGAAGAGAGCCTTCAACTGACAGAACAGAAAGAGACTGCGGGCTACTTTGAGGCCTGTATATCGGAGGGGGCTCCGCCTGTTAAATGCGCCAACTGGATGCGAATGGAGGTCCAGAGAATACTCCGTGACCTGGGTATGGGCATAAGCGAGTTTCCTGTACCTGCGGCTGAACTTGGCAAGCTGATAATCAAGGTAGAGAAGAGAGAACTCTCCAACACTCAGGCAAAAGATATTCTTGCGGTGATGGTCGAGAAAAAAGCATCGCTGAATGAAGCTGTCAGTCTCTCCGGGATCTCGGACGGCAGGATCACCGGTCCTCTCCTTGAAGATATAGTCAGGAAAATCTTTGAGAGCGAACCGGAAGCAGTTGAAACCGTCAAGGCGGGGAATGACAAGAAGGGCGCAAAGGTCAAATTTCTCCAGGGGCTTGTGATGAGAGAGACAAGAGGATCTGCCGATCCGGCTGAGGTGGCCTCTCTTGTGGCTTCAATGCTTGAATAAGTCGTTAAGGGTGAAGATGATACCGTCTTCGCCCTTTTTCGTATAGCCAAAGATTGACTTAAAGGTGCTTCAAAGGTTATCATCAACAGGTTGTGATAAATTATGGAGCACCCTGTAACCATGAAAAGTATATTTAGCTTCATCAGTCAGAAGGAGTGAAATAAATGGGGACACGTAAACCTGAGGATATTCGCAGCATTGCTCTGATTTCGCATGGAGGAGCAGGAAAAACATCACTAAACGAGGCATTTCTTTACGATGCCGGCCTTATTTCCAGAATGGGCAGGATCGAAGACAAGAACACAGTCTCGGACTTTGATTCAGAAGAACAGAAGCGCGGCATTTCTATAAGCACTTCCCTTTCAACTCTTACATATAAGAGTAAAACAATATATGTGCTTGATACACCTGGTTTTGCAGATTTTGTCGGTGAGCAGCGCTGTGCCATGCGGGTATCTGACGGTGCCCTTGTCCTGGTCAACGCAACTGCGGGCGTCGAAGTACAGACACAGAGCGTATGGGCATTTGCAGAGACCTTTGAGACGCCTGCGATCTTTTTTGTCAGCAAGCTTGACCGTGAAAACGCAGATTTTGACAGCGTGGTCAGCGATATACAGGAAAACATCTCCGACAGGGCGGTACCCCTTTATCTGCCGATAGGCAGCGAGCTTAACTTCAAAGGTCTGGTAAACGTACTGACCGGAAAATCATATATCTATAAGGGCGACGGGAGCAAGGACTTCACTGAAGGCGAAGTTCCTGCGGACATGGCCGACGCAGTTTCCTCAGCCCGCGAGACACTCGTTGAGAGGGCTGTAGAGGCGGACGACGAAATAATGATGCGCTACCTTGACGGAGAAGAGATCTCAGTTGAAGAACTGCATGGAGTCCTTCGCAAGGCAGTCTGCTCAAGATCGATATTCCCGATCATACCCGGATCAGGCACCGGAAACATCGGAGTATATCAGCTCATGGATATGGTGGCCGATTACATGCCGTCTCCCAAGGACATGCTCAACCGTGCTGCACTTAAAGGCGAAGAAGTTGTTAAGATAGCTCCTGATGAAAAGGGGCCTTTCCTTGGTTTTGTATTCAAGGTCATGGTAGACCCTTACGTCGGCAAGCTCTCCTTCGTAAAGGTATTCTCCGGCACACTTAAAAGCGACCAGACGGTCTATAACGTGACTGAGGGCGAAGAGGAGAGGATCAGCTCCTTCCGCTTCATGAAAGGCAAGGACAGTACTGAAGAAAAAGAGATCATTCTTGGCGACATCGTTGCTATCCCCAAACTGGAAAGCACGACAGCCGGGGATACTCTCGGAACAAAGAATGAAGTTCTGAAGTTCCGCCCGATCCAGTTCCCGCAGCCTGTTTACAGTGTTGCGGTATTGCCCAAGAGCCGCGCCGATGAAGACAAGCTGGGTACAGCCATCACCAAGACACTTAAGGAAGACAGGACCCTCTCATTCGTCAAGAACCCTGAGACAAACGATGCGGTCCTCTCAGGAATGGGAGATATGCACCTCGACATAATGCTCTCAAAGATAAAGGAACGTTACAAGGTAGACCTGGAAACGCGCACTCCGAAAGTACCATACAGGGAGACAATTAAAAAGACTGCGCGCGCGCAGGGAAAACACAAAAAGCAGTCCGGCGGACGCGGCCAGTACGGAGATGTATGGTTTGAACTTGCTCCGCTGGAAAAGAATGCAGGGATCGAGTTTATTGACCGGGTAGTCGGCGGAGTGGTCCCTAAGAACTACATCCCCGCTGCAGAAAAAGGTCTCAGGGAAGCGGCTCAGAGAGGCTATCTGGCAGGATACCCGACAACTGATTTCTCATGTGCGATATACGACGGTTCATATCACGACGTAGACTCATCGGAAATGGCATTCAAGATCGCCGCATCTCTTGCTTTCAAGAAAGCTATGGCGGATGCGATGCCTGTTCTCATGGAACCTGTAATGAACGTTGAGGTAAAGGTCCCCGAGGAATGCCTGGGCGATGTTATGGGAGACTTCAACAGCCGCCGCGGCCGCATAATGGGCATCGACAGCGAAGGCAAGCTTCAGATCGTAAAGGCCCAGTGCCCGCTCTCGGAGATGTTCCGTTACGCGATCATCCTCCGCTCGATGACATCCGGAAGAGGTACCTTCACCATGGAATACTCGCATTACGAAGAGGTTCCGGGAGAGATAGCAAGAAAGGTCATTGAGGCCGCAGAGAAGGAACGCGTCGAAGAGGAAGAATAACCGAACCTGCGGGCGCATGCCCGTAAATGAAAGTATGTGCGGGATCCGTGACGTTTCAGAAGCGTCCCCGGATCCCGCGTTTTTATATTGACCGGGCAGACCGCCAATTTTTACCGTAAATTTATAGTTTGTCTGCCTGGGCTAAAGCGATCGGAACAACGGAGGATCTGAAGCGAATGAAATTATCAAAACAGGTGCTGCTGGTATTTCTGGCATATTATGGGATAAACTGCCTCTCAAACGTATATTTTGTATTCGGCCCCTTTTACGGCGCGTCAGGAGCATCTCCGAGAGCGGTCGGCCTCTTTCTCAGCATATTCTACATGGCGATGATAATATGCAGGCCGCTTGGAAGCTGGACGATGGAGAGGCTGGGGATACGAAGGGCGCTGATTTACAGTTCGCTTCTCTCTGCCGTGACAGCTGCCGGCATTTCGTTTTCACTTTCGCAGCCCGCCCTGCTTCTGTTCTTCAGGGCGATATCAGGTATCAGCGCAAGCGTCTTTGTTGTGGCGACTGTCGCCTATCAGTCGATGATAATGGACGCCAAGTCCAGAGGGATCGGCTTTGCCCTTTTCACGACCGGCTCTATGTTGCCGATGGCTACTGTAGTGCCTCTTTCGGAATTTCTGCTGAAAAGGGGCCATCCGGACCTGTATCTGGTGCTGCCTGTCGCAGTGGCGCTGATATGTCTTGCGATAAGTTTGAGGATCAGGGATATCTCAGGGGAGACCGGGGAAAAACCTCTGTGGGGAACCTACAGGAACATGCTCTGCCGTCCCGGGGTGAAGCCGCTTTATCTTACGGCATTCCTTATGTCTCTTGCTGACGGTGCGACCCTATGTGCGGCAGCGCTGGCAGAGGAGAGGGGAGTGCCTGTATCGTGGTTCATGATCTCTGTCGCGGCTGCGGCAGTCATAATAAGGACTGTTGGGTTCAGGACCATGGATACTGTCCCCAGGATACTCCTTGCCGCCCCTGCCGCAGGGCTGATGGGGCTCTCGATGTTCGGCCTTTCCTTGAGCTCGGGCTGGGTCTCGTTCGTACTCTTTGGCTTTCTCTTCGGTCTTGGCATAGGAGCGGGCTTTCCAACGGATCTGTCAATAATCGGCGATTTGCTTTCGATAGAGTATCACCCTAAGGCCACCGGCTCTCTTCTGCTTGCTATAGATCTGGGCTGGGTCATTACACCGCTGATCTTCGGATTTATATCTCCGCTTTTCGGAGCTGCAGGAGCCTTCAGGCTGATTGGCCTGTTCGTGCTTACAACATCTTTTGTTGTTCATTTTTTTTGCTGGCTGCCTCTTTGGAAGTGCCTTAAGCATAATGCATAAAAAATGCCGGATCCGGTTTTAACCGGATCCGGCATTTTTTATTTTAATGAGAGTTTGTTCTTACTTTGATTTTTTTTCCGTTATGTACTTGTCTATAGCCTCGGCAGAGTCTTTGCCTGCGCCCATTGCCAGAATAACGGTCGCAGCTCCAGTGACTATGTCTCCGCCCGCGTAGACTCCGGGGACTGATGTTGCGCCGGTCTTCGGATCTGCTTCGATGTATCCCCACTTATTGAGCTTCATCTCAGGGAATGTCGAGAGAAGGACCTTGTTGGATCCCTGGCCGATCGCCTCGATCGCGCAGTCAGCTTCGATAAAGAAGTCGCTTCCCTCTATCGGTACGGGACGCCTGCGTCCTGAGGCATCAGGCTCTCCAAGTTCCATCTGTATGCACTTTACTCCGCAGAGCTGGCCTTCACCGTTGTTGACATACTCTGTCGGGTTTGTCAGCCACTTGAAAATGATGCCTTCTTCGACAGCGTGGTGATACTCCTCTATACGGGCAGGCAGTTCCTTGAGAGAACGCCTGTATACGATCGTGACCTCATCGGCTCCAAGCCTCTTCGCAGAGCGCGCCGCATCCATGGCAACGTTCCCTCCGCCAATTACGACGACTTTCTTTGACTTTTTGGTCGGTGTGTCGAAATTGGGGAACTCATAGCCATGCATGAGGTTGATCCTTGTAAGGTATTCGCTGGCAGAGTAGACACCGTTCAGAGTTGTCCCGGGTACGCCCTGGAAATGGGGAGCGCCTGCTCCGACAGCTATGTAGCATGCATCGAACTCTTCCATGATCTCCTGCATCGTGATGTTCTTGCCGACTACTGCGTTGCACTCAATTTTTACCCCAAGATCCTGCATTGCTTCTATCTCCATCTTCACAATGCTCTTTGGAAGACGGAATTCGGGGATCCCGTAGATGAGCACTCCGCCTGCTGCGTGAAGGGCCTCGAAAATCGTTACTTCATAGCCTTTTTTAGCGAGGTCGCCTGCAACTGTCAGGCCTGAAGGTCCGGATCCTACTACTGCCACTTTGCCCTTTGAAGCGGCCTGTGCCTTGTCGGCCGCCGTCTTTTCCTGAGTATATTTCCAGTCAGCGACGAGTCTTTCAAGTTTTCCTATCGCAACAGGCTCAAATCCGTGTATTTTTCCTACGGTGCAGAGTTGCTCGCACTGTGTTTCCTGAGGACAAACGCGGCCGCAGACTGCCGGAAGGTTGGTGTACTTGTTCATGACCTCGGCTGCACCTGCCATGTCTCCGTCCCTTATGCATTTGATGAAGCCAGGGATGTCAATTGCAACCGGACACCCGGCCACACATGGTTTGGTCTTGCACTGGAGGCAGCGCTCTGCCTCCTTCATTCCCTCTTCGATCGAGTAGCCAAGGCATACCTCTTTGAAATTGCTTTTGCGGACCTCCGGATCCTGTTCCTTGATGGGGGTCTTCCATTTGGAAAATGTTATTGCCATGAGGGTTCACCTACTTCAGCTTCAAATTTATCCATAGAGATCTTTTCTTCATCTTTGTACTGGCGCAGACGGCTCATGAACTCGTCCCAGTTCACCTTATGCCCGTCAAATTCCGGCCCGTCGACGCATGCAAAGAAGATCTTGTCGTCAACCGTTACGCGGCAGCACCCACACATGCCTGTTCCGTCGACCATCAGCGGATTGAGCGATACGATTATCGGAAGGCCCAGTGCAGCTGCGGCTTTCGTGCCGAACTTCATCATGATGGAGGGGCCGATGCACCAGCAGCGGTCAACCTTCTCACCGCGCTCGACTACCATCTTCATGGCCTCTGTTACGACACCCTTCATTCCCTCAGAACCATCGTCTGTTGTAATGATCAGCTCGTCAGAGTATTTGGCGCATTCCTCTTTCATTATTACAAGTTCAGAGGTGCGTCCTCCCAGTATTGTGATGACCTTGTTTCCTGCCAGCTTAAGTTCCTTGATGATAGGATAAAGTGCAGCGATCCCGACGCCGCCGCCGACCATCAAAACTGTTCCGAATTTTTCGACTTCACTGGGTGTTCCGAGAGGGCCTGATATGTCCTTGATGGAGTCTCCCACATTCAGGCACGACATTGCAGCCGTGGTCTTGCCAACGACCTGGAAGATAAGGCGGATAAGCCCTTTTTCCTTGTCATAATCGGCAATAGTAAGGGGTATCCTTTCTCCCTTGTCATCGACGCGAAGAACGACAAACTGGCCTGCCTTCGCATGCTTTGCTATGCGGCCGGCTTCGACCCATATGTCAAATTCTTTGGGTGCGATCTTTTGTTTTGAAACGATCTTGAACATAACGTACCTCCTCTAATATTCTTCAAGAACTTCTTGTTTATAAATTTTTAAACATGCGTTGTTAAATCTATCTCAATTTGTGAATAATTGCAACATCTAAAAGCCTGCAAAAACAAACCACCCAAAAGAGAAATAATGCAACAATGGTTCGGGATAATCTTCGGGGAAGGATTAAATTACCTTCCTCTTCCAAATAATCGGTGAGATTGGCGTTATAATTATTTGTAACGCTTTGGGGGCTAATATAAGAGAGGAAGTGTGAGAACATGGAAGTGAAAGTATTCTCTACAAATACCTGACCTTGGTGTGATAAGGCGAAAGAGTATCTTTCGTCGCTGAATGTTGAGTATGATGTGATCAACGTTAGCGGAGACAGGGCTGCAGCAATGGAACTTGTCAAAAAGACAAGACAGATGGGAGTCCCTGTCATACAGATAGGAGAAAAGTATATAGTAGGTTTCGATCAGGCAAAGATCAACGATGCACTTAATGAAGCCGGCCTTTTGAAATAAGTCCAAAACTGACCCAAAGGGGGAGTGCTTTCATGGAAAAACTGTCGATCTCTTTTAATTTCGGAGGAGCATTTGGCCGGGAAGGCACCTCTTTCGAAGATTTCAGAAAAGAAAACATGCGTGCCTGTGCCGATGCTGCGCGATGGCTCAAAGATACCCCCACAGACAGTGAAGGCCATGGATGGATGGATCTCCCGGAGATCGATACTGCCGAGATAAAGAGAACGGCCGAATGGCTTAAGGGCTACGACTCCATCATACATGTAGGCATCGGAGGCTCTGCTTTGGGAAATCTGATGCTGAACCAGGCTTTGCTCGGTGATCATTACAACCGCGGCACAACAAGGCCTAAATTCTATCTTGCCGACAACCCGGACCCTACAAAGGCCCGTGCGATATGGGAAGAAGTCAGGGAGGGCAGGACCGCACTGGTGGGAGTGAGCAAATCGGGAGCTACGGCAGAGACCATGTCACAGTTCCTCTGGTTCAGGGACCAAATCATAAAACTCAGAGGCAGAGCCGATGATGACGTCCTTGTCATCACTGATCCCGAAAAGGGGATATTCCGTTCCTTTGCCCGGAGTTCCGGATGCAGGGCTGCGGATCTGCCCGCCTCGGTGGGAGGAAGGTACTCGGTCCTTTCGGCTGCAGGGCTGATAAGCGCCGCTGCATTGGGCATTGATATTGATGAACTCCTTATGGGGGCAGGGATCATGAAAAAGATCCTTCTTGAAAACGCCTCGATAGAGAGTAATCCTGCATGGCTGGCTTCATCTCTGCACAATTATCACGAAAAAATGGGAAGGCCTATGGCAGTAATTATGCCCTATTCAAGCAGGATGGCCTATTTTGCGGAGTGGTTTGCCCAGCTGTGGGGTGAAAGCCTTGGAAAAGAGGGGCGCGGCACTACGCCTGTGAGGGCGCTTGGAGCCATAGACCAGCATTCTCAGGTCCAGCTTTACACGGAGGGGCCTGATGACAAGTTCTTCACTATAATAAATATCAGGGATCACGGAGATAAGATATATGTACCTTATGTGGATCATGATGCTCTCTCTCCCCTCTCCTATTTAGACAATGCCGAGATAGGCAATATGCTGGGGCTTGAGGCCATGAGCACAGCTGCAGCTATAGCAAAGGCAGGGCGTCCTTTAATATGGGTCGAAACGGAAAAGATAGACTGCCTTACCATTGGGGCTCTGATATTCTACTATGAGTATATGACAGCCATGACCGGAAGGATCATGGGGATCGACCCCTTTGATCAGCCGGGAGTAGAACAGGGGAAGAAATATACATATGGTCTTATGGGAAGGGACGGATTCGGAAAGGATGCCGCCGAGGCAAAAGAGTGGTTCGAAAAGATATCTGACATCTCGTTAGACATCTGATCAGCTCAAAGATCATTCCGGTATGGGCATTCTTAAATCAACGAAAAAGAAAAAGCCCGGAAAACCATTCCGGGCCGATCTTTAGTTTGATATGGGGATCTGCAGCTATCGCCCGCCAGGAAAATGTCAGGGGATATATTCAATCAGATATTTTCAGCCTGATGAACTCTCCCTGAAGGTTCCAGCTCTTTTCCTGAATGCTGCCGAACTCCCCGGGCTGTTTCCAGGGCAGCATATTTGCAACGCCAAACGCGTCAACTACTGCAATGAACCTTGAACCGCTGTCATCGATATAAAGGTAGACGCCTTCGGGTTGCTGTTTTGCCATAATACTGCTGCCTCCGTATATTTTATCTTTATTGTCTGCGGTATATGTTACTACATTAAGGCGGTTCAGACCAGTCAGATCTGCCTTTTCGGCTCTTGATAATATTTGGGGAGAGGATTAGATGACTCTAATAGTTTTCAGCTGGATTCTCTTTGCTGTGCTTCTCATATTGCCCGGCATCCTGGTTTTTCGAATTGCCGGCAGAAAGAAAAACAGATGTTGAACGGGGTCTATTCCAGATGTCTCCCCTGATATACTACCTGCTTGCTTTCGGGGCATACACTATCTCAATAATCTTAATGACAGGCCAGTCTTTCGCCTGGAAAGAGACAAGGCTCTCTTTTTATCTTGGAGGGCGAAGATTTTCAGCCTTGCCGACGACTGCAACTTTCTGTGCCACGTGGATGAGCCCCCTCTCTCTTGTCGGATACGGCATGTGGCTGTACAGCGACGGGTACGTCGCATTTCTTGCTTCTGTCAACGGATGGATACTTGGACTTCTTTTTTTCCCCTTTATAGTTAAAAGGCTGCGCATGAAACGGGTACTTTCCCTTCCTGAATGGCTTGAGAAGAGCTATGGCGACAAGCGGGTCCGTAAACTTGTTGCACTGACGATGATATTTCTATATACACTTTATCTTGTAATACAATTCAGGGCCTTCGGTATAATAGTCTCCTATATGCTGGACATACCTTCAGGTTTTGCTTCGACCTCACTCATATACCTTTTTGTGCTTTATACGACCTTCGGAGGTTATATCTCCGTCGTCAGAAGCGACATGCTCAACCTTCTGCTTATCGTGCTTGGCGTGACAGTTGCAGCAGCCTTTGTTCTTCCCTCAGGTTTTTCATTTACAGCCGCCGCAGATGTCTTTTTGATGAAGGGCCAGCTTGAAACCGTGAAAACATTGAGCAAGGCTGAGATTTTTTCTGTCTTTGCAATAATGCTTTCGTGGGGCCTCGGAGTGGCCGGAAATCCTCAGTATGCCGTAAGGATACTTGCCAGCCGTACGGAGAAAGATGCATACAGAATGATTGCCGCTTCACCCTTTATCGTAGGGTGGATATACATTTGCGTAACTTTTTTTATACTGGTCTGCAGGTCTTACTATCCTGTGATAGCAAACATTGAGGAGACTCTCTCGTTCGCCAGGCTCGGACAGTATTCTCCTGCCTTTGCAAGTACATTTTTACTTATCGGCGTAATAGCTGCAGCCGTAAGCACCGCTAATTCGCAGCTTTTGCTTGCTGCCTGCTCACTCTGTTATGACCTTTTCCCGATCAAAATGGAAGATAATAATAAAGAGAGCATCGTATATTATGAAGACAGGTTTCTGGTGATCAACAGGATCGCTATAACGGTAATAGCCTCTATAGCGCTCCTTTTGTCACATGCGGGGCTGCCCGGCTACCTGATGCTGGGGCGCATAAGCTGGACTCTTGTAGCCATCTGCTTTTTCTTCCCGCTTTTTCTTCCCTCCTGGATAATCAGCGATAAATTATTCTTCGTTCTAAGCACAGCTCTTTCAGTTCAATGTTTTTTGGTCTTTGCTGCAGAAATAAGTCCGGAAAATGCAATGCTCGCAGTCCTGATGCTTGAGGCACTCCTGTTTAAATTGTTCAAGTATTCAACCATTGGCAGCAGCATTAAAATTGAGGGCCATCCCGAGGGAGAAGAAAAAAATGTTTAGCAAGTACAGCCTTGAAACCCTCATGAAATGGATATTTATGTCCCTGGCTGTCTCAATGGTTGCTTTGACACTGGGTGCCAGGCTTCATCAAAGCTATGTGGCCAAAAAAACATCAGCAGAAGAATTCGGCAGGGAATTAATGGTGATATCAGAGGAAAGGAAATTCTCCCTGCAGAAAGAGATCGTGATGGGGCAGCTCGGCCCTTTCTGGAGAGAGCCTTTGCAGAATGAAAAGCCTGAGCTGGTCATAAAGAACGGAGATCAGTCATTGGGTTTCATCCTTGATCCAAAAAACATAATCATTTCTCTCGTTGAAGACGAGCGTTACCTCATCCTTGTGGGATTGCTGGGGCTGATCGCCGCAGTGGAACTTGCTGTTTTGATATCCTATGTGCTTACCAGACCCTTAAGGCGTCTCGCCTGGGGCTGCAGACAGATAGCTCATGGGAGCCAGGTGACCATAAGGCATAACGCACTGAGCCCATACGAATTCCGCGAACTTACGGACAGCTTTAATGATATGGCCAGGCAGCTTGAAAGATGGAAAGAGGTTCAGAGACAGGTAAGCAGGATGGACAGGCTCGCTGCTCTTGGAGAGATGATATCAGGATTATCTCACG
>DAITML010000038.1:2319-13805 GCA_036835165.1 Synergistaceae bacterium | reverse complement strand
GCTTATCTGGTCATTTTAGGTATTTTTCTTCAAATTCGATCAGCGGCAACGGCTTTGAAATAAAGCCAAAAACTACTTGTTCTGAATAAGCACGATCACAATGTCGTTCACATTGGTTCCGGTAGGACCGGTTTTGAACAATGCGCCTGCTGTATCCAGAGCGTTGTATGAATCGTTGTCTTCAAGCATCTCTGCAGGGTTTCGGCCAGCAGAACGGATCTTTTCCCATGTAAGTCCATCAACTATGCCGCCTGCAGCGTCCGTAGGTCCGTCGCTTCCGTCAGAGCCTGAAGAAAGGATGGTTATCCCTTCGATACCTGATATCTGCTCTGCTGCCGAAAGGGCAAGCTCCTGACTCCTTCCTCCCATTCCTCTGCCCGTTACTCTCACTGTGGTTTCTCCTCCCCAGATCAGGCATCTTTCGGAACCGGACGGATATCTCGCAAGTTCTGCCAATGCGCGTCCCGCAACAGACCGACCCACCTTTTTCGCATCTCCCTCAAGTCTGTCCGTAACAATATCTGTCAGGTATCCAAGCCTTTCCGCAGCCCTCTTTGCAGCAAGGCAAAATTCTGTTATGTTGCCTGCAATATGATATGAGACATTTTCCAATGATTTAGGGGTTTCAGATCGCGCCGCAGAAACGATCTCCTCAGGAACCCGTATTCCATACTTTCCCAGAATGGACAGGGCATCTTCCGATGTTGAAGGATCCGGTGCGGCAGGCCCTGACGCAATAATATCAAGCCTGTCTCCCAATACGTCAGAAAGTGTTATCTGGAATATTTTTGCCGGCATGCAGTGAAGGGCAAATTTTCCTCCTTTAACGGAGGAAAGATGTTTTCTTACGGTGTTCAGTTCGTTGATATCAGCTCCCCTGAGGAGTAATTTCGACGTAATATCAGTAAGTGAGCGAAGTGAGAGTCCGTGTACAGGCTTTTCGAAAAGGGCAGAGCCCCCTCCTGAGACCAGGAAAAGGACTCTCTGCCCTGTTTCAAGGCTTCGGGTCATATCAAGTATTCTCTTGGAAGCTTTAATAGTGTTGTTGTCCGGAAGGGGGTGTCCTGCCTCAAATATTTCAATCCCAGGTATTGGGCCGCGTGAATGACCGTATTTTGTGACTATCGCGCCCCGTCTGACCCTTCCCTCCAGCTCTTCGGAAGCTGCCTTTGCCATAGCCCAGGAGGCCTTGCCGATAGCTATAAGGATAATGTCATCACCTATGGCGATCCCGGAGAGGGCTTTTTTGACCGGTATGCCGGGCAGCATATCCGTCAATGCATCTCTGAATATTCGAGCGGCGTCTCTTAGCTTGTCAACTTCCATCAACAGATCCCGGCATGCTTATCCCCGGATCATAATTTGATGTCTATGATCGCAGTTACTCCGACTCCCTGGACTCTTTTGAACTGCTGGAGAGGGTTTTCGGAATCTATTGGTATCAGCGCCTGGGCCCTTATCCTGTTGAACTCCCCTTCAAGCTGTCCCACGGCCTTTACACGGTCGAGCGCGTCTTTTGTGACCCCTCCGACTTGTGCGGCACCTATCCTTGTTCCGTTGCCTATCGACACTATCGGGACCACTTTTGTGTAGCCATCAAACCTTACCCCCCTGTTGAAGGTGAGGGTGTTGATAAAGTCGTTCAGCTGCGGTCCTATCGCTTTTACGAGGGCTCCTCCGCCGAATATCAGAGCCCCTTCCTTCAGTATGTCCCCTATGTTTGCATATGCAAGGGGTGCTGCGAAAAACATCGAACATAGTATAAGCGCAGCTGCTATTGTTTTTTTTGTTTTCATTCAAAGCACCGTCCTTTCTTTTATTGAGAGATGGTAAAGCTTTGAAAGCCTATCCGCATCGGCATTTTGAAGTAACATTGGCATATGGGGCCGTTTGTTCCTGCCCTTTCTCAATAACAGCAGGGGATTCGGTTTTTTTCGGCATTTTCGATCCATCTGGGCACAGGCGGTACCAGTTCCGACTCATCGGGGACGGGGACCTCTATCAGGACCGGCCCTCTGTACTCAATGGCCTCCTTCAGGATCTCCGTTGTCCTCTCGGGATCATCAATCTTATATGACTTGACACCGAAGGCTGTCGCCACTCCCGCGTAATCGACCTTCCCAAAATTTGTGGCGAAGAAGTCTGAACGGTAGACGTGTCGGGTCTCGCCCTTTATCCAGCCGAAAACGTCGTTGCAGAAGACGATCATTTTTATGTTCAGTCCCAGCCTGGAATATGTCTCCAGTTCGCCGCAGTTAAAATGGAAGCTCCCATCCCCGCCCATCGCAAAGACGGTACTGTCCGGGTGCGCAGCCGCTATTCCGACTGCTGCAGGCAATGAATACCCGAGTGCCCCGTTAGTGTAGTTTGATACGAACATCCGGCCCGGCTTTTTCTGGACAATAAAAGCCGCGGAGAAGATGCTTGCCATAGAGGGTTCAACGACGATGAAGCTTTTTTCGGGAAGAAGAGCCTCCAGTCCTTTTACAAAACGAATGGGATGTATAGGCGTCCCGGGACATTTGCACGGTCCGGCAGCTAAACCGTCAAGCTCTGCCATCGCAGGGGCTATCTCTGATGCGTTTTCACCATTGCCCTTAATGCCGAGGTCTTTGATCATCTGAAGCATATACCTGAGCGTGGCCTTTGCATCGCCGACCAGCACCGCCTCGGTCCTGTAGGTGTTTGAGGCATCCACACCGTCTATGTTGAGGCTTATGATCTTAGGGCCTCCGGTCGAAGGGGGCAGCTTCCAGCCGTCGGTACCGGCTGAATCAGTGTTTGAGCCAATAAAAAATACAAGATCTGCCGTCTGGAGGAATCTGTTGGAATGGCTGGTCCCTCCCCTGGCTCCGATCAGACGGATCGAGAGAGGATGTATTTCCGAGATCGTTCCCTTTCCTGTCATGGTGCATCCTACAGGAATGTTCAGCGCTTCTGCAAGTTCTGCCGCTTCATTTCCTGCATCTGATGCAAGCGCGCCCTGTCCGCATACAATAACCGGTCTTTTTGCCCCGGCCAGCAGTTCGAGAGCTTTTTTGACTTCATCAAGATCTGCTACAGGCCTCTGGTAAGGCCACCTTGCCATGCAGGGATCGGGGTACAGGTCGGTGACCTCAGTCTCTTGCGAATATACGTCCATCGGTATCCTCATGTGGACGGCTCCGGGCCTTCCGCTTACTGCAACTCTGAAGGCCCGTCTCATCAAAAATGGCAGGTCCTTAGCATTAGTCGCCAGGATACTCTCTTTTGTTATCGCGCTGTAAAGCCTGTTCTGATCAAATCCGGAGAGCATGTTTCTTTTATCGCTGTTAAAAGGCACATCAGAGGTAAGGCAGAGAGTCGGTACTGATCCTGTAAAGGATTCGATCACACCCGGGACCGGATGACCGCCTCCCGGACTCGGCGCCTCGCTTACTCCTACCCTGCCCGTTACTTTTGCGTATGCTTCAGCCATAAAAGCTGCCGATCGTTCGTCATGGGTCAGTATGTGCTCGATATCAGGACAATTTAACCATTCTTTGTACAGCCCCAGTGTCGTCTCCCCGGGCAGGCCGAAGACATGTTTTATATCATGAAGCCTGAGCATGTGAAGTACGATCTGCGCCCCAGTCATTCTCAATTCATATTCCCTCTTTCTTATTTTGTCTGCAAAGCTGTAAAATTGCCGGCGTTATCGATAACATCGCTCAGATGCTCTTCCATCAGGTCTGCAGCCTTTCTTGGATCTCTATCTCTTATTGCCTTCAGTATATTTTCGTGCGGCACATTGAGCGGGGTATCATAGATCCTGAAGGTCTCGATGAAGAAGATCTGCCATTCTACTGAAAGTCCGATAAATTCGTACATCATTTTGAGCAGCGGAATACGCGCTATCTTTATTATTTCCTGGTGGAAATCAGCGGAGATGTCGGCATAGTAGCTCTTTCTCTCCATTTCCCTGTACTGCTGTCCGATGATCTCCTCAAGTCTTGCGATATCCTCCGGAGTTGCCTTAAGGGCAGCCTGCATGGCTGCCTCCCTTTCGATGGCCTTTCTTGCCGTAAGGATGTCTGTCAGCGAATGGCCCTTCAGGTTCACTGAGCTTTCCATCAGAAGATCCAATGTTTCAGCTGCCTGTCTTGCGGTCCTGAGGGATGAAAGTTTTTTGATGCCCTCATGGGTGGGCACATGGCCTTTGAAGCCGACTTTTTGGAGAAAGCCTCCTTCTCTCAGTGATCTCAGTATCCTTCCTGCCCCTGCTTCGCTGATCATTATTCCCCGATCCCGAAGTATTATGGACACTGAACCGGCTCCAAGGGGTACGGCAGCGGACTCTGCCGCTTCAAGGACCATCAGGTTGATCCGGTCCTCCTGGTATGAACGCACTTTAATTACACCTCCGCAAATTGTCATGATCTTTTGCGTCCAGCCACTCATCAATTCTGAGCAGCTATGATTTGTTATTATATTAAAGAAATTTGGCGAGCGCAATCAAAAAAACAAAGAGATACGGAAGGAATTTTTACATAATAAAAAGGGAGCGGCTTTGCCGTTCCCTGCTGTGTTTCTGAATATACAGACAGTGGTGCCGCTTAAGAACTTACCAATTTTTGGCCCTGATCTCAAAGTGTGCCTGCGGATGGTTACAGACGGGGCATTTCTGAGGTGCCTCTAAACACTCGAATATCGCCCCGCAATTGCGGCATTTCCAGAATACCTTGCCGTCCTTCAGGAAGACACGCCCTTCTTCGAGGTTTTTGGCAAAATCCCTGTAGCGCTGTTCGTGCTCCGCTTCTACCTTGGCTATGTTCCTGAACATCTCGGCAAGCTCCCCGAAGCCCTCTTCTTCCGCTTCCCTGGCCATCCTCGGATACATATCGTTCCACTCGTAGTTTTCACCCTGGGCTGCTTCCTTAAGGTTTTCGGCTGTCGAACCGATCCCTGAAAGCGCCTTGAAGTGGAGTTTTGCATGCTCCTTCTCGTTGTCGGCCGTCTCGAGGAAAATGGCGGCTATCTGCTCATATCCTTCTTTTTTTGCAACCGATGCAAAATAGGTGTATTTGTTGCGCGCCATCGACTCTCCTGCAAAAGCTTCCCACAGGTTCTTCTCTGTCCTGCTTCCTTTGAGTTCCATTGCGATGCCCCCGTATCTCCGTGATATTTAACGCAGTCTATATTTTATAACTATTGTATTTTATGTCAAAGTATGTCAGCAATTGTCGGGGCAGGTCACTTGAAGGCTGCAGGCTCTCAATGTATACTCTTGAAACCGTTCAAAAAATTAACCAATTTAACAGAGCATCGCATTCGATCATTATAAGACGATTTTTTTGCCAATGCCTACAGGCGAGGAGGAAAAAATATGGAAACGATGCACTTACCGGGATCAGGGGTCACTATAACCTTTTGCGCAGCTGCCGGTCTCGGGCTTCAGACAGCAGAGGATCTTGCCCGGCAGATGCTTTCAAAGGCAGGTTATTATGTTTTCTCGACGCGCGAATACATGTCAAGGGTAAGGGGAGGAAACAACTCCACTCAGATAAGGGTCTCTGTCAAACCGGTCAGGGCGTATGTTGACAGGATAGACTGGCTTTTTGCCCTCTCTCCGCAGTTAAGGCCGAACATAACAGAAAAGATTACGAAAGATACTAAAATTCTGGGAGATGCCTCGGCAATGGGGGAAGAGATAGCATCCCTGGGCAGGGAAATGACAGATCTTGGCCTTGCGAAAAGGGCGGCAGACCTTGGCAGCCCGAAGTTTTCCTCAATGATAGTTGCCGGTTTTATAGCAGGCATTTTCGTGCTGGGCGAGGATTCTGCAGACGAACTGATAGAAAAGCGCTTTAAGGATCCGGAACTTTCCGCAAAGAACAAAGAAGCATTCAGGGTCGGATATGGTATGGGGAACGCTCACGCAGGCGGTGTACCCGTCGTTAAAAAACCCGAAATGCCTCCCGCGGACGAGGTCTTCCTTGACGGAAACAGCGCCGTGGCACTCGGTGCCGCCTCTGCCGGATGTAATTACATAACTGCCTATCCAATGTCGCCCGGAACAGGTGTATTTTCTTACTTTGCAAAGAACGCGAAACTTCTGGGAAGTGTCGTTGAGCAGGTTGAAGATGAGATATCCGCAATAAACATGGTCGTGGGGGCCGCATATGCCGGAGCGAGGGCCATGGCCACCACTTCAGGGGGCGGTTTTGTCCTGATGTGCGAAGGCCTGAGCCTTGCCGGGATAACCGAGACTCCGGTTGTAGTCCACCTCGCACAGCGTCCGGGACCTGCGACCGGACTTGCGACAAGGACGGAACAGGCCGACCTTGAGCTCGCACTCTACGCCGGACACGGGGAATTCCCGCGAGCTCTCTACGCTCCGGTAAACGTCGAAAGCGCTTTCAGGATCGCGGGACAGGCATTTCACACGGCGCACAAGTACCAGGTGCAGACAGTCATACTGACTGACCAATATCTCCTTGACAGCGGTTACGACATAAAAAAGCCCGATCCCGCCTCTGTGCCGGAGCCGATACGACCGATCAAAACGGAGAGCGGCTACAAAAGATATGCATTCCCTCCAAAGGGTGAATATGTATCGCCCTTTGGAGTGCCCGGATACGGTGAAGGTTTCGTATCCTTCGACAGTCATGAGCATACGGAGGATGCCCATATAACCGAGGACAGGACCCTGAGGAAGCGTATGGTCGAAAAAAGGCTGAAAAAAATGGAGGCCATCAGGAGGGAAGCAGTTCCTCCCATAGTCGTAGGACCCGAAAAATATCAGACGGCCGTCGTATGCTGGGGTTCTGTGTTCGAGCCACTTAAGGAAGCGATGGAGATCCTGGGCAGCAGGGACACCGTCCTTGTCGCATGTGAGCAGGTGTACCCCCTGTCTGAAGAACTTTGCCGGATAATCGAATCCCCTTGCAGGAAGATATTCGTAGAGGGCAATGCCACAGGACAGTTCTCCAGGGTCGTGCGTTCACAGACGGGTACAGGAGCCGACGAGCTCATTCTCAAATACAACGGATTCCAGTTCACAGTCGAAGAGCTTGTTGAAGAACTTGGCAGGCTTATCGGCTCAAGGTCATAGGAAAGGCGGGTGTCCGAAATGAACATGACACTATTTGATTACGCAGGGGAGATATCCTGGTGTCCGGGATGCGGAGATTACAAGATACTTGAATCCCTGAAGGAGGCACTCACCGAACTGGAACTTGACCCAAGGGAAGTGGTGGTCGCTTCCGGTATAGGGCAGGCTGCCAAGATGCCGCATTATCTAAAGTGCCACTGTGTAAACGGCCTTCACGGCCGCTCCCTCCCCCTGGCAGCAGGCATAAAGGCCTCAAACAGGAGCCTGACGGTCATTGCCGTGGGCGGCGACGGCGACATGTACGGGGAGGGCGGGAACCACTTCATGCACGCCATAAGAAGAAATCCCGATATTACCAATATCGTATGCAACAACATGATATACGGCCTTACAAAAGGACAGGGTTCCCCAACGACTGCAATAGGCATGAAGACCTCGACACAGCCCTTTGGTGTGACAAGCAAGCCGCTCAATCCGCTGCTGCTGGCGCTCTCCTGCGGGGCGACATTTGTGGCCCGCGCATCGGCTGCCGATGCCGGGAGGACGAAGAATATCATTGCGGAGGCAATAAAGCACAAGGGTTATGCCCTGGTGGACATATTCCAGCCATGTGTCTCATTCAATAAGGTCAATACTTGGCAGTGGCTCTCAAAGAGTACCAAATGGCTCGATGACGACAGGGATGCGTCCGACAAGCTGGAGGCGATGAGGCTCTCAATGGAGTCGGATCCCTACCCGCTCGGGATAATATACAGGAGCGAAGCTGAAAAGACCTTTGAGGAAAATCAGGCTCCCTATGAAGCCGGCGATGATACTCCCTTATATGCGAGGGCACCTGCTTTCGAGAACATAAAAAAGCTCCTTGCCTGATCTCAGGCCTTATGGAGGGAAATTAAAAAGGCCGGGCTGCTCTCGCCCGGCCTTCTCTTTTTAATTATACTAGGGGATCATCGAAAGGAAGTAGGAATGGACTGTAAGGTCATCTGTTACCTCCGGATGGAAAGATGTAACGAGCATGTTTGCCTCCCTTGCTGCCGTTATGGCTCCATCTTCGGAGGAGAGCACGAGAACATTCTTTCCTGCTGAGGATATGTAGGGAGCCCTTATAAAATACATCGGAATATTTCCCATTCCTGCAAAATCTCCGGTCGTCATGAAACTTCCCAGCTGTCTTCCGTACGCATTTCGCCTTACTGTTATATCCATAACTGCAAAATGTTTCCTGTCGTCATTCTCTATCCTTTTGGCAAGCAGTACCATTCCCGCGCATGTCCCATATACAGGGAGTCCCCCTTGTATCATCGGCAGGATCATATCGAAAAGCCCCGATTCCCTAAGCAGTTTCCCCTGAGCCGTGCTCTCTCCTCCGGGAAAAATAAGCCCGTCCGGCTTGCTTGAAAGATCAGAGACTGAGCGTATCTCTCTTACAGATGCCCCAAGTTTCCGAAGTGCCCTGCAGTGCTCTTCGAAGGCACCCTGGACGGCGATAACGCCGACATTGAGGGTCCTGTCCATAGTTATTTCCCACGCTCTGCCATCAGTACCGCTATTTCTTTTTCGTTGATGCCTACCATTGCCTCGCCAAGGTTCTCCGACACATCTGCAAGGACTTTGGGATCCATGTAGTTTGTCACAGCCTTGACTATCGCTGAAGCACGCTTTTTCGGATCGCCCGACTTGAAGATCCCGCTTCCTACGAATACACCTTCTGCGCCCAGCTGCATCATAAGGGAGGCATCTGCCGGAGTGGCTACTCCTCCTGCAGCGAAGTTGACGACCGGAAGCCTGCCTTCTTCGTGTACTGAGAGCAGAAGTTCATATGGGACCTGCAGTTCCTTTGCCGCTTCAAAAATTTCATCCCTGCGCATCGACCTGATCCTTGATATCTCGGCGTTCATGGCCCGAAGGTGGCGGACCGCCTGGATAACGTCTCCGGTTCCGGGTTCGCCCTTGGTCCGTATCATGGTCGCGCCCTCCTCTATGCGGCGAAGAGCCTCCCCCAGATTTCTCGCTCCGCATACGAAGGGGACTTTGAACATTGTCTTGTCGATGTGGTAAACGTCATCGGCGGGGCTCAGCACTTCGCTCTCATCTATGTAGTCGATCTCGATGGCTTCCAGTATCTGCGCTTCAACGAAGTGGCCTATCCGGCACTTCGCCATTACAGGGATCGAAACCGCGGCCTGGATGTTCTTTATCATTTTTGGATCGCTCATCCTTGAAATGCCGCCTGCCTGCCTTATATCGGCGGGTATCCTTTCCAGGGCCATCACCGCACATGCTCCTGCATCCTCAGCGATACGCGCCTGCTCCGGGGTCGTGACGTCCATTATTACTCCACCCTTGAGCATTTTTGCAAGGTCTCTGTTCAGCTTTACCTGTTCGCTTGTGATCATGGTGACAATTCCTCCTTGTGGATATTCTTATGATGTACTATTATTTATATGTCTCAATTGTCATTTCTACAATGTACAGATTTTGCTATTTTATGCATGACAGATAGGAGCCCGCCGGATGATATATGATTTTATCGTAGTTGACCCTGATACTGATGTCCCAATGTGGATGCAGATCTACCGGGGAATGGCAGAAGCGATCGAAAGGCAGACCATAGAGCCTTCCGGCAGGCTTCCTTCGATCCGCGGCTTGTCGGAAGGCCTTGGAATAAGCCGTTCTCCCGTGGAGAACGCCTATGTACACCTCCAGCTGGACGGTTTTATAGAAAGCAGGCCAAAAAGCGGCTATTTCGCTCTCAAAAGGCCCAAGGGATCAAAGGATGAAGCATGCCTTAAGCCGGAGGGATCGAAATATCCGGTCATTTACGATTTAAGCAGTACAGGGATAGACTCAAAAACGGCCGATATCCCGGTCTGGAGAAAGCATCTTCGTGCTGCCCTGAACATGCAGGACAAAATAATTTCCGCAGGCGACCCTCAGGGCGAGGCTGAGCTAAGGGATGCCCTTGTCAGATACTGTTTCGAGGCTCGTAAAGTTAAAGCGTCGGCAGACCGCATTGTCATATCGTCCGGAACGCAGCAGCTGCTTACAGAACTGTGCAGAATGATCGGGGAAGCCGGAACGGTCGCTATAGAACGTCCGGGATATACCCGGGGGGAACGTATTTTTAGTGATTTTGGCTGGAAGGTAGAGTACGTTGGAAATGGAGTCGAGTTGCCCGGGAAAGAGCTCAGAGGGCATAATTATGGTCTGTTTGCGGATATTACATCCAACAGGCCGCGGATGTCACTCTCAAAAATATCAAGGAGACGAAAAGAGCTGATCGACTGGGCCGGGGAGAATGAAGCATATATTCTGGAGGATGACTACAACGGCGAGCTTCGTTATCTCTCAAGATCAGTTCCCTCTCTTCAAGGGACCTGCCCTGAGAGGGTGATATACATCGGCAGCTTCTCCAGGCTTCTGCTGCCTTCTGTCCGAATAGCCTACATGGTAATTCCCCATGATCTTGCTGAAACTGCCAGGATAAAAAACTCGCTCTATGATCAGACATCCAGCAAGATAGAGCAGCTTGCACTCGCGGGGTACATCAGGGAAGGACATCTGGAGCGGCATATCAGGAGGATCAGAAAGACATACCAGGTCAAAAGCAAGGAAATGCTCCGTGCGCTTAACGAAGTCTTTAATGATGATGCTGAGTGCCGGCTTCTCGAAACATCACTCTGTGCAGCTGTGACGATCAAAACGGATGCGGATGAAAAAGTTCTTTTCGGGTCGGCGGCATCAGAGGGAATATTGGTAGATCAGCCCTTTAGTTCATCGGAAGGGCGTTATACTGCCAATCTCTCTTTTGCGGGGATACCTCTGGAAAAGATAGGGCCGGCGATGATGGCCCTTGGCTCAGCCTGGAAGGATCATATCAGGTAAGCTGTTCGCCCTTTGCGCCGTTTTCCCGGCATTTTTTTCTGAGGGCCGGGAGTGCTTCCACGATCATTACCCCCGCCAATATCATAGCCGAAGCTATGAATATCCTGAAGGTCATCGGTTCTCCGATGAAAATCACTCCGGCGACGGAACCGAATACCCCTGAAGTTGAGAGGAGTATGGCCACATGCGTGGCATTCGTATATTTTTGGGCGACAGTCTGTATGACAAGCGTCAGTGCGAAGCCTATCGTGCCGGTGTGGATGAGGGCGAGCCATGCCTTGGGCGGAATAGCCGCGGGAAATGGTTCGAATATCGCTGCTGCTGCGACCGCCAGAAGCATTCCCCCTAAAGCCTGCCAACAGGTCAGTGCGTAAGGGTCCGCTCCCCTCACGTACTTCTGGACCAGCAGGATGTAGATGGTAACAAAAACGCACGAAGCAAAACTCAGCAAATCTCCGAGGTTGACAGAGAGGTCTACGTCAAGCATAAGGCCTACCATACCCGCCGTGCAGAGCAATACAGAGAGCAC
>DAITML010000038.1:0-2219 GCA_036835165.1 Synergistaceae bacterium | reverse complement strand
CCTTCATGGAAAGAACAGATGATCTCGCCCGAATCGATAAGAGGCGAAAGCAACGCTGCCACAGTGCTCTGTATGAGTACATACTGCGGCAGATCCATATCGAGCCCGTGTCTTCCGGCCAGTTTCCCCACTATTCCGTCCCTTGTTGAAGGTTCTGAACATATCTCAAGTATTTCATCCCTGAGAGCGGTCAGGCAATTTCTGTTGGCGGCTGTGACGGGACCGATGTCCCGGCATATGTCTCCGTGCGAAGGGACAAAATAGTCTGCGATGAAGCTTTCAAGCATGTCAAAGGTCTCCATGGCGCTACTATAATCTGCGGTAAACGGGATGCCGTACTTGCTCAGTATGCGCTCTGATATGACTGAATCCGCTGTAAAAAGGATGCCGTCAGGGGTAAGCACGCCTATCTGTCCGTGCGCATGTCCGTAGAGGGGAACGATCCTGAGTCCCCATCCTTCTATAACGGTATCCGGTTCTGGGGTAAGGGTCACATTGGAAGTCTCAGCCTGGAGAAATTTATTGCAGAGGGCTTTTGGAGCCTTTCCGGACCAAAGTATCTCCGGCTCCATCTCAGGCATATTAATGAAGGGCGCTTCCTTTGCCGAGGCTGCGACAGCGCATCCGGTCCTCTTTTGTATGAATGCGTTGCCTCCCACGTGGTCAGCATGGAAGTGAGTGTTTATTATCAGCTTTATCTTCCAGCCCTTCTCTTCGGCAAGGCGCAGTATCTTTCTTCCGCAGGAGGAGTCGTTGCCGCTGTCGATAAGGACGGCCTCTCCCTCTTTTACATAGGCCCCTATGTTGACAGGCCCGCATGCGACCCACGTATTTCCTTTTATATTATTGAATTCCATTGATTCTCACCTCAGGCTGATTATAGATGATTTTCAAAAAGTTGCAGCTATATGCATACGCAAAAGGGCGGGTCTGCCGACCCGCCCCTGAAGGTTTTTCTTCGATCTTTACTAAACTACGTTCGGTTCCACTATGCGCTCACCGCGCTCGAACCGGCGGTAATCCATTATTGTCGGGTCGATCGGCGGTTTATCGCCGTTAAGAAGAGCCGTCATGATCTGTCCTGCTACCGGTCCCAGCATGAATCCGTGACCGGAGAAGCCTGTTGCGTGCCAGAATTCTTTCACGTCGGTCTCGCCAAGGATAGGTGCAGCGTCCGGGGTCATGTCGTAGTATCCCGCCCACTGGCGTACCACGCGGATGTCCTTCGCTCTCGGAAGCATCTTGATTATCGTCTTTGCAATGCTTGCGACTGAGTGGGCTGTCGATGTGTATTCAAGCAGCGGTTCATGTGCGGGGCTTTCACCGGCAATGATCGATCCGTGCGGGCGCTGCTGAATGTAATAGTTGCCGCTGAAGCTCATAAGCATCGGGGGGCATACACCCGGATCGACAGGTTCAGTGATCAGGATCTCATGACGCTCTGCCCAGTTGGGGAGTTTGATCCCTGCCATTTTGGCGATGTCCTGCGCCCATGCTCCGGCGCAGTTGATGACCTGTCCGCATTCGATGGTGCCGCGGCTTGTTTCAACTGCTTTGATCTTTCCGGATTCTACCTTAAGTCCCTTAACTTCGGTAAATTTGTAGAATTTTGCCCCGTGGCGCTTCGCAGCTTCCTGGAAGGCAAATGTGGTAAGAAATGGGTCGGCATGTCCGTCCCTCTGATAGAAGGTAAATCCAAGTGCGTCATCTACAGCCACTCCGGGGCAAATCTCCTGCGCCCGCTTGACGTCTGTGAATATTTCTGTCTTTATGCCGAGGCTGTGCTGAAGTTCTACGTTCTTTTTAAACTGTGCCCATTCCTTGTCCTTATATGCAACAAGAAGGTATCCGCCCTGGTTCAGGCCTGTGGGCAGCCCAAGTTCTTCATCAAGCTGCTCGAAGGTATCAAGGCATGCCAGAGCCATCCTGCAGTTGAGCTCAAGGCCCCACTGTGCGCGGATGCCTGCTCCGCAGCGGCCTGTCGAACCTGAGCATACGGTGTTTTTCTCTATCAGGACGACATTTTTCCTTCCTGATTTTGCAAGGTAATATGCAGTAGCTGTTCCGACTACTCCTCCGCCAATTATTACTACATCAGCTGTTTTCGGAAAATCCATCATACGCACCTCCTACTCATCCTCGGCAAGAAGTCCGAGTTTAATTGGTTTCACCGGAGGCCTGATGGTTCCGGGATCAAGTTCTGATATTGGTTTGCCTGT
>DAITML010000037.1:0-13959 GCA_036835165.1 Synergistaceae bacterium | reverse complement strand
TGACGCAACCGGGATGGCACTTCAGGATCTTATCGCTGCCAAGGCCGCGCTTGAACGTGCTGAGGCCCAAAATATCGGCACTGTCGTGGAGATGGAGCAATAGCAGTCAGAAAATCTCTCCTGCAGGAAAAACAGAGGGACAGGCAAAACAAAGAAGACGGCGAGGTAGAACCACAAAATGAATAAATACTGGTATGGTGTCGCCATGACGCTTGCTGCCGCTGTCTGCTGGGGCATAATGAGTCCGATAGCAAAGGTCCTTACGGCGGCGGGTATAAGTCTTATGTCTGTCATGGCATTTCGTGCCCTTTTTGTTGTACTTATCATGGGACCATATCTCTGTCACACTAAAGGCTGGGAAGTATTCAGCCCGGGCAGGGACATGCTCTTGTTCTATTTCCTCTCCGGAATGCTCTCGGTAGTCTTTGCCGGAGGCGGATTCCTCATGTCGTTAAAATATCTCTCCGTGGCTGAAGCACTTATTATTCACTATACATTCCCTCTGGTTACGCTCGTTGGTTCGTTGTGGATAACACGAGAAAGGCCTACTCCTCTCCAGGTGGTCTCAGGTTTTCTTATAATCACCGGTGTCTATCTTGGTATGGTGGGAGGGGAGAAGACTTTTTCGGGCATATCTGTCCCCGGGCTGATGTGGGCCATTCTCGCAATAATTGGTATCTCGGGCCAGGCACTTGTCGCACGAAGAGTATGCAAAGGCCAGAAGACAGACCAGATGACACTGCTCTTTTTCGCGCACCTTCTTGGCGGCAGCCTCCTTGCTGTCGGCAAAACATTTTTGGCAGGCTGGGAGGACATATATAATTTTACTTTTCCGCTCTTTGGATTGATGGTATTTCAATCCTTCTGCGGCAGCTTATTGGCTTACGGACTTTTCTACACTGCGTTGAAGTATGTGTCGGCTGCGACGGTAAGCCTTCTCTGTACTCTTGAGATAGTTGTGGCGGTCGGGCTTACCTCCTTTCTGCTGGGGCAGTCTCCCTCAATGCAGGAAGTTTTAGGGTGTGCCATTATAATTATTGCAATTATCTGTGCTACAGTTAGAACTTCAGGATCGGAAGCTCCAGGATAGTAATTATTTTTTATTCTCCCATTTACAACAATTAGGTGTAAAATTTAGGCGATTTTGAGAAAATGCGTTATTTTATTTTCTATTACATCTGATTGAGGGGGAGATATTATTGTCATTGGAAACAAAACAAAGAGACGCTTTCAGTTCAACTCTGGCTGCATTGATGGTATCCCTTGGTTCTGCCGTCGGCCTGGGAAATATCTGGAAATTCCCGTACATGACAGGCACGGGCGGAGGCGGGGCTTTTCTTGTGCTTTACCTATTTTTTGTCTTTATGGTCGCAGTCCCGATAATGATAAGCGAGTTTGTTATAGGCCGCAGATCAAGGATGAATCCTGTAGGAGCCTTCAGAAAACTGGATAATGATCCAAGGTCGCCCTGGTCTGGCATCGGTTTCATGGGAGCCCTTGCCGCGTATCTGATAATGTTCTTCTACAGCTGTGTGGCGGGATGGGTGTATTATTACACATTTAAGGCGGCAACAGGCGCCTTCGCAGGGATCACGGCCGAGAAGGCCGGGGCTATGTTCGGCAGCGCCATCGGTGCAGGCACTGCAGGCGGCAGCTTTTTCTCGGCAGCGGTACTCTCACCGATATTCTGGCAGGTACTTGTCCTTTGTGTCATCGGTGCCATCATCTCCCTCGGGGTCTCCGCCGGAATTGAAAGGGCGATAAGGATAATGATGCCCGTCCTTTTTATACTTCTGATAATCTGTGCGATACGGGCCCTGACCTTGCCCGGCGCATCAGAGGGACTCCGTTTCCTTTTCCACGTTGATTTCTCTCAGATAACTCCTTCCGTAACGCTTGCGGCTATGGGTCTTGCCTTCTTTAAGCTCTCTCTGGGAATGGGGACGATGATAACATACGGATCATATTTTACTTCCGATTCGGATCTTTCTTCAGCGCCTCTCAAGATAGCTATAGCTGATATCTGTGTTTCTATGCTCGCCGGACTCGCTATATTCCCAACAGTATTCTCATTCGGAGTAGAACCGGGAGCAGGACCGGGTCTCCTCTTTATCACGATACCGCTAGTCTTTTCACAGATGCCTTTGGGGCAGGTCCTGCTGTTCGCATTTTTCCTGCTGACCTCATTTGCCGCCAATGGTGCGATGCTCTCTTTGGTGGAAGTTCCAACAGTTTGGATGTCAGAAGAATTCAACATGCCACGCAAAAAGGCTGCGATCCTCAACTGCGTTATCATAGCAGTTGTAGGTGTCCTGGCAGCCTGTTCAGCTGACAGTTCGAGCTTCTTCGGAGGAATAAAAGTCATGGGCAGGGGATTCTTTGACCTCTTCGATTTCATTTCATCCAACATTTGCCTTCCTCTGGGAGGACTTTTCATTGCTCTCTACGCAGGTTACAAAATGAAGGAAAAGGATCTCAGGGATGAACTGACCAACCATGGGAAACTTAAGAACGAGAGCAGAGTGATCCTTATAAGGTTTCTTCTCCGTTACGTTACCCCGCTTCTCGTGCTCGTAATATTCCTGAACTCTGTGGGGATCCTTAAGTTCTGATGTGAAATAATACATTCCAAGCCATACCCTGCAAAAGAGCAGACGCCTTTAAAAAGGCATCTGCTCTTTTCAAATATAAACATACGTATATGACATTTGTACAATTAAGAAGATGCATTTTTTCTTTCGTGATCGAGAATTTTATTCTCTATAATAATGTCTTCTTCAGGATCACTTACAAAGGTTTCATGTGCCCACTTCACAAGGCCGGTCACTTCTGTCCCGGATCCGTCTGTCTTTCTTCGGAGTCCGGCGACCGGCCCTTCTGTCCTTTGCTTTGTTGTCCCGGCCTGTTTTGTGTTCAGAGCCATAAGGACTGTGCATATGTCTTCAACCTCGGATGAGGATAGCTCAGAAAAATGGGAAAGGTCTTTCATTATGCCATTGATGATCGAACTGTCCGATTTGGAAAGATCGTTTGAATGCATCATCCTGCTCGCAATAACGCCTGTAAGCATACTGATGCATGCAAGTCCGACTATCATAAGGAACATGCCCACAAGCCTTCCTTCCGGAGTGACTGGAACAATATCCCCGAAACCGGTAGTGCTGGCAGTCGTGAATGCCCACCAAATGCTGTCAGAATAATTTTTCCCCTCAAAATTTGAAAAGAGCATCGCAGCCACTACCAGTGCGGTCATAGTTACTACTGCTGCATAGTGCAGCGGATTGGTCTTTATGAACCTTCTTTGAGTCACAAATGCCCTTATAAGGTATGAAAAGAATTTAATGATGAATATGCTCTCCAAAAGCAGTTTTGCAGCTGAAAACATCTCAAGATCAGCCATAAGACGTGAGATCATTATAAATGGCAGAACAGGAACTATTGCTGTCAACTCTGCAAGATGCCTGGTTATGAATTGCCTTTTGTCATCTGAAAAACGCATCCTGATAAAAAAATCTGCAGTAAAAATGAGCCACACCATGTGGTTCAATACAAATACGGGCCTGTTCTGAAGGTAGTACCTGAAAAAATTAGAACCTAGGGACATGAGGGTAAACAGAGAGATAACGGCCAGGACGGGCAAGGTTATCTCGTATATTTTGACAAGATGTCTTTTATTAAAATTTACCTTCATATCATTAAAAACCCTGCATCCTGTTATTTTTTTTCTTCTTCAAGCATTCCCCTTGCGGCCCAAAGGCCCGATGCGGAAGCCTGTATGACCCCTCTTGTAACTCCGGCTCCGTCGCCGGCCGCGTAGAGACCTTTTATCGATGTCCTCAGTCCGCTGTCTAGAGCGACTTTTAGGCTGTAAAACTTGACCTCTACACCATAAAGCAATGTGTGCCCGCTGTTTACCCCGGGTATTATGTTGTCCAGAGCTGCAAGCATTTCCATAATGCCTACAAGGTGCCTGTATGGAAGCACACAGGCAAGATCGCCTGGTTCTGCGCTGGTAAGGGTCGGCCTTACAAGGCCCCTGGCTATCCTGTCCGGTGTTGAGCGTCTTCCTTTTCGGAGGTCCCCTAGTCTCTGCACGATTATTCCTCCGCCAAGCATATTTGCCAGACGGGCGATGTGGCTGCCGTAGCCTATAGGATCCCTGAAAGGTTTTGTAAATTTGGTCGAGACCAGTATGGCAAAGTTTGTGTTTTCAGTTTTGCATTCATTCCCCTGGTTAGAGTGCCCGTTTACAGTAAGTATCTCATGGTGGCTTTGGTATTCCGATGTGACTTCGCCGTGCGGGCACATGCAGAACGTACGCACCTTGTCATCAAAGGTCGGAGTATCCAAGAGCGCCTTGACCTCATAGAACTGGTCTGTGATATCTTCTGCCCAAGCCGACGGGATCTCGACCCTGACGCCGATGTCTACAGGCAGCGATTCTATCTCCAGACCAAGCTCCTTTACGGTTTTTTCCATCCATGCTGCACCTTCGCGTCCGGGAGCAAGAAGGACCCTGTCAGCCAAGACCTCTTCTCCGCCGGCCAAAAGGACGCCTGCTGCAGATCCGTCAGGTTTCAGGATGACTTTTTCGACCATGGTGTCAGTCCTTACCTCACAGCTGTCCTTTATGGTCTCATAAATTGCCCCGAGTATTTGCTTGGACCTGTCTGTTCCCATGTGGCGGATCGTTGCAGGAATAATGTCCAGACCAGACTGAAGGGCTTTGGTAATAACCCTTTTTGCAAGGTCACCGCTTGGTTTGAAGAGGGTGCTGCTGGCACCGTGTTCAAGGTAGACCCTGTCGGCTTCATCAATAAGCGAAAGCAGCTTCTGGCGTCCGCAGTACTCCTCAAGATTACCGCCGAATTCAGGTGTCAGCGTGAGTTTACCGTCACTGAACGCTCCTGCGCCGCCCCATCCGCATACAACATTGCAGGGATTGCAGTGGACGCATTCAGGTGCGCCTTTTTTTATCGGGCAAATGCGTGCATCTATAGACCTTCCCTTGTCTATCAGAAGGACCCTCTGACCGTTTTTTGTGAGTTCCAGTGTTGCAAACAATCCGGCAGGGCCTGCTCCGACGACTATCACATCATATTTGTTGACCATCATTCATTCCCCCGTATAAAGCAGAAAATAGACCCTGATTAGTATAGCAGAAAAGGCAGGGTAAGCAGAAAGTACATAAACACCTAGATTAAATAGTGATATTATTATGAGGCTAAGAATACAAACAAGTTACTTTCTTTGGAGGGAATATATTGAATATAGTTAAATGTGAAAAGGGCTTTGATCATTCAGGTGTCGAGCTGATCGGGATACTTGCTGACGAGGCCTCGCCCGAGTCTGTCTTTCTTGGACCCCTGGAAGGGGAGATGCTCCAACTTTGCCGGAGGGCTTTAGTCAACGATCAATTCAAAGCTAAGGCCGGCTCGACCTTAAGGATACCTGTTCTGCACGGATCGGTCAAATATGTTGTTGTTCACGGGCTGGGAAATGAAAGGGAGGCCCTTCATGAAAACATAAGGGAGGGAAGTTTTTCTGTATTGAGGACCGCTGCAGCCAAAAAGTGTTCAAGCGTTCTTCTGAGTGTCCCGGGGGCTGAAGATCGCATATCTTCAAGGTCTGCCGCAGAGGGGGCCGTGCTGGGATGCTATGTTTTTGATAAATATCTTTCGCAGGAAGATGATGAAAAGCTTGTCCCCCCAGACTTTGTCTACGTTGCAGATGCGGATCCGGACGGGCTTTCCGAAGGCAGGATACTGGCGGAATCGCAGTGCTACACAAGGGATATTGCCAATGAACCCGGAAATGTCATAACACCGGTCACGCTTGCGGAAAAAGCTGCCTTTCTTGCTGAAGAGCATGGTCTTGGATGCGAAATATGGGATGAGGAGAGGATCATTAAAGAGAACATGGGGGCTTTCCACGCAGTTTCAAAAGGTTCCGGCAATCCCCCCAGGTTCATTACCCTCACATGGTCCCCAAAGGGAGAGTGCAGGGGCCATATCGCACTTGTCGGAAAAGGGCTTACATTTGACAGCGGCGGCCTTGACATCAAGCCTGCCGACCACATGACTACCATGAAAGGGGACAAAAGCGGAGCATGTTCAGTCCTTGGTGCGATCAAGGCCGCTGCAGCGCTCAAACTTCCCTGGAAAGTCACTGTGATAATTGCGGCCGCTGAAAACATGCCGGGCGGAAATGCATACAGGCCTGATGACATTCTGCGTGCCAGGAACGGAAAAACGATCGAAGTCAACAATACAGATGCAGAAGGCAGGCTTACCCTCGCCGATGCACTTTCTTTCGCATCAGAGCTGAAGCCTGACAAAATCATTGACATTGCCACGCTTACAGGTGCCTGTGCTGTAGCACTTGGGACCAATACCGGAGGTCTCTTCACAAATAACGATGTTTTTGGGGATGAGGTGCTGGCTGCTGCAAAAATGGCCGGCGAGCGTTTCTGGAAACTGCCTATGGATGACCCGACCTTGAGAAAGGCAATAAAATCTCCGGTTGCCGACCTTGTAAATTCGGGCGGAAGATACGGGGGTGCCATTACCGCGGCAATGTTCCTTGAAGCATTTATTGACAAAGATATACCATGGGTCCATTTGGATATTGCGGCAGCTGATTTTATTAAAGAACAGAGGAGCTACTATGCCAAGGGTGCATCAGGTTTCGGAGCAAGGACCCTGGCAACGCTCATCATGACGATGTAAAGGTGGCAGAAACGATGGGGGATGTACAGAGAAATGATTCCATAGCACTCATCAACGGCGTTATCTACCCTATGTCATCCCCGGGAAGGGCAAGGGCCCTGTATGCGAAAAACGGGATAATACTGGCTATCGGAAGCGACAAGGAAATACTATCGTTATGCGACAGCAAGACTACGGTCCTTGACATAAAAGGAAAGTTTTTGATGCCGGGCATGACAGATACCCACAACCATCTTCTGGCTACCGGCAGGAGCCTTGAGACGCTCAATCTGTCAGGGACATCATCGATTGAAGAGATCATAGAAAAAAGCCGTCACTTCCTTTTGGGATCTCCGATAAAAGAAGGCCAGTGGTTTTTTGCCCGCGGCTGGGACCAGAATCACATTGTGGAAAAAAGATTTCCCAACAGGCATGACCTGGACAAGATAGCCTCAGAAATACCTCTTTTTTTTGAGAGGTCGTGCGGACATATTGCATCGCTCAATTCGAAAGCCCTTGAGATGCTCAGGATAGGAAGAGGGTTCAAGATATCCGGCGGTGTCGTAAATTGCGATGAAAATGGCGAACCTACCGGAGTGGTGAGCGAAGCCGCAGTAAACTGGGTCAGAATGAACATCCCGGAGTCCTCTGACGAGATCCTTGCAAGGTGGTATAAGAGAGCCACTGATGAGATGATCAAACTCGGGATCACATCGGTCCAGACTGATGACCTTGGAATAGTCGGAAGTACAGACAGGATCTTCAGGCTCTACGAGCAGATGGAACTGGATGAAAAGATGCCTCTTCGTATTGCAGAACAGTGGCATCTGAGGGATGAAACAGAGCTTACGACCTTTATTGAATGTGATTATCATAAGAGGAACGGGATGAGTTATTTTTCTTCCGGCCCTTTAAAATTACATGTTGACGGCACTTTGGGAGCAAAAACGGCGGCTCTCAGGGAAGAGTATTCGGACGAGCCCGGCAACAGGGGAATATATGCCAGGTCTCAGGGAGAGCTTGACCGCCTTACTGTGATCGCACAGGAGGCAGGCATGCAGGTCGCCTACTATGCTATTGGGGACGGGGCAATAGACAGATGTCTGAACGCGGTTGAGTCCGCGAAAAGGATCTCTGACAAAGAGGCTCCTGTCTTTCATAGGATAGTTCACTGCCAGGTAGGAGCGAATGACATTTACAGGAGGATGGCGGAGCTTGGTGTTATGGCGGATATACAGCCTGCATTTGTCACATCAGACTGGCCAATAGTCATGTCAAGGCTTGGCGCGGAGAGAGCAAGATGGAGCTACGCATGGAAGACGCTCCTTCAGTTTGGAATAACAGTTGGTGCAGGATCTGATTCCCCGACAGAACCGCTTGATCCTATGCTCGGCATAAGGGCTGCAATACTCCGCAAAGACCTCTCGAACCAGCCCGAACATGGCTGGCTTCCTTCTGAAAAACTCGACAGGGTCGAGGCCTTCTCAATGTATACGAAGGGAGGAGCCATGGTATGCGGTGAGGGAGGATCACGGGGAACGTTGGAAGTAGGAAAGGCTGCCGACGTGATAGCTTTTATGGAGAACCCGTTCAAAGTAGATGATAACGAGATACAGCATCTTGAGGTAGGGTTGACGGTGGTTGACGGAAAGATACGTTATATTCGCTAGGGGGGGCAGTAATGCTGACGCTTAAAGATTTCCTCGCAAAAGAAGTCAAACCGGCACTGGGATGTACGGACCCGGGAGCGGTTGCACTTGCCGTTGCCAGGGCATGCAAAGAACTCCCGGATAAGGAAGAAGTGGCCTCAATAAGAGTAACGGTCAGCGCAAGCATATACAAAAACGGGATGGCTGTGGGTATACCTGGAACAAAGGGTGCGAGAGGAAACGCAATGGCTGCTGCCATGGGAGCTATTTGCGGGGACCCTGATCTTGGACTCGAAGTCCTCAGGAACAGTACTTCCGAAGATGTCGAAAAAGCGCGGAGATGGACAGAGGAAGAAAGAGTCACCATATACTGTGACCCGGACAGAAGCGGGGTCTATGTACTTGCCTCCATATTCACGCCCGGCCATAAATCGGTCTGTATTGTAAGCGGGAACTACAACCACATTGAAAAAGTAATATTTGACGGTGTCACAGTCATGGAAGATCCATCAGACCCTTCGGTCTCATCTATAGGCTTTGAGGACGACGGTTTTCCCCGGACATTTGCCGAAGCCCTTAAATTAGCGGATCAGATGGATGAAGACGACAAAAAATTCCTTCTCTCGGGGGTCGTGATGAATATGGCAGTGGCCGAGGGAGGATACAAGCCTGTCGAAGTCTGTTCTACGTGCGGTGAATGTGTGCAGGGCAGCCGGTTCGGAAGGACACTGAAGGAGATATATGGGCACGGGGAGTTTGAGGATGTCGCACTGAAGATAAGAAGCGTGACCGCAGCTGCAGCTGATGCAAGGATGTCAGGGATACTCCTGCCTGTAATGAGCAGTGCAGGCAGCGGCAACCACGGGATAACTGCTATATTGCCCGCAGCGGTTTTAGGCGAACATCTGAAAAAAACAGAAGGCGAGATAGCAAGGGCGCTTGCCATCAGCCATATATCAACGAGCTTCGTTAAAAGGCGCCTTGGAAGGATGTCTGTGGTATGTGGCTGCTCAGTGGCAGCGGGCGCGGGGTCTGCTGCTGCCATGACCTCTCTTATGGGAGGGGACGAAAAACAGATGGCGGACGCAATGCAGCTCCTGCTTTCAAATTTGGCGGGCATGCTTTGCGACGGTGCAAAAGAGAGCTGCGCACTGAAGGTCAGCTCAGCTTCCTCGGAGGCATATTTTGCCGCCAGGTGGGCTGTCGCAGGACAAAAGCTTGGAATACCGCAGGGTGTTTTTGGTTCGTCGATCGAGCAGACCATAGAAAACGTTGCAAAGGTGACCCGCGAAGGGATGAAAAATGTCGACAGGATAATGATCGAGATACTTGACCAACGGCACCGTCCTTCAGCAGAAAACTTTTAGAGAAAATGACATACAAGGGACCGCAATATTCCGGTGACGAAATGGAAATAAAGGAACTTACCGGACAGATAGAGAGAGTGACCTACAACGACGCGGAGAGCGGCTATGCTGTTCTCCGCATTGATGTGAAAGGTTATCCCGACCTTGTTACCGCTGTCGGAACGATTGCTTCTCCGGCAGTAGGGGAAGTCCTCACCATGAAGGGAATATGGACCGACCATCCCAGGTTTGGCTCCCAGTTTAAAATAATAGAATATAAGTCGTTTGCTCCCTCATCTGCCATAGGAATTGAGAAATACCTTGCCTCAGGTCTTATTAAGGGAATTGGACCTTCAATAGCAGAAAAGATCGTTTCGCATTTTGGGGCAAAAACATTCGATATCCTTGATGAGCATCCTCAAAAGCTGCTCGAGATAGAGGGCATAGGGGACAAGAAAGCAGCGGCAATACATGAAGCATGGCTGCAGCAGAGAGAGATGCGCGGAGTAATGCTGTTTCTGCAGAGCCACGGTATCGGGACCGGCTATGCTCTGAGAGTATTCAGGCATTATGGCAGCGCGTCTGTCAGGGTGCTGGAAGAAAATCCCTACCGTTTGGCGATCGACATATTCGGCATCGGTTTCATGACTGCAGACAAGATAGCCTCAGGGATGGGCTTCAGCAAAGAGTCCCCGCTTCGCATAAGGGCAGGAGTCCTTCATGTTATGAATGAGCTGACCAGGGAGGGACACTTGTTTGTTCCTATAGAAGAACTGACGTCATCTGCCGCTGAGATCCTTTCAGTGTCTGCAGAATTGGTCGAAAAGGGAATAGAGGACGCAAGGCTTAATCAGGAGCTTATAATCGAATGGTACACTGACGCAGAGGGAAATGACGACTGTGCGGTCTATCTTCCTGCCTTCCATTATGCCGAAGTCCATTCGGCGAAGAATCTGTGCAGCCTGCTCTCATCACCCTTCAACGGAAATTATGCCGATCCGTGTGTGGTAATACCTTGGGTACAGCAGGAACTGGGGATATCTTTTGCAGGGCGGCAGACAGAAGCCCTGGAGAAGGCCCTGAGTTCTCAGGTCATGGTGATAACCGGGGGACCTGGTACAGGGAAAACGACCCTGATAAAAGCGATAATCAAGATAAGATCAGCCAGAGGCTTCAGGATAATGCTTGCCGCCCCTACAGGAAGGGCTGCGAAGAGGATGGCTGAGGCTGCTGTGCATGAGGCAAAAACCATTCACAGGATGCTCGAGTACACAGGAAGCTCGAGTGCCGGCGGAGACTTTATGAGATGTGACACTAACCCTCTTGACTGCGATCTCCTTGTGGTCGACGAGGCCTCCATGATAGACCAGATCCTCTTTCATCACTTGCTGAAAGCGATTCCCAAAGGAGCATCCGTAATTTTTGTCGGCGACGTGGACCAACTTCCATCTGTCGGTCCGGGCAATGTGCTGAAAGATATAATCGATTCCGGAGTCTGCCCTGTCGTTCACCTGAATGAGATCTACAGGCAGGGAGAAGAGAGTACTATAGTCGTGAATGCACACAGGGTCAACAGCGGTGAGATGCCGCTTCTCGATGAGAAAGGAGAATCATCGGCCCCGAGTGATTTCTATTTTATCGAAGAAAGCGACCCGGACAAGGCTCTGCAAATAATCAAAAAACTGGTAACACTGAGGATACCACAGAAATTTGGTCTGGATCCCGTAAGGGATATCCAGGTACTCACCCCTATGCACAGGGGATCGGTAGGGACTGCAAAGCTTAATGCCGAACTGAGAGAAGCTCTCAATCCATGTCAGGGACCCAGGGTCCTCCGCATGGGCAGGACCATTCAGGAAGGCGACAAGGTGATGCAGATACGCAACAACTACGAGAAGGATGTCTATAACGGTGACATCGGCACCGTCATCAGGATAGATGGGGAGGAAAGCAGGATTATTGTTGAGATGGACAGCGGACGTGTCTCATACGACTTTTCGGAACTGGATGAACTGGTCCACGCATACGCTGTCTCGATCCATAAGTCACAGGGCTCAGAATACCCGGCTGTAGTCATACCGATAATGACTCAGCACTACATGATGCTTCAGAGAAACCTCCTTTACACGGGGATCACAAGAGGTAAAAAACTGGTAGTAGTAGTGGGTACGAGAAAAGCCTTAGCTATAGCTGTTAAAAATGACAAAACACGCAAAAGATATACCAGACTTTCGGAGAGGCTGAAATGCTGCTTTAAGGGTTGAGGCCTGCTTACCTGAATTGTTGGAAATATAACCGCAAAAAGAGAGGGAGCGGGCTCCCTCTCTTTTTGTCACAGCATTTATTTAAATATAACGTGTTGATGAACGGTAAATGTTCTCCCTGTGTCCGTATTTTCCATCCTTGTCGACGGCTGCCAGCCTTTTTTCCGTATAACGGGCGAAGCGGACAAATGGAAGTCCCAAAAGGAGGTAAATGACTGCCACGATTATGCCGGGACCGAAGTAGTCATAATAAGCGGCAGATATCTGTCCATAGGCCTTGGTAAGGTCGACCATGGTTATTATTGACACCAGCGAAGAGTCCTTCAGCAGGGAGATGAAGTCATTTGTGATCGGCGGGATGACGACTCTCACTGCCTGGGGAAGGATAACTTCCCTCATGGCCTGCCACCTTGTCATTCCCAAGGCAAGGGCTGATTCCCATTGTGTCCTTGGTATGGCAAAGAGACCGGAACGGTATATCTCGGCTTCATAAGCTGCATAGTTCAGCCCGAGTCCGATCGCTCCGGCCCAAAAGGGCGAGAATTTGACGCCGATGCTCGGAAGCCCGTAGAAGATGAAGAACAGTTGGATCAGAACCGGCGTTCCTCTGACCACTTCGATGTAGAGTGTGGCGATAGAGGCTATCCATTTCGGAGCGAAGACCCTTGTAATGGCCAATGTAAGTCCGAGCGTGATCGCGAGGATCATTGCCGTGATCGAGACCTGCATCGTTACTACAGCGGCACGGCCGAAAGCAGGCAGTGCATCACCGTATCTTTCAAGACGCTTTGCGAAGGTCAGGTGAGGCCTGTGTGCCTCAGCCCATTCGTTGTACCTTGCAGCCTCGACCTTAGAAGGGCTGTAATCGTTGAACTCTGCTGCCATTTTAGGTGTCCATAAATTCCACCTGTCGTAAATCTCACGGAGTTTGCCTGAATCGCGGAGCGCGACAATGGCCTTGTTTACTTCTGTCAGAAGTTCCTTGTCCTCCATACGAACGGCTATGGCATACTCGAGTTCTCCGACCTCGGGACCTACAAACTTTATTTCCGGGTTGAAACCGGCTGAATAGAGAGCTATAGGATGGTCGAAAAATGCCGCGTCCAGCCTGCCGTTGGCGAGATCTTCGTAAGTGTTCGCCTCGACGTTGTATGTCCGTATGTCGATGTCTCCGACCTCTTCAAGCAGTTCTTGAGCGAAGCTCTCCTTGAGAGTTCCGACTTTTTTGCCTTTGCAGTCTTCAAGTGTCTTTATTGAGTTGTCTTCCTTGCGTACAGCAAGCTGAAGGAAAGTTTTATAATAGGGGATGGAGAAGTTGACTACCTCTTTGTGCTCAGGCGTCACTTCAAGTCCGTTTATCGATATGTCGTAAAGCTTCCTGTTGAGCCCGGGGATGAGATTTTCCCATGCGTTGTTCACATAGACCGGTTTTCTTCCCATTTGCTCAGCAAGGGCTTCTACGATGTCTACCTCAAAACCGATCAGTTCATCAGTGTTTTTCGGGTTTTGGAACATGTAAGGAAAGCCGCCCTCGGAATCCCCGCCCCATTTCAGTTCCTTCTTATCCTCTGCCGATACAGGGGACGATGAAGAGAGAACGAGCATAAAGAGCGCAAGAAGCAGTATCAGTTTTTTCATCTTATGCTACCCCCGTGTTTACGAAGTGGCGCAGGAAAGCCTTTGTCCGTTCGCTCTTAGGGGAAGTGAAAAGTATATCCCCGTCGTCGTACTCAACTATCTCGCCTTTATCCATGAATATTATGTAGTCTGAGGCATCCCGTGCAAATTTCATTTCATGTGTGACTATGATTTGAGTCATTCCCTCGGAGTCAAGATCCTTCATAACCTGTAGGACTTCTCCGACCAGCTCGGGATCCAGTGCAGATGTAGGTTCATCATAGAGCATTACCCTTGGGTTCATTGCCAGAGCCCTGGCGATAGCAGCTCTCTGGCTCTGGCCTCCGGATAGTGTAGATGGATATTTTGAAGCGAA
>DAITML010000036.1:3633-15596 GCA_036835165.1 Synergistaceae bacterium | reverse complement strand
TCAAGTATCGGGTGTTTCTGTATCAGTTCCATGCCCTCTCTCCCTCCTTGTGCTTCCTGACTTCCCTGAAATGAAGTCTTGAAATGAAAAAGTATCCTTGCGCCTGCCCCCACCACTGGAGAGCAAAAAAAATTAAGAAACAATGCCATCTTTCTGCTGTATATAAAAATACTTTTGCTTATACGAAACAGAAAGTCTGAACATTCATATAATACATATAAAAATATTGTATGAAAAATGATGATTCTTCCTATTTATTATCGATACGATAGATAACTGTTTGTGCATTTTTTCGCTATTAAAGGGAGCACAACATATGTAATGTGACCAAAAGTTTTTTTTGGTTCATGCTATTGATAATCTATTCATAATATTCAGGACTGAATTTGAGGTTTTTTTAGGGATATGCTTATTTTTAGACATATATTAATATTTTTGTTGTCTATAAGGCATCTGCAATATATTCAGATATTTTTCAAGAGAGAAATACAACCTGATATGATATATCGAAATTTAAGTAATTTTTGAAAAGGTCATTTCCGAGGCTGATGCAATGTTCTGTTTTACAGGGTATCCCAACTCTCCTCAGTCATCTTGATCTGCTGTATCTTCTCTTCAAAACCGAACACTGAAGCATCTATCTGGTTAACCACATAGTCTATCTGGTCCATGTGAGAAAAGCTGTATCCTTCAGGCAGCCTGTTGGCAAACCTTTTTATTTTAAGAAGTGCCTGCAGATAGTTCCTTTCCGTTTTGCGCATGATGTCAGCGGCATCCATCGCTTCAGGATACCTTTGCTCGGCAAAGAGTACAGCGATAGCAATGTTCGGTTCAGGCTCCATCTCATCGCTCCATATATCAGCCAGGATCCTCCTTACAGCCTTCCTGAACTTCTGGTCTTTTATTCCGCCAAGCATCATCCGTATGTTCCTCAAAAGCTCTTCGACCTCTGAGACAACCTCCCTGTAGGGCCTTTTAGGGAGTGAGTAGTCAGATATCATCCTTGCTTCAGTCTCGATGCTGATCTCTTCCTTCAGGAGCCTCCCTACAGCAGGCTGCAGCATTATCCTTGCCTCCTCACATGGCATGTCCAGCGTCTCGAGGTACAGCAGCCCCGTATCATAATCATGATGCTCGCATTTACTCCTGGGAATGTATGTAACGTAACCAGGGTTAAAGAAACCCTTCCTTCCGGCTCTCCCTGCCATCTGCAGAAACTCATTCTTCGTAAGTGGGCCGTCAATGAACTTTGCCATCTGACCGAATACTACCGTTTGCGCCGGAAGATTGACTCCGAGAGAGAGGGCGTCGGTACCTACAACAACATCAAGTATTCTTTCTCTGAAGGCCATCTCAACAAGCAGTTTTTCTTTTGGGAGAAATGAGCCCACATAGATACCTACGCCTCTGAGCATTATTTCCGGCACATATGCCACATCAAGTATTTCTGCGATCTCCCTGAGCCTTGCTCTCTGGTTTCTGCTGATTTTCTCCCTGTACCTGGATATCTGTGCCGCCAGCCACTCGGCGCCTTTTTTGGAAAAAACAAAGACAAGTGCATCATGTATTTTAGGGAACCTTATGCCATTCCTGCGAAAAATTAGATCTGTGACCCTTTTATCTGTGGTATAAAGTATAAAATCGCGCATTGCAACATTTTCAAGATATTTTTTTATCGTGTCCGGGTTGCCGAAGGTCGCGGACATCACAAGGAGGTCGCTGTCAAATGACGTTGACCTCAGTCCGTCTATGTAGGCCCTGGTCCTGTCCGGGTCGTTGAAAATGAAATGAAATTCGTCCACGATGACCTTTTGCCCGGGGATATGAGCATATTTGAGAGTATATATTTCCTGTGTACAGCATAGGACCTGAGCTCCGGCATTCTTTTTGAAATCTCCTGTCTCAAGCCCGGCATCAAACCCCATAGACCTAAGTTCCATGTAGCGTTCATTTGAAAGTGCCTTAATTGGTGCTGTGAAAATTACTCTGCCCGAGGGTGCGGCAGGTTCACCGGATGGATCCATCAATCCTGCCCATACATAGGCGACCCAAGTTTTACCGCTGCCGGTAGGAGCTGATAATATCGCGCTGCTTTTGCCTATTGCTTTAACCGCGTCGTTCTGCCAGCTGTAAAACATCTATGGGCACAGTCTGATTTTAAGGATAGAAAGCATTCTCTCGGCATCCCCGGCTTTTTGGATCTCTTCCCCTGCCTTTTCCGCTCCCATGTGCAGATAGAACTCTTCTACGTTGGGGTCTGCTATGATGTTCAGTTCATCCGCCCCGACAGTTTCAGCTGTCTCGCAGGCGTGCAGAAAGAGCTCTCCTCCGACCCCTGTGCCAATATGCTCAGGCAGGACCCACAGGTGGCGGATCCACCATTTGAAATCGCTTAGGAGTTCAATGGAATAGAAACCAATTATCTCGCCGGTCTCTTCATTCTCCGCGAGATATGTAGGATTTTTTTCGATAAAATCGTCTGTTATGGTTAGGAAATCGCGGAAGTTTGCCATAATATCCACCGGGTAATCCCAGTATTCCTTCGAAAGCCATGCAATATCCGAAAGGAGTTCAGCCTCCTCCGGTTCGGCAGGACGTATTCGAACATCATCATCCAACATTTACAGATCCTTCTCCTTTTTGATGCAGGACACCCTATATAGTCCTGCTGTTGATCGTAAGTCCTTGATTAAGCCTGTCAGGGTCAGTCCTCAGTTCCTTTCAGGGACAAACACTGACCTTACATAATACTGTTGATGAGATTCTACCATATTGGACAGGAAAATGATCCGTTGCCGGTTTCTTATGAGAAAGAGGCCTCATCCAACCATCTCTGATATTTTTTTTACCGCATGTCTGAGCAGATCGGGCAGTATGTCCAGAGAATATCCAAGACGAAGCCTCTCGGTCATTTTATGAGCATCTTCTCCGCTCGGCCCCAGGTTTATTACCGGCAGACCAAGCGACTGCATCTCCTTCATCGGTATACTGTAAATATCCCCCCAGCCAGGCATGTTTTCCACAAGTGCCCCAATGTCGTCGGCGGAGACTTTTGCTCCTACATAGCTCAAATCGCATAGTCCGGCGAAAAGACCTACCTCCCTCATTTCGATATCGTAAACATCCCTCAGCCTTTCAATCACGCTCCTGGCTGCAGCTACAGTCTGTATGTCGCGGCTCTCTCCGGTGAAGTCGGTACGGACCGGGAGCCAGGGCGGGAGGAAAAAACATACAGCGTAAGGTCCTTCTATAGCGGACATGTCGGCAATTTTGTCAACTGCTGCAAGCCCCCTATCCCTCATATCTCCTGCAGGAATGCTCTTTATATAGGAAGCAAGTTCTTTATCAAAGCCGTCACCATGTTTTTTGCGGGCTGCCTCTATTACTTCATCAAGGGAAAATACCCTGGCGCGGGGAAGATCAAGACCCTTGCATTCGCAGCCCATGGCAAGAAGGTTTCTGCAGGACTCAGAGAGCTGCGCCAGTGTCTGGTCAAGCGCATACCCGGCTATGGCTTTCATCTGGCACATCACATCGGAAGGAGTGTTAGCAGTGGTAAAAGCGTTGAAATATGCAAAGGCCCTGTCCGGAACAGTAACGCTGTAACCCTCTTTCATCACCCCCATGTCAAGGCATATCCAGGAGGGTTCACATTTTCCCTTGAACGGATCTGCTAAATGCGGATTCCCTTCCGAGTAAGATACTATCCTCGAAACGGCCAGTGCAGATGAAAATCCGCTGTAATAGTTTCCGACATGGGAGGCAAGTCCCTTCACGTAGAAGCTGGGCATTATCTTCCCCAACGTTCCAAGGAAGATGGCAGGGCCGCATTCACCCGAATAGCCAGCTTCACCCGGCTCAGTGTTTATTACTGCAAGGAAGTCGGTACCCTCTTCCTTCATGCCTGACAGTATGGGGAGCACACCCCTCATTCCCGCTGAAGCATTCTCTTCATCACCAACGAATGCAGCTACGATATTCACCTCATAGAGTTCTCTGTTCGCCGCAAATTCCTCAATGATGTCAAGCTCAAGCGCTATCCCGCACTTCATGTCCATCGTACCGCGCCCGTATATTACATCTTCATTTTTGACATTGAAGTGCTCAGTAATTCTTTTTACATCAAAAGCATCCCTTGCCATCTCGCCGTAGACGCTCACTCCCACCACATCATAATGCCCTATGAGAAGGACTGTCCTGGCAGTGGGTACCGAAGCATCGACTCTCGCCACCAATGAATGCAGCTTTTCACCGGACCCTTCAAGAGAGGTTTCGGCCCATATCAGGTGCTCTTTTCTTTCGATAAAATATGGAAGCTTTTCGAGCCTTTCCCTGATCCAGACCCCCGGCAGACTCTCCTCCGGACTCTCGGTAACGCTGGGTATTGAGACAAGTTCCTCTATCATTTTCAATAATCCATCTCTTCTTGACAATTTGACCGCCTCCGTGAAAAATTGAAAATTCTCAATATTGCCGCGCCCACTTGACATAATTATGGGTTGCCATGAAACTCTCTCCTAATCTTCGAAAATGAGGAAGGAGTGCAGCTGTAAAGATGACCAAACCTTTTATCAAACCAATAATAACCCCGGAAGAGGCAGCAGGCAAGGTAAGAGAAGGCACCACAATAATGCTGGGCGGATTCAACTACGGCGGAGTCCCCTACACAGTCATCGATGCTCTGCACGACCAGGGTACAGGAAACATCAGGGTCATTTGCGTAGATGCAAGCCACTGCAATCCTAAAGTACCGGGACCGGTAGGCGTCGCGAGGCTTATAGTCAACAAGCAGGTCAGCTCCATGGTCATATCTCATATGGGACTCAATGCGGTCGCACAGCAAATGTTCGCGAAGGGCGAGATCGATATCGAACTCAACCCGATGGGGACCCTTGTTGAAAGGATCAGAACAGGCGGTGCCGGTCTCGGAGGATTTCTTACTCCGACAGGAGTAGATACTGCGTACGAGAAAAACAGGCAGACTGTTGAACTCGACGGAAAGAAATTCATCCTGGAGCGTCCGCTTAGGGCCGATATTGCCTTTATCAGGGCATACAAGGCAGATGAAGCGGGCAACCTGATCTACTACGGAACAGGCAGAAACTTCAATCCTGTGATGGCTACTGCAGCTGATATCGTCATTGCTGAAGTCGACGAGGTATTGCCCATCGGCGAGATCGACCCGAACAACGTTGTTACGCCCGGCATCTTCATCGACGCGCTCGTGCTTAAAGGGGGAAACAGCTATGCTGCCAGAACTTAATGAAAAAGAGGCCCGTGAGAGGATAGCAGGCAGAATTGCCGCGGATCTTGAAGACGGAGCACTGGTCAACCTTGGGATAGGAATACCACAGCTTATCCCCAACTTTATGCCGGAAGGGGTAAACATCTTCCTGCAGACCGAGAACGGGACGATCTACGCAGGGCCTGCCAAAGATCCGAATGACCTCAGAATAATCGACGCGGGAGGGGCACCCATTTCAGTTTTGCCCGGCGGGTCATTCGTATCCTCCGATGTAAGCTTCGGCATTCTTCGCGGGGGACACATAGACGCAACAGTGCTGGGAGCGCTGCAGGCAGACGAGGAAGGAAGCCTGGCAAACTGGACAATACCCAACGTCCGCACCCCGGGAATGGGCGGTGCCATGGATATCGTAGCGGGTGCAAAAAGGGTCTACGTGGCGACCCGCCACTTTGAAAAAAACGGGACCTCGAAGCTGATGAAGAAATGTACACTTCCCCTGACAGGGCACGGAGTTGTCGATGTCATAGTGACCGAATACTGCCTTGTAAGAAACATAAAAGGCAGGATGGTCCTGGAGGAGATCGCCGAAGGGGTCGATCCGGCAGAACTCCAAAGGAGAACAGAGATGCGGATGGAGATCAGTCCATATCTGAAAACGATGACCTGCTGAAGGTGCAATTCAAATATTGCAACATAACGAAGAGGTCCCGGAGATATTTCAGGGACCTCTTTTTTATCCTACTGTCCAAGAATTTTCCTTATCTTTTCCAGTCCCGCGAATGTTTCCTTAATGGAAGAGCCCAGGATCGACTGCCTGATCTCAAAAACATCCTGATAGATCCTGTAGTTTTTGGGATCAGTCTCAAAGCGTCCCCTGAAAGTTATCCATTCCTTCATTGTCATCTTCAGGTCTTCAATATCACCTACACCATATGCAGCAACCGCAACGTCTGCCATAAGGCCGCCCTCGCTCCTGCTGGGGATATTGTATGCGCCGCCAAGTATATCTGCCTTTATCTGTGTCCAGAGGGGACTCTTGCTGCCGCCCTCTGTGCCGATTATTTCCCTGATAGGGATGCCGCACTCCCTGTAGACCTGTATCATCTGGGCATATTCAAAGGCTATGGCCTCAAGTATTGACCTCCACATGGCGGCCCTGTCACTGGAGCCGTAAAGCCCCAGGAATGCTCCGCATGCACCGGGCATATCCGGACCGGCTCCCTGGAGATAGGGGTAGAAAAGCACTCCGCGGGAACCCGGAGGCACCTCCCCAGCAAGGCCATCCATTTCCGAGTAGAAGGAAGGGTCTCCCTGGCATCCTGCAACATTGTCCCTGAACCAGCGCAGGGAGAGGCCTCCGGCCCTGATCATGCTCCAGTAGAAGTATGAATCTTCCAGCGTACCTGTTGCAAACATCATCCCGGGCGAACGCGATATTTTTTCTACCATCTGATCGACTGCTACGGCAAATATTGATGCCGTGCCGGCAACATCCGTGCTTAAGCCGGGTTCAAGAAGGCCCGACGCAAGTGCGGACTGCATTGTGTCACCTGCTCCCGCAACTATTGGTATCCCTGCCGGAAGCCCAACCTTTTCTGCCTCTTCCGGGCAGAGGTATCCTACGACGTCCCATGGCCTTACTATCCTTGGAAGTATTTCCATCGGTATGCCCAAAGCCTTCATCTGTTTCGGGGACCAGTTCCTGTTATGCACATCGTACCCTATCAGCCAACCGGACATGGTGGCCCAGTCAAGGAAAGCTTCCTTTGCCTTCAGCCCCGCAAGGGTCCCGAGCACAAAGGGGCCGTTATTGACTACTTTTACCGCCTTTTCACGGAAACCAGTGTAGTGGTTCAGAAACCACCTGAGTATGAGCGGAGGCATGAACTCATCCACGATGCAATTGCCGCTCTCCGCCAGCCAGACAGGCTTAACATTTGCCTTGACCCATTCGGCTTCGCCCCTCGCACGGTTGTCCAAATAGGGGACAAATGGCGTCACAGGTTCCCAATTTTCATTTATGCCTACTATCCCGCAAATGATCCCGCTTGCTGAGATGCCCCTTATCTCATTCGGATTGACACCTGATTTATGGAGACACTCCCTTATGCCCTCTTCGACATTCCTTACGAAACCGCGTGGATCCATCTCGGCCCTCCCGGGGTCAGGATAAGAGATGATATTCTCCCTGTAAGCCTCTGCCATCCTGACAGAGTCATCCCTGTAGAGAGCAGTTTTCGTTCCCATCGTTCCACAGTCAAAACCGATGTAGTATCTGGCCATTCACATATCCCTCCGAATATCCATTACTTATTCAGCAGCCATTATGATCGTTCTGATCCAAAAATCATCTTTTCTGGATGCCCAAAACACATATATAAAAAAGAAGCCGACCTCTGATCCAATTTTGGTCTGGGGGTCGGCTCCTGGCATTACCTTTTCTTGTTATATCTTCCCCGGCCTTCGTCTTATTCTTCCCGGGGCTTCAGTATTGCCTTCATATCTATCTCTGTCCAGTCCTGTGTCTCCGGAATTTTGAACCACAGCCGGAAGCGTTCCGGCACGACAACCATCTGATAGACTGTCATATCCGTCGTTGCACCCAGGTCTTCTATCCTGGTGTCCATCATCTTCATCATGGTTTTGCTGTCAATAGTGCCTTTAAAGTGCTTCGCAAGGGTCAGAAGATTCTGCCTCCTCGACCTCGTCAGCCAGTTCGATTTATCATCAGGCCTTGGCAGCCCCCATGAAAATTCAGTGAAATGGTTGCTCAAAACAGTCAGTCCCTGGCGGGAATGCGATTCGCGCCTTTTCACCTCAAAGACAGGCCACTCATAACATCTGGCTGTCTGTCCATCCGATACTCCAATGATATATGCAAAATTTGCCTTGGTCGTCTGAAAAAAACTCTCTATCTCATCCAGTGAAGCCCCGTCAAGAAGAAACTGGAAAAGTGCTGCAACCGAGGGGACCCTGCTGTCATACCAAAGCGCTCCGCCGGATGGCATGCCGTTGTTCAGCTCAAGGTATATACCCTTCTCGTTCATCCCGTTGACAACATATATCTCTCCTGCATATCCCATGGTAGCTGTAGCAAGGGATCCATCAGCCGGATGGTAGCATGCTACCACTATGTCATTGGAAAACTCTTTGAACCAGGGTAGGTAATCATAGTTACGGCCGTAGACCAGCGTCTCGCTCACATAATCTCCCCAGGCAGCTATCCCTGTACACTGGGGAAGGTTTAATGCTGTTGCAGCAAGCAGTTCGACTGCATTGACAAGCTGCAGCTGTTCCAGGCCCAATCCAGAGGTCTCAGACATGCCCCGTACTATCTCCTTGAATCTGAATGGATAGTTGGCATAGAATTTACCGGCACGGTCTTTCATGTTTTCAATATCAAAGCCATGTTCGTTTACAAGCTTATCCATTATGGCCCTTTCGTAGATATGCTTCATCCCTGAAGCCATGAGGGCACCGTACTGCCTTCCCATCTCTCTCCATGTCCCATGGAGATCAATAATATTGATTACTCCCTCAAGCCTTTTGGTTCCCTTTTCAAAGGATTCCACGTTTTGGCCTCCCGTCATTTTGCTTATTGGGTTATTATACACTGGTATATATAGATATTATCCCGTTAATGGGAGGTTTTTTCTTGGAAAAAGAAATTTTTGCAAAAGCAGTAGAGTCAGAAGTCAGGGAGAATGAGGAAAAACTGAGGAGATACCTCTCCCTTCTCTCGGCTGCGAACGAACTTGCCCGGCTCACGGGACCTTCGAACGAAGATACTCTGTGGGAATCACATCTTATGGACTGCGCTTCAGCCCTGCCTCTGCTCCCGCATGAAGGCAGGATCATAGATGTAGGCACGGGAGGCGGCCTGCCCGGGATCGTCTGGGCTATTTGCCGCCCGGGCCTGAATGTTACCCTTTTGGACAGCATCACCCGCAAGTGCGCCCTTGTAGACAAAATGGCAGTCGCCATGGGACTCAGGAATGTGACCATTGTATGCAAAAGGTCCGAGGAATACGCTAAAGATGAGCGTGAAAAATTCCATGTCGCGGCTGCCAGGGCGGTCTGTGCTTCGGGGGTACTGGCAGAATACCTCGCGCCTTTTGTCAGGGTAAAGGGAATGGCCTTAGCTTTCAAGGGCCCCAAAGTAACCGAGGAATTGGAAGTCGTAGGAAATAAGTGGAGCGCGCTTGGTTTTTCGTCACCACGCATCCACCCATACATGTTGGGCGACATCAAAAGGTTCTTTTTGATCTGGAAAAAGGTTTCACAGACTCCCAAGGGAATACCCAGACGACCCGGAATGGCCGAGAAATTTCCATGGTACAGCAGGTAAATTAAAGAGACCAACTTTTTGAAAAAAATGAGAGCCTGAGGGATACTCCTTTGCCTGCAGGCTCTCAACTATTCATATCGCCACATCTAGCTCCCTGCCAGATTTGCCTATCTGATACCGGGAAGCAGCGGGAGCTTCATTTCGGGAGCGGGACCTATAAGTTCTCTGGTCTCATCAAGCTCGAGGTCGAAAAGGGCCTGAGTGATCCGCATCTGTGTCAGATTGTCGGTTTCGTAGGATATCGAAAAGCGTCTATAGCCGAACTTTTCTGCAAAGAAGGAAATATTTGAGTTTTCCCTTCCTGAAATATTTTGGAATGACTTCTGAAGTGACTTAAAAAAAGCACCTTCATCGAAGAATGGATCCTCGCTGACAAGTACCAACACCTTGCATTCGTCGACCAGAACATCGGAACTCCATATCCCACAAAGTGTAAGCCCCGCCCTTAGCCCGGGGAATTCCCTGATCAGCGGTATCATCGACGTCTCTATCTTCTCCGAATAGGTGAAGACCATAGTAAAACCGAACTCGATGCCCTTGTTGCGTATCGGGTCGATTATGTTTTGCCTCACCATAGTACCCACGTTGCCGCTTTGGAAACTTCTCAGGTAAAGAAATTCACTCTGCATCTCAAAAGCAAGCCCGGCTACGTTCCCCAAGAGCGGACTGAGCATAGAGTTTACAGTCACAGGACTGTAATCTTTCCCGTAGGGTATCCACGGCACAATTTCAAGTTCAATATTCTGATCCCAGTATGGCAGGATAGATGTCATGCCGTCGCCTCCCTTATTAGTCTTTTGGTGAGTATAGCATTATGTCTGTTATTTTCATCCGTCTTTCTTACGTAAAAATTCTTCTTTTACCTCTTTCCTGGCAGCCGCATCCAAAAGTATCTTTAATGCAGTGTATGCGATGATTTTTGCTCCGGCGGCAAGTCTTTCATGACCGAGACCTGACCTGGTCGCCGCCTCAAACTCAGCTGTGTGCAAGGGCACAGGAGTGTCAACAATGGAAAGAAGCGGCTGGATGGACGGACAGCACCAGCTTATGTCTCCCATGTCGGATGCACCGCCGGGAGCTTCCTTCTCAGCAGTGGGAAGCCCGACACTATCGAACCCGGACTGGACTATCTTTTCAAGCGAAGAGAGCTCAAGCGTGTTGTCGAAGCTGGTATAGTTCTTTTCAAAGACAAGTTCCGTCTCGGTAGCCGCCGCTGCGCCCTCTGCGCATTTTTTGACCCTCTCGGTTATCTTTTCAAGGTATTTTTTGTCTGGCGACCTCAGTTCAAGGTGTATCACCGCTTTATCGGGAACTGTGTTTACTGCCTTGCCGCATTCTTTTATTATCCCGTGCATCCTCGTCTCAGGCCTTACATGCTGTCTCATCATGTCCAGGGCATCAAAAAAAAGTCTGGCTCCGTTGAATGCATTTCGTCCATCCCAGGGCGCAGCTGCAGCATGGGAAGCGATCCCGGTATAGGTTATGTTCCATCCCTGAAGTGCCGGGGTCGTCATTGAGACAAGGTTCTTTGCGGAGGTGCAGTGGATCATTATCGCGAGGTCAACATCGTCCATAACTCCCATATCAGCCATACGGCATTTCGCGCCCCAGGTCTCCTCGGCAGGGGTCCCGATCACCAGGAGTTCCCCGTCGATTGCATCCATGGCCCTGCCGACAGCGGTCCCTGCAAGTGCCGACATTGTCCCGCTGAGGTTATGCCCGCAGCCATGACCGACCTCAGGCAATGCATCCGTCTCCACCAGTATTGCAACGCGCGGTTTCCCGGAACCCTTTTTTGCAATAAATGCCGTTTCCATTCCGCAATATGGCATTTCAACAACAAAGCCTTCATCTTTAAGCCAGCCGCAGAATATTTCGGCTGTCCGAAATTCTTCTCCGCTTAACTCAGGGTGTGCGGCTATATCATCACTTACAGAAAAAGCGTACTCTTTATGATCTTCAATTGACCTGTAAACTTTGGCAAGCAGTTCTTTAAAATCGTGGATGTCTGACATTTGCTATTCCCCCTGTCGTGGCTTAACAGATTTTACCACCATTAAGGGAGGCATCAATATTAAGATCCAAATAAAAGAAAAATCGAGTAATAAAGACCTATACAGATTTATTCCAGTTTGAAAACAGTTCGTCCAGAGTCATGTCGCTCCTTATGCCGAAGCGGGTGAGCGCAAAGTCATATCGGACCGGATCTTCAGGACATATCTTTTTGAAAGCATCGGTTATCTCAATCACAGAGCGACCATCAGCGGCCTTTCTGCTGCAAAGCCCCAATTCGGTACATATGTTGAACATGTGTGTATCCAGCGGGATAAGCAGTACAGAAGGATCAACACTCTTCCATCCTCCGGGATC
>DAITML010000036.1:0-3533 GCA_036835165.1 Synergistaceae bacterium | reverse complement strand
CCATATGCAAGTGAGGAGGCTATAAGGCCGGCAACCTCCCTGTCGCGGGAATCAACATAATCATACAAAAACTGAAGCGGGTCCGGTGATACATAGACCCGCTTATTGTAATCAGAATATAGCTTTTCAAATATTGAACGGCTGGCTGCAATTGATCTGTCGCCATCAATAACGCTGTACATTTTTACTTGATCGTGTTGAATCCGAACGTAGGAGCTGTTTTGGGCGATTTTCCCTTTTTGATCAGATGGTAGTCTGAATAGGTCAGGGGCGTAGCCTCTTTAATAAACTTTGATGCAACTACGTTTCCGACAAAGAGGACATGAGTATCCAGCTCGAGGATCCGCACCACCTTTGCCTCAAGTGTCGATATTGACCAGTCAGTAACCATGGGCGCTCCTGTCATACCTTTAAGGAAATTGACGTTGTCAAACTTGTTTATATCACGTCCGGACTTGAAACCGAATTGTCCCAGGAAGGTCATAGGTACGTCCTGTTCAAGGATCGAGACCGCAAAGAAACCGCTTTTCTGGATCATTTCTGTAGTCAGATTGGCTTTGTTGAGGCATGTTGTAACACATACAGGATCACCTGTTATCTGCATGACCGCGTTGGCGATCTGCCCGTTTAGCTTGCCTTCTGCTTCAGTACTTACAATGTACATACCATAGGTGATGCTGAAAAGCGCTTTCATATCCAGCTGGTTTTCCATGGTCGATCCTCCCGGGGCAAAGATTTATTAATGTATATTTTAACTTATATCAAAGGAAACTTTAATAACAAAATTGAACTTATCTGCTTCCAAGATCCCTGTCAAGCATCTGGCAAGCCATGGGAGAATTGCCGGAATTCTTAAGCCTTGCAAGTATCTCTGTGGCATGCTCCTCTTCTTCGACCTGCTCGTCAACGAACCAATTAAGCATACTTCTTGTTCCGTGATCCTTCTCCTTCTCTGCCAATTCAACCATGGCATATATTAGGGAGGTTACCTTCTCTTCGTGGGCAAGGACTTCCTGAAAAACATCTTCCGCGTCCTTCCATTCGTTCTTGGGATTTGCTATGGAGCCAAGTACTGCACGGCCACCGCGTGAAACAAGGTACTTGTAGAACTTCATGCCATGCGCCCACTCTTCTTCAGCCTGTTTTTCCATCCAGTGGGCACATCCGGGAAGATCTGCATCCTCAAACCATGCAGCCATAGAAAGGTAAAGATAAGATGACTCAAACTCGGCCTGGATCTGGGAATTAATACTTTTTTCCATCTTTTTCCCAATTTTCATAAGCAAAGCACCTCCGCGAAATATTTAATTTATAACAATTACAAACTATAGGTCATTATGATAAAGTGTCAAGGTAGGAATGCCTATCGTAAATCAGTATCCCTGAGGTAAAATATAACCTGCAAGTGAAAAATGCAATACATATAGCGGAGGTGCCGCATTTTGGAAATAAGACCGGTTTCGATCAATGATGCAGAACAGATATCAAAGATCAGAAGGCTGAACGGGGTAAGGGAAGGGGTACTGGCCCTTACAAGCGAGAGGCTCGATGTCACTTTGGATTTTATTAAGTCACTGTCAGATGATGACCGTGCCTTTGTTGCCGCCGAAAAAGGCGAGGTTGCCGGTATCGCTGTCATGCTGAAAAACAGGTGCTTTAGGAGAAGGCACAGTGCGAAACTGGCAATAATGGTAGCTCCAGATTGGCAAGAAAAGGGAATTGGAACAGCCCTTATGAAAAAACTTACAGGAGATGCTGACGGAACAATGGGCCTTAGAAGGATAGAACTCCTTGTCCTGACTGACAACAGCCCAGCCATCAACCTTTATAAAAAGTTCGGTTTCAAAATCGAAGCCACGAGAAAAAATGCAGCAGTCAAAGAGGGTAAATTCGTTGATGAATACTTCATGGGCCGCATCAGTGAAAAAGGAGAGACAGTGAAATGATCATCAGACCGGTAATAATTGATGACGCACCTCAAATCAGAGAGATCAGCTCTGACATCTCTGTAAGGAGAAGCATGAATATTTCACAGGCGGAATTTGCTGACGCTGAAAATCTCATCCATAATCTTACTGAACTGGATCATGTGCTGGTACTTGAGACGGAGATGAAACCGGTTGAGATTTGCGGTGTCGTCCTGCTCAGGGTAGACCCCCAGATATACCTCAGACGGCAGGCCACGCTTGAAATAATGATGGGCAGCAAGTGGCAGGGGCAGGGATTGGGTAAAGCCCTGATGATGGCCGCCCTCGAACTTGCGGATAAGGAACTGATGCTTGAGAGGGTAGAGGTAGAAATTGCGACAGACAACATAAGCGCCCTCAAACTCTGCAAATCGGCGGGGTTCAAAGTGGAAGGGACCGCCAAAGACTGGGCTGTCTCCGATGACGGCAACTATATCGATGCGTATTTGCTGGCGAGGTGCAGGCCCCGCCTCAAATAGCCGCAATTGAGGCATCTCGTGGCGCTGACTTAGCAGCATTTGCGGTCCTTCGCTTCGACGTATACCAATACGACTTAGCTCGAACCACTTCATACTGCGTCGTCATCATCCGCGATATGCCTTAATTGCGATATGGGTACTATCGTAAAAATCTTAAAGCTCAGCACTGGCTTAGCATTAACAATGGCGAAGTGCGGCTAAAAACAAGCCGCGGGAGTCTGTTGCAAATCAATTGGAAATCGGTTGTTAAGGTCCAAGACCTGCACCTCGTCGCCCCAGGATGACGATGTAGGGGTGTGAACCAAGAACCAGACCAGGGTTCCCGCTCAGAAGCATACGGCAGCGACGTAATTTGGGTACTTAAGACCGTTTGACTACTGTTTGACAACGTTTGACTATCGTTTGACCGCATTTACAACTGCTTCCCCACCGCTTCCCGCGGCATGTTTCTGCCGCAGTTTCGCGCCGGTGTCCTTCCGGCTGCTTAGCAAGAAAACAGCCCCGTGCTTATGCACGGGGCTGTTTTCTTTAATTAATTTCGGCGGTGACCTACTCTCCCACGAATACCCTTCGTAGTACCATCGGCGAAGGACTTGCGTGAGGCTGCAGATTTGCGTCTGAAAGTGTGAAACATGCAGCAGAGGGTTTTGAAGGCGTATGTTCGAATACGCCGAAAAACACTCTGCAAATGTTTTGTGCTTTCGGGCGTGAAGATGCAGCCTCACGGGGCTTGACTGCCGGGTTTGGCATCGGACCGGGTGTGTCCCCTCCTCTTGCAATTGAGGCATATCGGAGCACTAGCTTAGCAACATGCAATGCTCCTTCACCTCAACGTATCGATATACGCCTCGGTTTGGAGCATCACAAGTTGCGTCGCTATCATCTCCGACCTGCCTCAATTGCAACTTATGTTTATATGCAGCAACACAAAAAAAAACAGAGCCGGAAGCAAATGCTTCCAACTCTGTCTCTTAATTAATTTCGGCGGTGACCTACTCTCCCACGAATACCCTTCGTAGTACCATCGGCGAAGGACTTGCGTGAGGCTGCAGATTTGCGTCTGAAAGTGTGAAACATGCAGCAGAGG
>DAITML010000035.1:0-16199 GCA_036835165.1 Synergistaceae bacterium | reverse complement strand
TTATAATCGCGCTTGGGAACTCGGATGTTCCGGTAGGCCAATACTCGGAAGAGATTTACAAAAACCTGGACCTTTGGGACAAACTCAAAAGCATGAACAAGATAAGCTACGCGAGCAATGTCAAGGAAGTGCTTTCACAGGTGGCTGCAGGTGCAGTCGACTGCGGCATAGTTTACAGCACGGATGCAGCAACATCAAAGGGTGTTGATGTTGTCGCCGAAGCGCCAAAGGGAAGCCATAAGCCCATCACATACCCTGCCGCCATTTTGAAAAAGGCGAAAAACCCTGAAGCCGCAGCGGCATTCGTTGATTTTCTCAAGGGACCGGAAAGTTCAAAAATCTTTAACAAAATAGGATTTGCAGTTCCGGCGAAATAACAGGACCATGATCAATAAGGAGTGGTCATGCCCTGATAAAAGGCCGACCGCTCCTTTTCTTGAATGATCGGATAGGGGTAAGATATGGACTGGTTCCCACTTTATAATTCTTTGCGGGTGGCATTGATCTCAACATTTTTTACTTTTTTTCTTGGTATTTTTGCCGCGCATTACATAGCTAAGACCCCCCGTTTTCTTAAAGGGCTGATCGACGGTGTCCTGACACTCCCTTTGGTCTTGCCTCCGACTGTCATCGGATTTTTTTTGCTTAAAATGATCGGACCGCTTGGGCCTTTAGGTTCAAGGGTCCTTGAGGTGTTTGGATTCAAGCTGACCATGACTTGGTATTCCGCAATTTTTGCAACAACGATAATATCATTTCCTCTTATGTACCGTACTGCCCGCGGCGCCTTCGAGTCATTTGACAGCACGCTCCTTTACTCCGGACAGACCCTGGGCCTGTCGGACACATTCCTCTTCTGGCGGGTCATCATGCCGAACTGTAAACAGGGCATACTTGCCGGTGCCGTACTGTCATTTGCACGCGCCCTCGGCGAGTTCGGCGCCACGACCATGGTAGCAGGCTATATCCCCGGGAGGACCGCAATAATTTCCACAACGGTATACCAGCTTTGGAGAGAGGGAAATGATGCCCTTGCCTATAAGTGGGTGTTTATAAATCTTGTGATCTCGTTTATAGTGCTGACAGCTGTAAATATGCTTGAAAACCGTTATAAACAGCCTGTCGGTACAGCCAAAAACCATTTCGACCATGAGGATTAGGGGCAGAAAATGTCAGTATATGTAAAAATAAAAAAATCGTTCGGGAATTTCGTTCTGGACACTGAGTTTGAAGCTGAGAACGAGATCCTTGCCCTGCTGGGAGCTTCGGGTTCCGGCAAGAGCATGACGCTGAAATGCATCGCCGGCATAGTCAAGCCGGATATGGGACGTATTGTCGCAGACGGCGTGACATTGTTTGATTCAGAAAAAAAGATCAACCTCAGCCCTCAGGAAAGGCATGTCGGGCTGCTTTTCCAGAACTACGCCCTTTTTCCCAATATGACGGTCGAGCAGAATCTATGTGCCGTGATCAAAAGCTGCGGCAGAGGGAAGGACACGAAAGAAAAACTGGACATCCTGTTTGAAAGCTTTTATTTGACAGGACTTGAAAACCATTACCCCGTCCAGCTTTCGGGGGGACAACAGCAGCGTGTGGCCCTTGCGAGGATGATGGCAAGCGATCCCAAAATCATAATGCTTGATGAACCATTATCCGCCCTTGACAGTTACCTGCGCTGGCAGGTAGAAAAGGAGCTCACGGAGATCCTGGAAAAATACAGGGGAACAACTCTGTATGTCTCCCATAACAGGGATGAGGTCTATAGGATATGCCGGAAAGTGTGTGTCATAAACGACGGACGATCAGAAAAAGTCAGTTCGGTCGATGAATTTTTCAATGCTCCCCCTACACTTGCCTCAGCCCTTTTATCGGGATGCAAAAACTATTCAAAAATAAAAAAACTGTCAAATGACACAGTATATGCTGTCGATTGGAAAACCAACCTTAAGTGTTCGGCCCATGTCCCGATTGACGCAGGATATATAGGTGTCAGGGCGCACAGGATCCTTCCCCTAAGCAACAAGCATGAGGGCCTGAATAAAATCAGCTGCCGGGTGCTGGAGATCAGACACGACCTCTTTTCGGTCATTGTTACAGTGGTTCCGGAAGATGTCGATCCCCGGAAGGAATTCTCCCGGATCCGGATGGAGCTGCCCTACCTTGAAGACGACTCACTCCGCCCGGGAGACAGCATGGCAATAAGCATCCCCCCGGAAATGATAATGCCCCTGAGAAACAGAATGATCTGAAAGGCTGACGCTGACCTACTGCAGTCAAAAGGGCCGAGGATCTTTTGAGATCCTTGGCCCTTTCCGCAGCTGTCAGCCGGTTTCTCCGGTCATTCGGATCAGACGGCCGTTTAAGTAAGTTTTATGTGAAGTCTTTCAAAGTTGCCCTTATCTCAGATTCTGCCGGACATCCCCAAAAATATCCGTACAAAGACTCTCTTCATTGCTTTCTTGCATATACTGTATCAATAAGAGTCCCGTCGCGGTACTCAACAACAGCGGCTATCCTGTCACAGTCGAATTCAGGAGGGCGGGGAACGCCTGTCAGTTTTTCAACTTCCCTCTTCAGGCATCCTATATCTATTACGGGCAGCCCTGACTTGAGGGCAGATCCGAGGAGGTCTTCCCTTCGGGGATTGATGCAGATACCCCTTTCCGTCACTATGGCATCGACCGTCTCGCCCGGAGTAGTTATCGTTGTTACCCTTTCCTTTATCGAGGGAACTCCTCCCCTGAAGGAGGGTGCGACAACTATTGAAAGTTTTGCCCCTGCAGCGGTATCCTGGTGCCCGCCCGAGGCTCCTCTTAGAACTCCGTCATGGCCTGTGAGCACGTTCACGTTGAAGCCGCAGTCGACCTCAAGGGCCGCCAGAATGACGCAGTCAAGGTTATGAACGATGCAGCCGGCATTGAAGGGGTTAGCGTACCAGGAAGCGTCAATTTCAATATGGCGGGGATCTTCATGGATCGACCTGGTGACAGCCGAATCAAAGCTCTGTACGTCGAAGACCGCATCGAAGAGTCCCTCCTCAAGCATTCCGGCAAGATATCCGCCCACTCCGCCAAGTCCGAAGCTGCCCCGGATACCCTTCTCCCTCATGTGCTCCGCAAGGTATTTTGCGACAGCCAGGCTTGCCCCTCCCACACCCATCTGGAAAGAGAAACCTGGCTCCAGTATGCCGGAGGCTTTCATCAGGCGGAAAGAATCTTTGGCTATCTTAAGGTCTACCGGATTCCTTGTTATCCTTGCAGCCCCGGTCGCGATCTTCTTCGGATCTCCCAGGCTTTCAACACAGACTATGCTGTCTACAAGATACTGCGGTATGGATATCCTGGGATTAAGCGGGTAGTCGACAAGGTTGTCAGTGATCGCAACGACATGTCTCGCATGGCGCGCATCAGTCATCGCATAGCCCAGTGAACCGCACGCCGAAGGTCCGCTGCTGCCTGTGATATTGCCAAGGGGATCGCAGGCAGGAGCAGCAAGGAACGCCACATCGATCGATATCGATCCTTCCTCTATCGCCCTAGCCCTGCCTCCGTGACTTCTTATTACCACCGGTATCTCCAGCTCACCGCAGGAAAGGAGTTTTCCAAGTTCACCCCTGACACCGGATGTATAGAGCCGGTTTATGAGGCCGCTTCTGATATAGTCTGCAATACAGTCATGGACGTCCGGTATCGAACTTGGGGCAAGGGTCAGCCCCCTGAAGCCCATTTTTTGCAGGATATCAAGGACCATCGGCATCACTGCATCGCCGTTTCTAAGGTGGTGGTGGAAAGATATCGTCATGCCGTCTTTCAGTCCCGACAGCTCCACTGCCTTTTCAATATTTTCAATTACCTTGCTCCTTGAGGGCATCGGACAGCGCAGGTGGATCTGAGTCCCGTCAATAGCACCCGGCCGGCCCAGCATGGCAAAAGGAGAGATATAGGGGGCGAAAGATCCGGCTCCGGGAAGCTCCAGGGGGACCTTTCTTCCAAGTGAATTAAGGGTCATCTCCATCAGGATCCGCTCCTTTCAAAACCATAAAGGTCCGCAAGCTCGAGCAAATGACGGGCCCTTGCCACAACAGGAGCGTCGACCATTTTGCCGTCAACAGAGATCACGCCTTTGCCCTCTTTTTTCGCATTTTCTGCGGCTTCGACAACACGCAAAGCCTTTGTTAACTCTTTTTCATCTGGCATGAAGGCCTGGTGTATCGTCTCTATCTGATCGGGATGTATTGCCGCCTTGCCGGTGAAACCAAGCCCGACTATCAATTTGCATTCTTTAAGCAGTCCCTCTTTGTCGCTTATATCTGCCCATACGGTGTCATAGACATCAACTCCGGCAGCTCGAGCTGCGACTGCCACTCTGCTCCTGGCATAGAAAAGTTCCCAGCCCTCTTTTGTTTTCTGAACACCCATGTCCGCGGTAAGATCCTGGCCGCCCAGAGTAAGTGCCCCGACCCGTGGGCATGCCGATGCGATAAAGTATGCGTTCTCGACTCCAACGGCAGTTTCGATCATCGCATGTATCCGGACTTTCCCGACAGGGATGGAATTTGCCCTTTCCAGCTCTTCAATTTTTTTATCCGCGGTCAGAACATCTTCGGGACCGTTGCATTTCGGGATCCTTATGGCAGCGGGCGCACATGGTATTATCTCTTTCAGGTCGCAGTCGAAAAATTCCGTATCGGCACCGTTGACCCTGACAGTTACTATGAGATCTTTAAAATCATAGTCCTTTAAAAAGCAGGCAACCATTTTCCTTGCGGCATCCTTCTCGGTGACCGCGACCGCATCTTCAAGGTCAAGCAGTATGCTGTCGGCTCCGAATACAGGCGCATGCTGGATCATGCCGGGAGAGTCACCCGGTATATAGAGCATTGAACGGCAGGGCCTCATTATTTGGTCACCCCTTTGCATGCACGGAGGAGAGCAGTTTCCAGACGAGCTTTTATGGTTATTTCGAGGGCGCCCTGATCCTGGATCGATATCTCCGCTCCGCCGAGGCCGTATCTTTTTGATACGTCCTCAACAAGCGCCATTGTCCTTTCAGCAAAAACCTCGCTGTTGGCACCTTTATATTCAAGTTTAAGTTTTTCGGCCGGTGAAACTGTCACAAGACAGTCGGATGATTCCAAAGTTCCGGCACTGGCGGTATTAAGCAAGATCAATCTGCCCATCACCTTTCATTCCTAGTTAAAGGAGGAGGGGAATTTTCACCCTCCCCCTTGATTATATTAGTCGACTTTACCGCCTCTTGCCACTTGTGGATCTAATACCTCTATTTGGTGTCTTCTTAGAATGTTTTTGAGCTAGGCAAATCGACCCTAAAATATTAACGCCACTGGATTCCCGCTCAAAAACATGCGGGAAAGACAGCGGGAAATTAAATTATATTACTTTATTTCAGTCTCTCTGCGACTGCACGAAGGAATTCTTCGGTCGTCACGACCTTTTTGTCGTAAACATCAGCTATCGATGCTATGTCTTTGGTCATTATCCCCGATTCTATCGTCTCTGTTGAAGCTCTCTCAAGCCTGTCTGCAAAGGCCTGAAGTTCCTTGATCCCGTCAAGCTCTCCGCGTTTCCTGAGTGCGCCGGACCAGGCGAAGATAGTAGCCATCGGGTTGGTCGAGGTCGATTCGCCCTTAAGGTATTTGTAGTAGTGGCGGGTAACTGTACCATGTGCCGCTTCATACTCAAAAACTCCATCGGGGGAGACAAGGACCGATGTCATCATGGCGAGACTTCCGAACGCTGTGGCTACCATATCTGACATGACGTCGCCGTCATAGTTCTTGCATGCCCATATGAAGCCTCCTTCCGAACGGATCACCCTCGCTACTGCATCATCGATCAGTGTGTAAAAATATTCGATCCCGCATTTATCAAAGTCTGCCTTGAATTCGGCATCAAATATCTCCTGGAAAATATCCTTAAAATGGTGATCGTATTTTTTTGATATCGTGTCTTTAGTCGAAAACCACAGGGGCTGTTTAGTAGCCAGAGCATATTTGAAGCATGAACGCGCAAAGCTTCTGATAGACCTGTCAAGGTTATGCATGCCCATGACCACGCCCCCACCCGTGAATTCATGGACCAGTTCCTTTCTGGCTTTTGCGCCGTCATTATCTGCAGGCTCAAAAGTAAGATAGACTTTGCCGGGGGTATCTATGACCATCTCAACATCCTTGTAAATATCACCGTAGGCATGACGCGCTATAGTGATCGGCATTTTCCATGTGCTGACTGTGGGTCTGATGCAGTCGAGAAAGATAGGAGATCTGAATACAGTTCCATCAAGTATCGCCCTTATCGTTCCGTTTGGACTCTTCCACATCTGCTTCAGGCCGTATTCTTCCACTCTCTGCTGATTGGGAGTGATCGTTGCGCATTTTACAGCGACCCCATATATTTTTGCGGCCTCCGCGGCCTCTACCGTCACCATATCGTCAGTCTCGTCACGTTTCTTGAGTCCCAGGTCATAGTATTCCGTTTTCAGCTCGATGTGGGGTTCCAGCAGTATCTCTTTGATCATTGCCCATATTACCCGGGTCATCTCGTCCCCATCCATCTCCACCAATGGTGTCTTCATCGCTATCTTCATATCATTCCCACCTTTCAGATCCTCAAATGTATTTGATAACTACTTTTTTCCTGTTTATTTCACTATTCATGTCATTTTGCTGCGAATAATAATTCATGAGGCATCCCGCCAGGAGGATCTCTCTGTCGTCTTTAGTCAGACCGGGCATATTTAGCCTTATCTCCGTCCTTAAAGCTCCCCGTACAACAACAGCATTTACATGATCGAGACCGTCTTTAACTGCTTTACGGATACCGGGAATGAAAATCCAGTCTCCCACAGACAACTTATGCTTATCTGCGGGGTCTATGATAAAGGGTATCATTCCCCAGTTGATGAGATTGCTTCTGTATCGTTTAGTTGCATACTCCTCTGCGATATTAGCCTGACCTCCGAGTACTTTCTGGGAAGATGCCGCCTGCTCACGCGCAGAACCGTCTCCCGGTTTTACCGCAAATATAGTGCTTCCAATACCCGTATTTTTAAGTGCTCTGTTTGTCTTTGTCAGAGCAAGTACCGAACTGAGGTCAAAGGGGATCTCTTTAGATCCTGAATCCACTATCTTTCTGCGAGTATTTTCCAAAGCCTGTGCAGCTTTTGCCCTGCCAACATACCCCGGATCCTTTCGTGACAATGCATATTCTGCGAGTTTCAGGGGATTTGAGCGAAGAGAAGAAGTCTCTCCGGACGGAATAAGTTCATCCGTGGTAGTAACAGGATCTGTAATTACGGAAGCCACGCTGAGCATCAGGTCTTCCGGCATAGGATAGACCCTGGGCCATGGACGTATATTGGGGCCATATACAAGTTCTGTCTCGGGATGCGGCTTTCCAAAACCGCGATAAACCTTTTTGTCATATATATCTTTCCGGAAAGTGTACTCGACATCATGGAGGAATTCCCCATATTTTTCAGCAGAGGTGAGGATCCCTCCGTTTGCCGCTGTCGCCGCTATCGATCTCGCATCCATCAGTGCAACAGAGGCAAGCTGTCCTCCGTCAGGCTTTGACCCCTCACGGTTCGGGAAATTCCTGGTTGTATGCCTTATGCTTAGACCGCTGTTTGCGGGCGTATCACATGCCCCAAAGCATGGGCCGCAGAAAGCTGTCCTTACCGTCGCCCCGGCAGACATCAGATCGTAAAGTGTGCCATTTTCAACAAGTTCCATCTTGATCGGCTGGCTGCCCGGGTATACACTCAATGAAAACTCGCCAATTCCGGAACTGTTTGTCTTAAGTATCTGCGCTGCAGCAACGATATTGTCCGGAGTGCCTCCTGCGCAGCCTGCAATTACGCCATGGTCGACATAAAGCCGGCCATTCCGTATCTTCTCAGTAAGGGAGAGTGAAAGGTTGGGATTTTCTAACTGCATGGATGCCTCTTTCTCTACCTTTTCAAGAATGTCTCCTGCGTTTTCATTCAATTCATCGATAGTGTATACATTGCTTGGGTGGAATGGCAGTGCTATCATGGGCTTGACTTTATCAAGGTCGATCACCACAGCACCTTCATACCATGCTGTATCCCCGGGATCCAGCTGTCTGTAATCATCCGGTCTGCCGTGTATTTCATAATATTTTTTCACACTGCAGTCCGTCCTCCATATAGAGGAAAGACATGCTGTTTCGGTCGTCATTACATCGATCCCGTTTCGGAATTCAACAGGGAGACTGCTGACCCCGGGACCAACAAATTCAAGAACCTTATTCTTGACAAAACCATCTTTAAAAACAGCCCCAATAAGAGCAAGCGCAACGTCCTGAGGACCGACACCGGGACGCGCCGAACCCTTTAGATAGACTGCGATTACCTCTGCCCGGGGGAAATCATAAGTGTGGCTTAAAAGCTGTTTAACAAGTTCCGGTCCGCCTTCACCTATCCCCATCGTGCCCAGTGCGCCATAGCGTGTATGGCTGTCAGAACCAAGTATCATCCTTCCGCATCCGGTCATCATTTCCCTCACATAGGAATGTATGACAGCCATGTGAGGGGGAACAAACTCGCCTCCGAATTTTTTCGCCGCGGACAATCCGAAGACATGGTCATCCTCGTTTATCGTGCCGCCTACTGCACAAAGACTGTTATGGCAGTTTGTCAGCACATAGGGTATCGGAAATTTCTTCATGCCGCTGGCAATAGCAGTCTCAATTATTCCCACATAAGTAATGTCATGTGATGCAAGCGCATCAAAATGAATTTTTAATTTTTCACCAGTCTTGTCTGCGTTGTGCGCCTGCAAAATACGGTATGCGATAGTCTCTTTTGATGCTTTCTTTTTATCAGGCAGGACACTTCCAATTGGATCAAGGCCTGCGTTTGTCAAGCGGTCGTTTATCTCATCAATGTTGATTTTTTCTGCCTCTTCAACCAAGAGGTTTCCGCGGAGTAAATATACTCCTCTTCTGACTAACTTCAGCACTTCAATCCACTCCTTTTAATTCTTCAGTTCTATTCCTGCCTTCTTACATTTCCCGGCTGATGCTTTTCATTTCCGACTTATCCTGATAGGGATACCTGCATAAGCGACCTCAGAACAAAACATCACCACCACCTTTCATATTTACTTAAACCATATATTTTGTTAAATGTAAACTATGTTTTTTACTAATATTCATCCGGCTCAATAAAAATAATATTATTTTTGAGACAGTCTGGATTGAATGAATAGCATTATTCTTACATAAATTATTGGAAAATTTGCTTTTTTACCATATTATCTGAAAAAACAACAATATTTGTCAATGCCTTGCAAGTATTTCGAAGCTGAAATTCAGAGTTCCAGCCCTTTGGAGTGCAATGCTCTCATTTCCGGGGGATCTTTTAAGAGCTCTGGAAAATTCTGCCTTACTGCGGATGAACCCGTCAAGCCCCTCTTGACCGCTCAAAATTAGTTCACAAAAATAATCCGATCGCTCTTTCATTTTCTTTCAGAAGCCCGTAAAACATATATATACACTTTTTCCTAAAACGTCAATATAATTTTCATAATTTGAGACGTATTTTGAATAGTACGATAATTGTGAGCAATTCTTGCATCATAAAACATCGGCATCAATTATCCACAGCTGTCTGCCTTCAGCTCAAACGTAAACAACAGATCAGGGCCGGCTGAACATCACCGACCCTGATCTGTTGTTTTTGAATTTATAGCGTCCCTGTCAGTCCTGTTTTCTTTTGAGAAGAAGCTTTAGAGGTTTTGCTGCCGGCACTGCAACAGGGACTTTGTCAAAAGATTCTTCAGTTTTCATCTCTTCTGACTTAGGTTTCACTTTCTTATCTTCTTCCTTCCTGTAGAGGACCTGCATTGACTTTGAACCGTCACGATAAATGGTTATCCCCTTGCATCCAAGCTTCCAGGCCAGAACATAGGAATCGAGAACATCCTTTATTGAGCTCTCATGGGGGAGGTTGACTGTCTTTGAGACAGCAAGGTCAGTATACTTCTGAAATACTCCCTGAGTCTTCACATGAGAGAGAGGCGCCACTTCGTGCGACGTTACAAAAACAGACCTGACAACATCTTCCGGAAGCCCCTCCTTAAGTGCCTCTGCGTAATGCCTGTTGACCTGCTTCATTATCACCTTTGTCCCGTCGATCTGAGTCCTTACCCTGGTATGCTCAAGGGCAAAGAGAGGTTCTATTCCCGAAGAACAGTCCGCAAGAAGTGCTATGGTCCCTGTAGGAGCAATGCAGGTGAGGGTGGCGTTACGGCGTCCCAAATGCATCAGCGCATCAGGTATTCCTTTTTCCTCCCCAAGCTTAGCAGATGTCCTGTGCGCGGCTTCTCTAATGGTCAACATTATCTTATCTGCCAGCTCTATAGCCCGGCCGCTGTCGTAAGGTATCCTCAGACGGAATAGCAAGTCAGCCCATCCCATGACCCCAAGGCCTATCTTTCGCGTATTTCTTACCGCTTCCGATATCTCCGGGAGCGGGTAGTGGTTTACATCTATGACACTGTCCAGGAATCTTGTTGCTGTCGCCGCGGTCTTCTCCAAAAGTTCATAGTCGAATCCCTCTTTAGTGACCATCCTGGAAATGTTTATTGACCCGAGGTTGCAGGCCTCGTTGGGATAAAGGGGAGACTCACCGCAGGGGTTCGTGCTTGTAAGGGGGCCTAGTTCGGGGGTCGTGTTCCCCCTGTTGATCGCGTCAAGGAATATTATCCCGGGATCTCCGGTCCTCCATGCTGTCTCAGCAATTTCATCAAGAAGTTTTGCCTCGGGCCCCTTGGGATCTGCTTCGGCTTTCTCCATGAAAGTATCGTAAACGCCTACCGAAATGTTGAAATTTGCGATGGTGCCGTCTTTGTCTTTACAGTGTATGAAATCGCGTATGTCAGGATGATCGACATTCAGGATACCCATGTTGGCGCCCCTTCTCATCCCGCCCTGCTGTACAGTTTCGGTTGCCTTGTCGAAAAGGCCCATGAATGAGATCGGGCCCGATGCTCTTCCATTAGTGCTGTTCACCTTGGAACCGCAGCCGCGAAGGTTGGAAAAATTAAAACCCGTACCCCCTCCGCTCTTGTGGATCAGCATCTGTTTTCTTATCGCCTCGCATATACTTTCCATGGAATCTTCGATCCCGATCACAAAACAGGCAGCCAGCTGACCATGTGGCATCGGACGGCCCGAGTTCATGATAGTGGGGCTGTTGGGCAGGAAGAGAAGTTTTGCCATCACATCGTAGTATTCATCGGCCCACATATACCGGAGCGGAGCTGTCTTCTCAGCAGATGCAACGTGGTTTGCAACTCTCATGAGCATCTGCTCGGGCGTTTCGCAGGGGTTTCCGAAATCATCCTTCCACAGGTAACGGTCGATCAGTATTTCTCTGGCTGACTTATTGAATTCAGGTTTTTGCAGCATAATAAAATAAAACCTCCCTTTAGTTTTAAGGGCTAATAATTGCCGTCAAATTATCTGACGACAATAATTATAATAACATAAAAATCTATATCTGTAAGGGGTAAAACACTATATACAATGGAATGTTATCCACTAAACACTATATATTGTGTGTTTATCTATGTGGATATCGGTGGATGAAATGGGGAGAATTGAGAGGCAGGGCTATTATCTGTGCCAGGCGTCTTTTGTGAAGAGCACCAAAACAGTGTAAAGTTCCAGTCTTCCGCAGAGCATGCAGAAAACGTAGACCCATTTTGCCGCATCGTGCTGTGATGCAAAGTTGTTAACAGGGCCTACAGCACCAAATCCCGGCCCCACATTTCCCAGTGTAGTGGCGACTGCTGTGAAAGAAGTTATCAGATCCTGACCTGTAGCTGATACAGCTATTGAGGAAAATACAAATATCAGTATATATAAAACGATAAAGGTCGCAGCTGAAGTGACCATTCTGTTTTCTATCTTCTGGTCACCGACCCTTACAGTGATTGCCGCATGAGGATGTATGAATCTTTTTATTTCTGCACCTATCTGTTCAAAAATCACCTGAATACGGATGCATTTGATCGAGCCGGCTGTCGACCCGGCACAGCCTCCGATAAACATCAACGATAAGAGCAATACCTGTGTGAGAGGCGGCCAAAAGGAATAATCCGCAGTGACATATCCCGTTGTGGTCATTATGCTGATTACCTGAAATGCGCCGTAGCGAAGAGCGTGCATGACCGTATGAGAAAATCCCCCTATATAAAGATAAGACGATATGGCAAGAGTGGCGGCGAGGGCCGTTTTAAAGTAAAAGACAAACTCAGGGTCTTTGTATGGAAGGAGACTTTTTTTTCTGATCGCAAGCAGATGCAGGTTGAAGTTTGCTCCAGACAGGAACATTATTATTGTAAGCGCCCAATCAAAGTATGCCGAATCATAGGCTGCTATGCTTGCATTTTTCGGGGAAAATCCTCCGGTGGATACGGTCGTGAATATGTGGCATACGGATTCATAGAAACTCATACCACCTGATACGAGGACAACTATCCCCACGATCGTAAGTCCCATGTAGACTTTCCACAGCATCATCGCGGCATCCTGTATCCTTGGGCTTATCTTTTCCATAACAGGTCCAGGAACCTCGGCCTTGAAAAGCTGCGTAACGCTCATGCCAAGCATTGGAAGCAAGGCAAGTGTGAGCACAACTATCCCCATACCCCCCAGCCATTGCGTCTGAGCCCTCCACATCAGGATGCCCCTGGGGTTAATTTCAATATTGGTCAGTATCGAGGCTCCCGTAGTGGTAAATCCCGACATTGCCTCAAAATAGGCGTCAGTAAAGGAGGGTATGTATCCTCCGAAAATATATGGCAGACACCCTATGAGGGACGCAAATACCCAAGCCAGAGAGACAGAGGCAAATGCTTCCCTGGTACCCATATCTTTTGCGTTTGCCTTATAGCCGATACTCAAAAGGATCAAAGAGAGCAGGGAGCCCGCGGCCATGGAAAAGGCAAATGCGGATACGTCGCTGCCGCCGTCTTTGACAGCCCACCCAAGCGGCATGATCATGCATACCGATATAAGGAAAACGATGAAGGCAAGGAACCTTGCAACTATCCTGAACTTCAACGTATTCTTTCTCCAAGCACTTCCATCACCATAGGCATAGTATCGGCAGATGCAAATACAACTATTTTATCTCCCTGTTTAAGTTCGGTCCTGCCTGTCGGGATCAGGAGCTCCTTTTCTCTCTCAATAAGTCCAATTACTGATCCGGGCGGCATGTGGAGATCCATCAGGTTCCTGCCCACAGAGGGCGATTCCTCCGAGAGGATCAGTTCAAGTGCTTCCGAGCTTATCTCTTCGAATACGGTAAGCACTCTTGAAGAACCGGGGTAGCGGACATGACGTATGATCACCTGTGCCAGGGTCTGGTTCCTGTTGACGATCGAATCTACAGGGATATGCTCTGTCATACCCATATAATTCGACCTTTTGACTACTGCGATGCTTTTTGAAACGCCAAGGGTCTTCCCAAGGACAGCAAGCATCAGGTTTGTCTCGTCCTGGTCTGTTGCCGCCACAAAACCATCTGCCTTGTCCACTCCCTCCGAGAGGAGCAGTTCAGAATCTGCGCCGTCTCCGCATATGACCAGCACCTCAGGAAGCTCGGCAGCTATTCGTTCGCTCTTTGCCTTGTCTTCCTCTACGATCCGGATCTCGATCCCGGGAGACCTGGTGATCAGGCGTTTCGCAGTCTGAAAGCCAATTTTGCCGGCACCGATAATAAAGACCCGCTTAAGCCTTTTTGAAAGGGATGGCTGGAATAGGGATTCAAGTTCATGCACCTGATTTCGGTAGCACATCGAATAACAGATATCACCGGGAAGCAGTACATCGTTTGCCCTCGGGACAAAACTTTTTCCCTCCCTTTGGATCGAAACGATAAGTGTGATAAGGTTCGGATTTTTTTTCCTTACCTCACACAATGGCATCTCTTTTATAGTTGAATCCTCTGCTATCCTGAAAACGTAGATCCCCGCCTTGCCTCCTGCTATCTCAACGGCGTGGATGGCCCCCATCACTTCGAGCAGCTCTTCCATCTCCCTCGCGACAGACCTTTCGGGTGAGATGAGCATATCTATGCCGAGATCTTTTGCCCACCCCTCATTATCGGTGAATTCAAGACCTACAGCCCTTGCGATCACATGTGGAACGCCCATTTTTTTTGCTATCCAGCATGCCATAACATTGACTTCATCTTTGTTGGTACAGGCGATGAGAAGAGATATATCTTCACTTTCGCTATTGACCCCGGCTTTTTCGAGGACGCTGGGCCTTGCCCCGTTTCCCCTGACAACCATAACGTCGAGGTCATTTTCCACCCTGACAGCTCTCTCTTCATTATCTTCCACTACAATTATGTCATGCCCGTCTGCGGAAAGGTCTTTGGCAACCTTGTAACCAACTTCCCCGGCACCAACCAGAACTATCTTCAATGCTACTCCGCCTTTCATTTTAAAACAAATAGATGACATGCCACAGGCAATATCTTATAGCACTATTGCTGATAAAAGCAAGCTCGGCAGGTCACCGCGATCCAATGAGCCAAAAAGAGGAGGCGGCATGTACATGCCGCCTCCTCAGTTCCAGTCTGTCGTCAGGCCAATGAAATAAGGGGCCTAACCTTTCTTTTTCTTTTCAGCATCCATCGTCCTTTTAAGAGCCCATGCAAAGGAACCGAAACCAACTGCGATACATACCACCATATTAAGCTGCCACATATTTATTTCCTCCTTTTCCATTAAGGCCGGAGTTAATCCAGCTTGTTGGAATGGACAAGCTTCTTCGCCATGGCTCCGTTGAGGATGAAGAGGATCACAGCAAGAAGAGTCCATTCAACAACCATGGATCCGGGGGTATAGGCATACTTCTGCAGCGGCCAGAATTTGAACCACTCTCCGGGGTACCATGTCATGGACTGATAGAACCACCAGCCCCATACAAGGGCAAATTCAACCGGGAAGAATTTGATTACTGTCCACATCCATTTAACATGCATGTCGGAGCAGGGTGCGATATCTTCCTTCCAAAGTTTTTCAACGCCGACCTTCATGGCCGCCATCGAATAGAAGAGTCCTACCATCAGAAGAGCAACGCCCCATACCATGTCCTGATTTTCAAAAATTCCGTTGTCCAGGGCTGACCAGCTTCCGACTACGAGGAAGAATGCCGTTACGAACATTGTCGCCTTGGGACGGCTGAAGCCCATGTCCATCAGGTTGCGGCATCCAAGTTCGACCATCGCGATGACTGAGCTCAGCGCTGCAGAGAAGAGTGCAACGAAGAAGAGGACCGCCATTACGAATCCGCCAGTAGTATGTGCGAAGAGGTTCGTCAGGTTAATGAAGGTAAGTCCGTTGGCACCTGATTTCATGATTGCCATAGGATCGGGAGAGAGTGCGAAGACCGCCGGAAGTACGACCATGCCGGCGAGCATTGCAGCGACCATATCTCCGAATGTTGCCGTGAAAGCGTTGAGCATGATGTCCTCATCTTTGGCCGCATAGACGAAATAGACGTGGAACATTCCCCATCCTGCCCCTGACGACCATGCTGCCTGTGTAAAGGCGGCGAGCCAGACATTCGGACGGGTAAAATCTACCAGTTCCACATGGTACATGTACTCCAGACCCTTCCATGCGCCGGGAAGCATTATGACGCGGACAAGAAGTATTGCCAGAAGTATAAAGACCGCGGGGATCATTATTTTGTTGGCCGTCTCGATACCGCCCTGAACACCGCGTACGATGATCGCAGCCGCGATGAGAACAGCAGCGACAAACCACATCCATGCCTCTACTGCAGGAGGCGTAGTGGCAAAATTCTTCCAGACCTCGGTCGTCAGTTCAGTGCCGCCTGACTGTACCTGCGTGAGGAAGCCGGTAAAGATCAAAGCCAGATATTTCATGACCCAGCCAAGCACGACTACGTAGTAGCAGCCGAGCATGACGCAGACCATGGCACACCAGGCCCCTACCCAGGTAAACTTTTCGCCCAGGAGGACCTTGAAGGCTCCGGCGTTTGCCATACGTGTCTTTTTACCGAAAACGGATTCAGCGCAGATAAGAGGTACCGCCCAGAAAAATAGTGCAATAAAACAGATAAGAATGAACGCGCCACCATTGTTGCTTGCTACTTCACGCGGGAAAC
>DAITML010000034.1:0-16434 GCA_036835165.1 Synergistaceae bacterium | reverse complement strand
GGTCTGAAGATGAGATAAAAAAGATAAGCCTCCTGTTGTTTCCGTAAATGCCCAAAGCCTTTTCAGGGTCAAGTGAGACAAGTGAGCCCCATTCATTGAGGTGTTTTTTAATATCCGCCACCTTGTCTGTGGCATGAAGAACAAGACTTTCCGGACCGCTTCTGACAAGAGAGAGCATTTCGAAAACCTCCTTTTAGATCACAATGATATTCGTTTACGTTCCAGCCTTGCGTCATTCGTCCCCGGCGGATATTTGAAGGGGATGACATCCCCCGTCTCCATATGGATGAGGTGCATCTTTTCCAGTCCGTTCAAAAAAAACCTGCCGCACTCATCAACAACTGTAGGATGTTCCATGCTGTGTCCGAAAAGGTTGTACTCTCCGGCATCGCTTATTACATCTTCGTATGTATGCCCTGCCCTGAAACGGAAGCTCCCGATGTAAAAACGGCCCGGCCTGCTCCATACCTGCACAGAAGACCTCTCTGTCATTTCCAGCAGGGTCGGGAGGTGATCATGGTTGCCGGTAAGAAGGATGGCTCCGCATGTTTCGTCTGTGAGAACGTTCAAAAGAACACGTAATTTTTTTCTGTAAAGGTCCAGCATTCCCGGCCTCGTCTCAAGCTTAACATCGTCGACCAGATCTCCTGTATGTACTATCCATGCAGGGCGGAGGCGCTGAATGGCCCTTCGAAGATACGGAAACATAGTAGAAGGGGTGTCGGATATGTGAAGTATCATATCTCTTCCGTCGACCGGAGGAGGATTAAGGCCGGCACGCACTGCGACATTGTCTATCCTGCTCCTGACAGGACAGTTTCTGATCTCTTCGAATGTCGGCTTGGGCAGGTTGCCGGGCAGGTGCAGCGTCGTCATATTCCTTACCCCCCTGGATGGAAACAATACAGACTTTATATATTTGTACCCTAAAAAATAATATCCCGCACAATATTATAACAGAGCTGGTATAAAAAACTATTTCAAACTGCGTGGCCTCTTATGAACAAAATACTTGTTTTTTTATTTATCACCATGTAGGATAACCGGTGTTATCGATTGTTCTCCGAGCCTGTCCGCCTAAAGATCGAATCCATGGTGAACAGGCCGTTAGGGTTTCGTTGGAAACGGCGGGGCCTCCCTTTGGAAAGGAGAGCGGCTGCCTGAATTCAAATCGGCCGTCTTCTCCATAGGGGACGGTCGATTTCATTTCTTTACGGGATATGCACAAAATCCCAACTCTCCCTTGCGAGACCGCCCCCAACGGTCTCGCAACTTCGTTTTATGTGCAATAGAGTTGCATGTGTTGATAAATTTTCTTTTTTTTCATTAAATTCACGACAAAAATAATAAAATAGTGTAGAATAACGCTTATGCTATAAATTTCACTTTTTGGCATTTTCATGCCTTCCTGATTTTATCAGGGAGGCGACCCTGAAGCTGTTGCTCCTTCGGCGCCTGCCATGGAGAGCAGCCGTTAGGGCGGAACCGGAAACAGTTCCGTCTCCCATTGCGGAAAGGGGGCACAATGATCGCCATGTGCGACATCAAAATCGATTGCCCTCCTATTCTTCAAAGCATCATAAGTTTTTGGCACCAACATATCTCATAAGGAGGGGTATCCCCATGAAAAGCAACAAGCGCGTAGTACTTTTCATCACGATCCTGGCTGTATGCATGCTCGCACTGAGTCCCTTCGCATACGCAAAACCGCCCGTTCTAAGAATGGCAACGACCACAAGCACAGACAACACAGGACTGCTTGACTATCTGGCCCCGATTTTGCTGAAGGACACCGGGATAGAGATCCAGTGGGTATCTGTAGGCACAGGAAAAGCTCTTGAGTACGGACGAAACGGCGATGTAGACATCGTCCTCACACACGATCCGGCAGCAGAGGACAAGTTTATGGCTGACGGGGCCGGAGTTAATCGCCGCAAAGTCATGTACAACGACTTTGTGCTTATCGGTCCTGCAAACGACCCAGCGGGCATAAAAGGGAAACCGATCACACAGGCCATTGCCACGATCGCAGCTAAAGGACAGCCGCTCGTAAGCCGCGCCGACAAATCGGGAACACATGCGGCAGAGCTTAAGCTTCTCAAGGAAGCCGGAGTCAAAGATTTCGACAAGGCATCATGGTATGTGCAGACGGGGCAGGGAATGCTCAACACGATCAACATCGCTGACGAGCGCAAGGGTTATGCTCTCGCAGACAGAGGAACTTTCATCAAATACGATGCAAATCTCAAGGGCAAGCCGGGACTGGTGATAGTTGTCGAGGGAGACAAGCAGCTCCTGAACATGTACACGGTCATGGCAGTGAACCCCCTCAAGCATTCCCATGCAAAATATGACCTTGCGATCAAGTACATCGACTGGATCACATCTTCAAAGGTCCAGAAGGATATCGCAAACTTCAAGCTCGAAGGCAAACAGCTTTTCTTCCCCAACGCTGACATCAGAGCCGGACACTAAAGTATATTTGTAAAAAAGCACATAAGGACCGGGTCCCTATAAAGGACCCGGCCCTATCTTAGGAGGGTACAGGGTGGATTTTATTGTCCAAGGCTTTTTCCAGTCCATAAGGCTTATCGCATCAATGGACGAGGAAACTCTGAATATAGTGCTGACAACACTCAGGCTGACCGGCATGTCAATGCTCTTTATCCTTGGCACCGGGCTTCCTTTGGGTTTCGCCCTCGGATACTTTGATTTTCCGGGAAAGCACTTCTTAAGGACCGTGGCGGACACCCTCCTTGCCCTTCCTACTGTCGTGGTGGGCCTTCTCGTTTATGCCTTCATTTCCAGAAGAGGCCCCTTGGGCGGCTTTGAGCTTCTTTTTACGATAAGGGGTATGGCAATAGGCCAGGTCATTCTGGGCCTGCCCATTGTCATCTCCTATACGGCTACAGCTATCGAAGGACTTGACAACAGGCTGCGCCTTACGCTTCAGACTCTGGGCGCCTCGGGCGCAAAACTTGCTGTCACCAGCCTCTGGGAAGGCCGCTTCCAGATCCTCGTTGCCGCACTGACCTCCTACGGAAGGATCATCGGAGAGGTAGGATCCGCGATGATGCTCGGAGGAAACATCAAATGGCACACGAGGACGATAACCACTGCTATAACACTTGAGACAGGCAAAGGCGATTTTGCTCTCGGCATCGCCCTTGGCATAGTTCTTCTCGCGATATCATTCGCTTTGAACATCTCCCTCTCGTTCCTCAGAAGAAGAGTGGGAAACAACTGAGTATCGGATATTATAAAACAACGGAGGTCATCACTCTTATGAGAAAGATCAAATCAGCCCTTGCATTGATACTTATATTGCTCTTCTCCGTCCCCGCATTTGCCGGAACGATCAGGCTTTCGAGCACCATCGGTCCCGTAGACGCAGGTATCATCCCTCTTCTTGCTGAAACATACAAGGCAAAGACCGGCACTGACTTTGTAATCGAAAAAGCCGGCACAGGCGCTACTCTCAACAAGGCAAAGACCGGAAACTTCGACATGGTCGTCGTACACGCCAGAGCTCTCGAGGATCAGTTCATCAAGGATGGTTTCGGACAGAACCGTCAGGACATAATGTACAATGATTTCGTGATACTCGGACCCAAGGAAGACCCTGCGGGTATCAAGGGAATGAAATCAGCCGCCGAAGCATTCAGGAAGATAGCAGCTAAAGGAGCTCCTTTCATCAGCCGCGGAGACATGTCAGGGACGCACGTTTCTGAGATGAATGTCTGGAAGGCAGCCGGCATTAAGCCCGACGGGGATAAGGACGAATGGTATACGGTCTTTTCACTCGGCAATCTCGGCAACGGTGCTACAACTGATTTCACGGATAAGCGCAACGCATACACGATCATGGACAGGGCTACATACCTGACTAAGAAGAAGGCCCTTAAAATAGTGCCGCTCGTTGAGGGCGACCCGATCCTCCTTAACCTGATCGCTGCAATAGAGGTGAGCCCCAAAAGATTCCCTAAAGTCAACAACGCCGATGTTGTAAAATTCGTTAACTGGCTTTGCGATGATGAAGCTCAGATGATAATCAAGGATTTCAAGGTCAAGGAGTTCGGAGAACCGCTTTTCTTCCCGAACTCAGACCAGTGGAACAAAAAGCATCCAAATTAAAAAATCTGTAAAAGCCGTCCTGACACAATTTTTGCCATTGGCCCCACGAACCTTCCCTGAGCGCTCACAATGCTCCGGGAAGGTCCCTGATCAGGACCTGAGGAGGAGCAATGGAACCAAAGACCATTTATGAGATCATAAATCTCACCCACAGTTACGGAAAAGGACCGCAGACCCTTGATATCGACTGCCTGAAGATATGCGAGGGGAGCGTTACCGGCATAGTCGGACCAAATGGGAGCGGTAAATCCACCCTTCTGAGGATACTTGCCTTTCTGGAACCACATACAGGCGGTTCCCTTCTTTTCGAGAGCGCTGACCCTTCAGGAAATGTTGTTGATGTCAGAAAAAACGTTACATATCTCCTTCAAAACTCCTACCTTCTTAAGCGATCCGTATTTGAGAACATAGCTTACGGCCTCAGGCTGAGAAACGAAACAGAGGGTTTAACGGAGAGAGTTAATGATTCTCTTGAACGGGTGGGGCTTTCCCCAAAAAAATTTGCTCAGAGGCCCTGGTACAGGCTCTCGGGAGGGGAAGTCCAGCGTGTAGCCCTGGCAGCCAGGCTTGCACTCCACCCTAAGGTGCTCATTCTTGACGAACCTACCGCCAACGTGGATGAGTCAAGTGCCCTGCTTGTCAAAGAGGCTGCGGTTTCAGCCTGGAAAGAGTGGGGTACTACTGTAATAGTGGCGACCCATGACCTTGCCTGGCTCACAGAAGTTTCAACGGACATCGTCAGCCTCTACCGCGGCAGGATAGTCGGCCACGGCACCGAAAACCTTATACACGGCCCATGGACTAGGGAGAACGGAAATGTTTCGCGCAAACTCCAGGACGGACAGAAGATACTTGCGCTGTCTGCCGGAGCAGAGGAACACAGCGCCGTTGTCATAAATCCTTCCGATATCTCACTGCTCCCTCCGACAGCGGAGACAGATGAAAATATGAACATGCTCAGGGGGACCGTTACAAGCATGACGCTTGAAAGGGCGACCCAATCTGCACTAATTTCGGTCCAGACAGGGGACATAGTCCTTAAATCCAGGATGCCTGTAGAAAAAATTAAGGAATATCAGATTTCTCCTGCTTCTGAAGTGATCCTCGCCTTTTCACCGAAAAACGTCCGCTGGATATAGGCACTTCAGCTTACCAATCAGTTTCCTCTTTAAGTGAAAATAATGTAGAATGGTATGGCGTTGCAGCATACAGGGACTTCCCTCTGCTGCTTAGGATCAGTCTGAGAGGATGATATGAGCATGTGCGGCATCATGGGTTATATTGGAGAGAGAGACACGACAAAAATTATCCTGGAAGGGTTAGCTAAGCATGAATACAGGGGCTATGACTCTGCCGGAATAGCCGTCATAAAAGAAGGTAAGATACATGAACTTCGTACAACGGGAAGGGTCCAGCATCTGGCAGAAAAAGCCGCGGCAGAAAACTTCAACGGTGATTTCGGCATTGGCCACACAAGGTGGGCTACTCACGGGGGAGTCACCGAAAATAATGCCCATCCGCACCTTAGCAGCGACAAAAGGGTCGTCCTTGTCCATAACGGCATAATAGAAAATGCAAGGGAGATAAGGGCAGACCTGGAAGCTGAGGGGATAAAATTCCATACGGAAACTGACACGGAATCGGCGGTCCAGTATCTTGCACAGGTCTACTGCGGTGATCCGAAGGAAGCGATAGTAAAACTTACAAAAAGAATAAGGGGCGCCTTTGCCCTTGTAATAATGTTCCACGACAAGCCTGACGAGATATGGGTCGCAAGAAAGGGTTCTCCTCTGGTCGTCGGACATGCAGGAAAAGAAGGTTTCTGTGCATCAGACCCTACGGCGCTGCTGGAATTTACCAGGGACGTATGGTTTATGGACGACGGTGAGATAGCAAGCATTTCAAAGGAAGGCTGCACTTTCTACGATTTCGACGGAAACCGGCATGAAAAGGAATCCATGCATCTCGACTGGGATGCCGCGATGACAAGCAGGGGCAGTTATCCCCACTTTATGCTCAAGGAGATACACGAGCAGCCGGAAGTGGTGGCACATACCCTTCTCGGAAGGGTCGCCTCCAACAACGTTGACCTCAGCCATGAGCTGGAATGGACAGCCGAACAAATAGAGGGATGGAAGAAGATACATTTCGTTGCCTGCGGGACCTCCCACTACGCCACCCTGGTGGCTGCACGCATCATGGAAGAGCTTGGCAGCTTCGAGATAAGGACAGAGGTGGCATCAGAGTACCGTTACCGGAACATCCCGATAGGTCCCGACACTCTTGCCGTATTTGTATCACAGTCCGGAGAAACTGCAGATACGCTGCATGCTGCAAGGCTTGCAAAGGCTAAGGGAGCCAGATGCATAGTAGTCACCAACATGCGCGGATCCACTATCCACCGTGAAGTCGGAGAAGGCCTGATAACGCCTGCAGGACCGGAAATCGGAGTAGCTGCCACAAAAACTTTCATGGCACAGATCACGGTGCTCACACTTCTCGGAATGTACCTCTCTAAAATGAAGAATGAACTGCTGCCGGAAACTGAGCACAGGCTTGTCTCCGCACTGATGGACATACCCGCCAAACTGGCTTCTATACTTGGACGGGAAAGGGAGATAGAGTCTGTAGCAAGGAATTTTGCAGATGCCAGAGGCTTCTTCTTTATAGGCAGGGGGCTGGCATACCCGCCGGCACTGGAGGGTGCACTGAAGCTCAAGGAGATCTCCTATCTGCACGCCGAGGCCTACCCCGCGGGAGAGATGAAGCACGGTCCGATCGCGCTGCTTGACAAGGAACTTCCGGTGGTCGCCCTGGTGCCTAAAAACGACCTCTGGGAGAAGACCATTTCAAACATTGAGGAATCGATGGCCAGGAATTCGCCGATTATTGCTGTCGCCACCGAGGGAGACGCTGAAATTGGGCACTATTCGAAGAATGTTATCTTTACGCCCGATACCGAACCGGAGCTCTTCCCCTTTATCGCAGTCGTGCCCCTGCAGCTTTTTGCATACTACATCGCAAGACAGCGAGGCTGTGATATCGATATGCCGAGAAACCTCGCTAAATCTGTGACCGTGGAATAGGCAACCATACAAAGAGATACCGGTGAGGCTCTTTGCAGGCAGGCACAATGCCGCCGGAGAGAGCCTCTTTGTTTTTCCTGATAAATTACGTCGAGCCGCAAAAGGAGGGAGAGCTTGAAAAAGAAAAGGATATTCGCAATGTTTATGATATCGCTCATCTGTCTGACCTGCGTGCTGCCATCATTTGCCTGCGCGGCAGAGGATGAGGATAATGGCTTTGAGACCTTTCTGTCGCTCCTAAGGGCATGGGGGACATTCCTGGCAAGGATAACGGGTTCCTACGACTCCCTTGAAAACATCTCGATCTTCTCCAACATCGCGCGGATATGGCACGATGTTGTCACCTCAGATGGCTTCAGTGCAGAGAGGTTCATTGATGCTCTTTTGAAATGGCTGGGCATTTCGATCATGTTCCGGCATGAAGAAGCCCCTCGGGAGAGCTATTCGATATGATCGCATGGGTCTACATCCTGAGGTGCTCTGACGGCACCCTCTACACCGGATGGACAAATGACATAGAGAGGCGGCTCGCTGCTCACAACAGAGGAACTGCATCCAAGTACACCAGGGGGAGAAGGCCTGTCGAGCTTGTCTGGAAAGAAGAATTCACTGCGAAGGAAGATGCGATGTCGAGAGAAGCTCACATAAAGTCACTCAGCAAAAAACAAAAGACAAAGATATTCAATAATAGATAACAAATGCGATTATTATTGATAAACGTATGCTATATAGGGTACAATATATTGTAACTCAAATTCAATGTAAGGATATTCAAGCTGGGATCCGAATATCCGCAAAGAGGGGTAATGGATGAAGGGTCGTACAGATGTCATAGTTGGAGTTCAGTGGGGAGACGAGGGCAAAGGCCGCGTTGTTGACGCGCTTGCAGGAAGGTCAGGAGTGGTCGTCCGCTATCAGGGCGGCGCCAATGCAGGACATACTGTCGTCGTCGGAGACGAAAAATTTGTCTTCCATTTACTCCCTTCAGGGATACTCTATCCCGACAAGCTCTGTGTGATCGGAAACGGGGTCGTAATCGATCCTGAAACACTTTTCGAAGAGCTCGATGACCTGAAAAAAAGAGGGAAGGTCTTGGCAAGGCTTGTCGTCAGCCATGGAGCGCATATAGTCATGCCTTATCATAAATTGCTTGACAGGCTGGCCGAAAGTGCAAGATCCGAAGGCAGGAAGATAGGCACCACGGGACGGGGCATAGGTCCCTGCTATTCCGATAAGTTCGAGAGGATCGGGATAAGGGCGGAAGACCTTGTAAACCCTGCAGCACTCAAAGAAAAACTTATGATGAACATCGAGCAGAAAAATGAAATACTGACAAAAATTTACTGCACAGAACCATTGGACCCCAATGCGGCATATGAAACTGCCCTTAAGTGGGGCGAAAGAATGGGACCGATGCTCGGTGATGCATTCCTTGAGATCCACAATGCGCTTCAAGCAGGGAACAACGTCCTTTTCGAAGGCGCACAGGGGACCCTTTTAGACGTGGACCACGGCACATACCCTTTTGTCACAAGCTCCAGCCCATGCTCCGGGGGTGCCTGTACCGGTGCCGGAATAGGTCCGGGAAGGATAGACCGGGTGATAGGTGTCACGAAAGCATATTGTACAAGGGTCGGAGAGGGGCCATTTCCCACTGAGGATAAGGGGTCGCTCGGAGAGCTGCTCAGGACAAAGGGCGGCGAGTTCGGAGCTACGACCGGCCGTCCAAGGCGCTGCGGATGGAACGATCTTGTGGCGGTAGACTACGCTGTAAAGATAAACGGAATTGACGGATTAGCTCTGACAAAGCTTGACGTTCTCTCGGGTTTTGAAAAAATTTCTGTCTGCACTGCATATGATATCGACGGTGAGGTCAGAAAAAGTTTCCCAAGCAGCTGCGCCGAGCTGGCAAAAGCGAAACCTCTCTTTGAGGAACTCCCCGGATGGAAAGATGACATAAGCAGGTGCAGAAGATTTGAAGATCTGCCGGCTTCCGCACAGGATTATGTGAAGTTCATTGAGGAGAGGACATCGACTCCTGTAGTACTTATCGGGGTCGGCCAGGGAAGGGAAGACACCATCCACAGAGGGATCTGAAAGCTCTGCGGGAAGGACTGCCGCAGATGACATCAGCATATTATTCGGAAGAGGGGTGACCGCAAATCCGGTCACCCCTTAATTATAGAATGAATGCTTAAACTTGTGCCCGGTTTCGGGTCAAGGACCGGTCCTAATGATCCTCTTTTCTCAGCGCGGTCGCAGGAAGCTCGACTATTTCGCCCTCATCTTCTCCGTCAAGATCGACCGTCACATTGTCGGCAAAAACTGAATTATCCTGCTCGCTCTCGTCAGTTGTGTCAATGACTTCCGGGCCCCTTCTTTCGGATGTCCTTCCTGAGAACGGGTCATAGCTGCGGGATGTATAGACTCTGACCCCGCCCCCGCGCAGCAGCCCCGCGATTATAAGGGCAAAGAGGATTATCCCGGCCACTCCTGCGATTAGTATCACTGCAGGGAAGGCAAACCCGAATATAAGTGTACCGATAAGCAAAAATACAAGGAGTCTCATCAGTCCTCTCTCCTTCAGGACCTCTTCTGCCTTTTGTCCTTTAAGGCAGTTTTAGGCATTCTTTTTCTTTTTTCGGGAACCTGTTTTACCTTCCCTTCAGACCTTGGAGCCGCAGTTCTTTTAGTGGATCTTTTTACTTCTTCGGTCCTTTTTTCTCCCAAACTTCCGGGACGGTCGTCCATAGTGTCTCTTGCCGCGGCTCTATAGACCGGCCTCTCTTCTTTCATTTTTCCGCTTCTGTACCTATCTTTGGCAGGGGCATCCGCTTTTCTTCTTTTGTCTCCGGCAGGTTTTCCGGTGCGACGTTCCTCCACAAAGCCACCGGAAGCTTTTGTCCCTGCTCTTTCCTTTTTTTGTGGGACTTCCCCCGGATACCTCCCTGCCCGGGCAGGTGCTGTGGTTTTCCGGGAAGCTGCTGCATTCCTTTTCGGAGGATGTGGTTCTTTCTTTTTACCTTCATCCCGTACGGCTGCTTTTGGCGCGGACTCAAGGAGGCAGGGTTCTCCGGCCTTAGTCTTTCTTCTCAGCTGTCCGCATGCGGCATCTATGTCGGTTCCGAGTTCTTCTCTTATTTCAGCTTCAAAACCCGCCGTTTCAAGAACCGAGCGGAACTTCAGCACGTTTTCTGCGGAGGGCCTCTCATAGCGTCCATCGACACTATTGTAGGGGATGAGGTTGATGAAGACATGGATCCCCTTCAGATATCGCAGCAGCAGTCTTGCATGTTCAACGCTGTCGTTTACTCCCCCGAAGAGTGCATATTCGATAGTTATCCTGTTTCCGGTTATCCTTTGGTAGTCCTGCATGGCCTTCCTCAGGTCATCAAGCGGAAAGGTCTCGTTGACGGGCATCAAAGTGCTTCTCAGTTCATCATCCGCAGCGTGGAGCGATACGGCAAGACGCACTCCCAGGCCCGAAGCAGCAAGTTCAAGTATGCCCGGCACTACTCCGGAAGTAGATATAGCGATGTGCCTTATCCCAAGGTTTCTCATGTCCGGGTCGTTGAGCATTCGCACTGATTTCAGTACAGCCTCGGTATTCAGGAATGGTTCTCCCATACCCATGTATACCAAATTGCCTATGTCCCGTTCTGCTGCCTTCTCCATGGCCAGGAACTGGCCCGCTATCTCGCCTGCAGAGAGGTTCCTTACATAACCTGAAAGTCCGGTCGCACAGAATGTACATCCGAGAGGACATCCCACCTGGGTCGAGATACACGCGGTAAGTCTCTCGCCCTGCTTCATGAGCACAGATTCTACGCTTTGGCCGTCACTGAGCTGCCAAAGGTATTTTCTGGTCCCGTCTGTCTGTGAACGCTGTTCCTTGATCAGAAGGGGTCCTCCGAATTCTATCTTTTCTGCAAGATCATCCCTGAGGGATTTTGAAAGGTTGGTCATATCCGCGGCATCGAATACCCGCTTCTGCCAGATCCACTGACAGATCTGGTCCGCACGGAATTTGGGCTGGCCGAACTCTTTCTCAAGGAGCTGCGCCCATTCGCCCTTATCGAGATCCAACGCATAAATTTTGTCTGCCATTAATTTGCCCAGGGCTCCGCAAGGTCAGGGTAGAGAGGAAATTCTTCGGTAAGCGCCGCCATGCGTCCCTTTACTTCTTTCCTGATCTCTCCGCTCTCCGGAGCAGAAAGGACCCTCTCGATGGCATCAGCGATCACTTCCATTTCTGTCTCCTTCATACCCCTTGTCGTTACGGCGGCTGTTCCCAGCCTTACCCCGCTCGTCACCATCGGCTTGGCGGGATCGAAGGGTATCATGTTTTTGTTTGAGGTTATGCCTACCTCACCGAGAAGCACCTCTGCCTCCTTCCCTGTAACGTTCCTTGAACGGACGTCGAGCAGTATGAGATGATTGTCCGTACCTCCCGAAACGAGGCGGAAACCTCTGTCGGTAAGTGATTTTGCCAGGACCGAGGCGTTGCTTACGACCTGTGCTGAATATTTTTTGAACTCGTCTGTGCCTGCAAGCATAAAAGTTACTGCCTTGCCTGCTATAGCATGTACAAGCGGACCTCCCTGAATTCCGGGAAAGACTGTTTTGTCAAGAGTTTGGGCATATTCTTTTTTACATAGGACGAAGGCTCCCCTTGTGCCTCTGAGTGTCTTGTGAGATGTTGAGCTTACGTAATCTGAATAGGGTGTCGGGTTCGGGTGCACACCGCCTGCGACAAGACCAGCTATGTGCGCCATGTCCACAAGCAGCACCGCACCTACTTCATCCGCGATCGCCCTGAAACGGGCAAAATCTATGAATCGGGGATAGGCGCTTGCTCCTGCAACTATGAGCTTCGGCCTGGTTTCTTTGGCAAGCCTTTCGACCTCGTCATAGTCTATCGTCTCGGTCTCCCTGCTTACACCGTAGCCAACGATGTTGTAAAAGCGGCCTGAAAAGTTTACCGGGTGTCCGTGAGAAAGATGTCCGCCATGGTCAAGCTTCATGGAAAGGACAGTATCCCCGGGTTCAACAGTCGCGAAGAATACAGCCTGGTTGGCGCTCGCCCCGGCATGGGGCTGGACATTTGCATGGTCTGAACCGAAAAGTTCACATGCCCTTTTTACGGCGATCTCCTCTATCTGCTCAACAAATTCACAGCCTCCGTAATATTTTTTGTAGGGATATCCTTCGGCGTATTTATTTGTGAGGATGGAGCCCTGAATCTCCAGGAGAGAGCGGGGGACGAAGTTTTCCGATGCGATCAGCTCTATATGGACTCTCTGTCTATCAAGCTCGCTTTTGGTAAGTCCGTATATCTGCGGATCCAGGCTCTTAAGAGTCTCTGTCATTATTTTATTCATTTATTGCACTCCTTTTCTGTTTTTTCTTTATCCGATCCCTGCATTATACCAGTTCAAGGACGGAATGAAGGAGAACATTGCAGCCGTTCTCCAGGTCTTTAGCCTCGGTCCACTCTTCGGGACAGTGGCTGCGTCCTCCTTTTGAGGGCACGAATATCATTACGGCCGGACAGAAGGGTGATAAGAATTGAGCATCATGCGATGCTCCGCTTATCATCCTCTTCGAATCCAGTCCCAGCATAGAGGCTGTCCTCTCGATAAGTCCTGCCATCCCGCAGTCAAAAACTACAGGTGGAGCCTCTGCTGACTTTTTGAAGTAACATTTCAATCCTCGTTTTTCAGCACAGGAAGTTATAAGCCTTTCGACCTCTCTCTTGCCCTCTTCGAAGAGTCCGCTTTCAAACTGCCTGAAATCAAGGGTAAAGGAACATTTTCCGGGGACAATGTTAATGATGTCAGGCTTTGGGGAGATCCTTCCCATTGTTGAAACGCTTCCTTTTCCCAGGCGCAGGGCAAGTTTTTCCGCTTCAGACGCTAATTCTGCAGCTGCAAGGAGAGCATCCTTCCTCATCTCCATAGGAGTGGAACCGGCATGGTTGGATTCCCCGCAATACTCTCCCGTCCACCAGGCGAGCCCCTGTATGCCTTCCACCACGCCTATAGGAAGACCGGCGGCATGGAGCCTCGGCCCCTGCTCAATGTGCAGCTCGATATAGCAGCCTGCCCGAACTGTTTCGTTCCCTTTATAACCGATGCGTTCAAGTTCCTCCCTTACGGTCAGTCCGCCGTCGTCTTTCGCTGACATTAGTTCCTCAAGACCGACTGTGCCTGTATAGTACAGACTCCCCATCATATCAGGCTGAAAACGCGCTCCCTCCTCATTCGTAAAGGCAGCTAAAGCCAGGGGCCTCCTTGTACTGACCTTATTCTGATTGAGCGTCCTCATCACTTCCAGGCCTCCCAGGACTCCATAGACTCCGTCGAACATGCCGGCATCGCGCACAGTGTCTATATGGGAGCCCATCATCACAGGAAGCTCTGAAGGGTCGGACCCATCCCTTACCCCGAAAATGTTGCCTAACGGATCGATCTTTACATCAAGATCCTCTTCGCGCATCCACCTGCACAGGAGATCACGGCCCTCTTTGTCAGAATCGGTCAGGGCGAGCCTGGTACGTCCGCCTGTTTGAGGATCGAAGCCTACCGCCCCCATTTCCCTGATCGAACTGATAAGCCTCTCTCCGTTGACTCTCAGATGCGGCATCCCTTTATTATTCATTTTTTGCCCTCCATAAACTTCAATTATGTATAATTATGACTGACAGGTACAAAAATGCAAATATACATATGCTTATATTTGAGGAGGGCCTATCCTGGATATCATTGACGCACATGTACACATATACCCGCCGGAGATAGAGAGGGACCTGGAGAATATCTCAGAACGGGAGCCCTGGTTCAAAGACATGGCAAATTCTAAAGTGCACAGGTGGGGGACTGCCGAATCACTTATAAACCACATGGACCGGCACGGTATCAGGTCGTCCTTTGTAACGGGCTTCGCTTTCCGTGATCAGGGTCTCTGCAGGTCAATGAACGACTACGTGCTCGATTCGGCATCAAAATACAGCGGGAGGATCATCCCCCTTGCAGTCGTTTCACCCTGCGCAAAAGGGGCCGCAGAGGAGATCCTGCGCTGTGCAGAGCGCGGAGCGGCAGGGATCGGGGAGCTCTTCCCGGACGGACAGGAGCTGGACATATCTGATGCCGGGCAGACATGGAGAATGGTCGGTGCATGTTTGGAAGCGGGAATGTTCATAATGTTCCACACAGCGGAACAGGTCGGACACCAATATGCCGGGAAGGGACGCACCGGACCGGCAGAGGCCGCAGCTTTCTGCATAAACCATCCGCAGGCGAGGGTGGTATTTGCCCATTTCGGCGGAGGGCTGTGGGCTTACGAATCCATGCCGGAGATGAAGCTTGCCCTTTCGAACGCCTATTATGACACTGCGGCATGGCCTTGGCTATACGGCCACCGGGTCATCGAAGGGATATTTGCAGCAGGAGCGGGGGATAAGATCCTTTTCGGCACAGACTGGCCAATACTTGAGTATCCGAGGTTTGAAAAAATACTTGCCCGGACATCCCTTACAGAAGAGCAGAGATCCCTGCTGCTCTGTAAAAACGCGTTGAGCCTTCTCTCAAAAGCAAAGAACAATGCGGGGGTAATGTAGGTCAGAGCCCCCCGCATTGTTTACGGCAAGTTCAGAAATGCAATCAGGCAGAAAGAGAGAGCAGGGAACGGTAGTTAGGATATGCCATGTTCTCCGCAGACATATAGACTTCAACGGAGTCGGCTATCTTTCTTATCTCAGCCATAAGCGGCACGGCCTCCTCGACCAGGGCATCCGCGTGCTTCCTCAGGCTCAGTTTCGCCATTTTTTCCTTCATCTCCACAAGCTCTTTTGTCTTTTCCATCAGGTCTATCTTCGCCTTAGCAAGCCTTGCAATGTGCTTTTTCCACTCATCGGCCCCCTCTACGCCGCAGTCGCCGATGGAGGAGAAGGATTCATTCTCAAGGATCATCTGCTTTGATATTGCAGGCAGAATGCCTTCCCAGATCATGTCACGGAGCACAGACATCTCAATTTCTACATTTTTAACGAAGGACTCCATCCTTATGACATAGAATGACTCCATCTCTTTTTTCTTGAATATGCCCAATTCCTCGAGTACCGCGACAGTCTCCGGTTCCATGAAAAGGTCAATGCCTTCCGGGATAGTTCTGGCTTTCACTATCCCTCTGCGCTCAGCCTCAGCGTGCCATTCGGCTGAGTAGGCATCACCTTCGAACCGGATCTTCCTGTTCATACCGGATACCTCGCGGATGGTGCAGAGCGCTGCTTCTACCGCATCTTCGCCCCTGTTGATCCGCTCTTCAAAGATACTGATGAATTTTTCCAGCCCCGCGGCCCACACAGAGAGTACGGCAGTCACAGGAACAGCCATTGCCTGAGAGGCGCCCGGCGCACGGAACTCAAACTTATTTCCTGTAAAGGCTACCGGGCTGGTCCTGTTCCTGTCACTGTCAAAGGCTATTATCTCCGGAAGCTTTGAAAGGCCGATGTCCACCGTGTTTTTCGCCGGCATATCACCGCTGCAGCTGCCCTCTTCTATCTCCCTTATTATCCTGTCTATTGCCTCTCCCAGATAGACGCTGATGATGCTTGGCGGGGCCTCATGGCCTCCAAGCCGGTACATGTTGCCGGGCGTGGATACAGAAGCATGGAGCAGGCCTGAGTGCTCTGCCACTCCAAGTACGAATGAAGATAGGAATGAGAGGAATATGACGTTCTTTCTGTGGTTTGAAGAGGGCTTGAGCAGATTCCTGCCCTCACTGTCCTGAAGCGAGAAGTTAATGTGCTTGCCGCTCCCGTTCATGTCCATAAACGGCTTCTCATGGAAGAGGAGTCTAAGTTCATGCTGCCGGGCCATCTTCCTCATCGTCTCCATGATCAGCTGGTTCTGGTCACAGGAAAGGTTGGCTTCGGTAAAATTGGGGGCGAATTCAAACTGGCACCTTGCCACTTCATTGTGCCTGGTTGCAAGATCCACTCCAAGCCTCGCAAGATCTCTCTGTACATCTTCCATATATGCAAGGACTCTTGTCGGGATGGAGCCGAAGTAATGGTCCTCCATCTTCTGGTCTCTGGGAGGGGGCGATCCCAGCAGAGTCCTGCCGCAGAATCGTATGTCTGTCCTCCTCTGAGCACGCGGCCTGTCGAGGAGGAAAAATTCCTGCTCTCCCCCCACTGTTGCCCTTACATACC
>DAITML010000033.1:0-16538 GCA_036835165.1 Synergistaceae bacterium | reverse complement strand
CTTCCTGTTTCTCATATACTCGCTCGCTGTTTTAAGCACATCTTCTGCAAGTTCGTGCTCTTCGAATAATGTCGCATATCCCATTGATATGTCGATCTCGGGTGATTTGGAGAGACAGTTAGAATTGTAGCTCAAACATTCGTCCTTGATTTTGTCGAGGAGTTCATGCGCGGCGGCATTATCTGTCTGCGGCATTATTATACCGAACTCGTCGCCGCCTATCCTGGCTATAATGTCTTCTTCACGGCAGCAGTTTCTTATCATCCATGAAGATTTTATTATCACAAGGTCTCCCGCATGCTGACCGAATGCTTCGTTAATGAGGTGGAGGCCGTTGATGTCAGCTACCATTACAGACAGAGGCAAATTCTCTTTGCTCTTCATCTGGGACAGTTTTTTCTCGAAATATTGCCTGTTGTAGAGGTCTGTCAGATGGTCATGTTCATTGATGTAGCAGATCTCTTCCTCTGTTTTTTTAAGGTTGGTGATATCAATTATGATCCCTTCGATCGCTTCTACGCTTCCGTCACTTCTGAATACGCCCTGTCCGGTCTCAAGCACCCATTTGCTCTCTCCTGAAGCTGTTGTAATAGCGTATTCGCTTTTAAAGGTTTTGTGCTGTGCAATTACCCGCTCCCATTCAAGCCAGAGCATCTCCCTGTATTCCTCGTTTATGAGGTCGCTGAACGAAAGGTCCTTGCTGTTGAGCAGGCTGTCCGGTCTGTAGCCTGTGAGTTCATAACAACCCTCTGAAACAAAGAGCATAGTCCACTCCTTGTTATAGAGGCACCTGTAAGCCATTCCCGGAAGGTTTGAAAGCAATACCGATTTGCTCCTCTCGCTTTCTTCAAGCGCCTCTTTTGCGAGCTTCCTGTCATTTGTATCCTGGATGATCCACATGTACAGCTTTTCCTTGTCATTTGGTTCTCCGAGTGAAGTGACTTCAAGGTCGACCCAGGAGTAGGAGCCGTCTTCTTTTAAGATCCTTTTCTCAAGGGAGTATTCATTGATCTCTCCGTTGTTGTTTTTTTCGTTATTTAAAGGAAGATCATCAGGATGTGTGATTTTTTCCCAGTCACATTCTTTCAGCTGTTCCTTAGTCCATCCGATTATTTTTTCAAATGTGGGGTTGATAACAGAAAAGTTGCCGAAACTGCTTCCAGCTGCTATCCCGACCGGGATCCGCTGAAAAACACTGTTAAGCAGTGTTTCGCTCTCTTCCAGTTTTTCTCCTATATTCCTGATGCTGAAATTTTTAAGGATAATTATGTGGCCTGCGATAAGTAGTATGAAGATGGTTATCACTGTTATCGTTGAACTGAATACTCTCCTTAACGCTTCTTCACGCAGTGCTTTGGTAAAGTAATCTGCCCCAATCACCGCAATGATCTCTTCGCCTGTGCCCTTTCTTAATGGCATGAAGACACTTGTCACATCACCATGTCTGTGGACAGATCCGGAAGAGGGAGGTACTTCGCCTCTGAAATATGGCATCACAACATCGGACATTTTATATTGGTAAGATGATTGAATTTTGCTCAAGTCACTTTCTTTGTTTGAAGAGTCAAGGAGGTAATTTGGTTTTCCATCTTTAAGTACAAGCACATATACCGATGAGACCTGTGGAACAGCCTCTTTTATTTTTGAAAGCCCGCTGCTCAAAAAGAAATAATCGTTATCCGTAATGTCAACAAATTTATTGCTGAGCAGGGAAGATATCTGATCAGGGGATATAAGTGCCGCTATGGATTCTGTCAGTTTATATGCATAATCTTGCTCTCTGTCCACGTTTTGTTTCCAAACGCTGTGAATATGATATGCCCCGAAGATAATAAATATCAGCGAAGCTGATATAAATAATTTATTAAAAAACCTGTTCTTAAAGTTCAAATTACCAACTGAGGCTTTAACCATAAAATAATCACCCAACAATGATTTCAGTATGATGAAATATTGAAAACACTACTGGATTATATAGCATAATTTGGTTTGTGAACAGCAGATCAATCCTAGGGAAGGGATCAATGTGTATGTTTGCGCCCGTAAATATCCATGTCTGCACTGTAAAGAGCAGCCTCCAGTGAGGTATCGGTATCATTTACGGTCTACAGGCCTACAGATAGTGTAAATAGCGGGCCTTTCTTGCCTGAATTGTATTCGGCAAATGACTTACGTATCATCTGCAGAACTGCCATTGCCTCATCACGGCCTGCTCAGGGAAGGATCACTCGGCGAAATTTTACAATATCCCCACAAAATCCACATATTTGTGTCATAAAATATGACAGTAAGTTGGAATCCTTTTGACTGGCGGCGTGCCTGTGCATATATTCAGCGCATGCCACGGGCGTGATGCAAAGGAGTGTTTGAATATGAAATCAAAAATAATATCGATCCTGGTTCTATTCTGTATGTTTGTTGCTCCTGCCGCACAGGCAGCGCCTCATCCAGGGCCGAAACCCGGGCATCATCCCGGCCCACAGCCAAGACCTATATTAAGGCCATACCACAGACCTTACTACAGGCCCGGATATTATGAATATCCACGCTACAGGAACTACGAGAACTACAGGTACTACAACCATTACAGGCACAACAACAGCAATGACATATGGATCAGCATTGGTGCAGGGCTGCTGATAGGCAGCATTATTTCCAACATGAACAGGGCGCCGGAGTATTATCCGCCTGCAGGAAACCAATATCCCGGGACGGACAGAGATAATTACTCATATTCCGAGAGCTACGAACGGGAAAGACAAATAAGCGAGATAAGGGCCATTGTCAGCCAAAATGCCAAGACAGAGGCTGCCCGTGCATCAAGGATGGCTGTTGAACTCGGGACTGATCAGGCGGCAGCTGCACTTGCAAGAGCGTGGGAAAGCGAAGGAAAGAGGGTCACCCTTGACGGAAGGAGCGGGCTGCAGGTATTGAAGGTCAGCGGTTTCTATGATGGAAGTCAGATGACCTACACTTTTCTTCCGGAAAACAGAAAGGTCTATGTCAAAATATCAGTTCCCGAATTATCTATTTCTGCGGAGGAAAGTGAATACTATGCGGTGTCCTCAGGTCAGTCTCCCGCATATTATTCTTCGGAGGGAAGTGGCCGGGGAGCCGGAATCCCGAACGATGCCCCTTCTGCATCTGTTTCAAGCCGAGGCTCTGCGATCCAATATGCCGGATTCGAGCTTCAGGGAAATTCGCGCAGCCAATCGGGTCATTTGATCATAGGGGAAGTGGCTAAGGGAACAGCCGCATACTATGCAGGCATAAGGCAGGGAGACCTCCTGCTTTCAGCAGATCAATATGACTCGAGGAACTTTGATGCTGCCTGGTTCAACGGGTACATATCAGACAAATACAGTTCAAGGGCAATGATAAGGCTCCTGATATCCAGAAACGGAGTCGAGAAAAAAATTGAGATAAGACTATAGATTATTTGAAGTAAGTTCAAGTATCTCCCGTAAGGGAAGAGCAGAGGATCATAAGATGCGGGAAGGACGCATGCGTCCCTCCCGCATCTTATTTATTTTTTCAAACCAGGTCATATAAAAATGCCAAAGTAGGAGAAATATGGTATCCTAAAAAGAAGACAATGAATTATTGGATGTTCTGAGTTATTATAGGAAACAAGAAAAATATCAAAGGAATTTATCGGGGTGGCCCGGAGTTTTGGTTCCGGCTTTCCCTGTTTAGAACAGGAGAATATAATATGCTGTACGACGAAGCGAAAAGGATCGACGAAGAAATAAGGGAGCTGTGCAAGGATTCAAAGCACCCGTCAAGGACGATGTCCAAAGAAGTTATGAGAGCTCTGAATTCAGAACTTGAGAAGATCCGCAAAAGGTCAAAGGGTGGAGGCGGCGGGAGGTTTTCTGCATCAATGGATCAGACACAGATGTTCAACATGGAAAAGCTTAAAAGCTTTGATGTGCCTTCCAAATATGAGAAGCAGATACTTAAGGCGCTTGAAAAGGCCAAGGAGTATGCGGGTATAGAAGACTGACAAAAGGGGCCTCCTTCCGGAGGCCCCTTTTGTCAGTCTTCATTCATGACCACAATGCGTTTATTTCATATGTTTTACAAAAGTCCTGTACATTATCCACACATATGTAACCAAAAATACTGTCCAAAGGAAAATTGTGTGGTCGATCAGGAAACTTGAAAAATATGTCCCTATCAGTATCCCAAAAAACAGCAACGTCGTTTTAAGTAAAAAGTAGTCCCACAAAGTATATCTGTTTGCAGCCTTTATGATCCTGTCAATGTATCCAAACATCGTAAACTCCCCTTTCCTTGTTAACCGCCTGATAGTCTCAAATTTCATCGAACCGAAGGTTCATTATCGGATATTTTTTCCACTCTCCAAAGTCGAAATGCCACCATTCATTGTGGAATACTTTGAATCCCTCTCCCTCCATAACGATTCGGAGCATCTCCCTGAGCTCCCGCTGTTCCGATGTCCCTCCCGGATAGTCGGGATCTGCCCGGATAGAGAATTCGTCATATCCGCTCCCCATATCCAAAGCTTTCCCTGTTTTTAGGTCGTAGAGCCCTACGTCTACTGCTCCTCCGCGATTGTGTCTTGATCCCTGCGACGGGTTCGCAACGAAATCCTTTTGATGGTCCGGAGTCGCATCATAAAACATCTTTGTAACGTACCAGGGACGGTATGCGTCGTATACGATCAGTCCGCAGCCATATCCCGAAAGCCTGTGGTTTACCCTTGCCAACGCGGCTGCCGGCTCCCTCTGAAGGAATGCTCTGGGCTGGTCGTAAAGTTTGATGCCCATAAAATTGTTCTCCGTTGCATAACGTATGTCAGTTTTGATGGTGGGATCGAGTTTAATTATCTCAACAAGATCAGGCTTGATGAATTGTCCTGACTCAGTGGGGGGAGAGGCTGAAAGAGCCGCTTTTCTAAGGCTGTCTTCTTTCATCAGAGGCTTGATCTTGAAAGTCGTTCCTTTTTCAACGTCGAAAAATTTCCTTTTAAATTTTTTCCCGGAGATAGTGAGGGTTGCGCCTTTTCCCTCTGTGTCTGCCTTGAATTCGACCTTCAGCCGCTCATTTATGATTGGACTCCGGTCAAGGAGAAGATATTTGTTCCCTTCGGTGTGGATGAGCGGAAAACTCGTATAGGTCCTGAACATTTTTCCTTCTTCCTTCTCTGTGTCGCACAGTAACTCAAGCAGGCCCCTGTTCTCTCTGATGATCAGCCTCTCATTTCCAAGGACATATAGGCCCAACAACAATGAGTTATTGGTTTCAGCAACAGAGGTCCCCGGCTTTGTCACGATTAAAATCACTGCCGCCATCAGGATCACAATGCTTTTGTATAAGTTTGCCCTAAATGCTCTCATCATTTATTCCTCCCCCGGGGATACTCCTGCTGATCATATTTTACATTCCTCGGAACATAATTTCATCAATATATATTGATAAGGTTTTAATAATTCACCTTCCATGGATAATGATATGTTTCCTTAAATATAAAAGTATCTGCACAAAAGCCCCTCGCGCCGGAAAAAATGGTAAAATCTTTGATGTACTCTTGAAAGTATCTTTGAATTGCTGATTTAAGTAATTTTTTAAAAAGAAAGTCAAGGAAAGAGATCGGGGTGAGATCTGTGGAATCTGAAGTTTTGATAATAAATGATCCGTTGATCGACCGGTCCGTCGTTGAAGGGATCCTTTCTGATTTCAATGCTGCAGCCGTCCCAGATCCTGCGTCGGCGATAAGATACATAAAAAGCTCTCCTGAAGTGGATCTGGTGATATTTGATGCCGCAATGGAGCAGACTGATCATTTGGATTTCATAAGGGAGTTAGATTCTCTTCATATCAGCAAAAACATTCACAAAATAATTATTACGGATCAAATGGAAGCGAATGAAGATGGACCCGATTGCCCTGTGACGACAGATTATGTCAGAAAACCGGTCACTCCTGCTTTACTGAAGTCCAGGGTCAAGGCTCATCTTGAAATGATCAGGATACAGCACTTGCTCGATGAAAGGACGAAAGACAGCAGTCTCACCCTTTATACGATACTCGAACAGGCACCTATGGGCATTGTTCTTTCATATACGGACTTGCCGTCGGGGAACATCGGGAAGGAACCTGCGGTCATAAACAGTATGTTTGAAAAGATAACCGGGCGCAGCCGTAAAGAACTGCTGCAGCTTGGTTGGGCAGCGATTACCCATCCCGAGGATGTCCAAAAAGACGTGAAAAACTTCAATGACCTTATTGCAGGCAGAAACAGCGGGTACTCGATGGAGAAGAGGTTCATCAAGCCCGACGGGTCAGTTGTCTGGACCGATATCACAGTTGCGCCGCTAAAGCTGAAAAACGAAACAAAATATACTCACATATGCATTGTTCAGGACATCACGGCAAGGAAAAAAACAGAGGAACATCTGCTGGAGAGCGAGCGCAGCAAGTCCGTGCTACTTTCGAACATCCCCGGTATGGCTTACAGATGCAGTTACGATCCTGACTGGACGGTCCATTTTGTTTCCGCCGGATGTTTTGAACTTACCGGATACAGCCCTGAAAACTTCCATAAAAAGGAGGTTGGGCTAAACAGCATAACCCTGCCAAAGTACCGGGAAATGATATGGAATGAGTTGGGAAAGGCAATTAAGGAAAAGATCCCCTTCAGGTTGGAATATGAAATCATGACTGCCTCAGGGGAAACCAAATGGGTCCACGAGACCGGACAGGGTGTATTTGACAATGAGGGCGGAGTCGTTGCTGTCGAGGGAATATTAATAGACATAACCAAAAGCAAAAAACATGAGCAAAAATTAAAATATCTCAGTGAACATGATCCTGTGACGGGTCTTCACAACAGGACATACTTCAAAAACATGTTCTCCGATATGTTGATCTGCGGGGCTGGGGTCAACCGGGCGATACTACTCCTGAACATCAAAAAGATCAATTCAGTAAGCCTTGCCTACGGATACTCTTACAGCGAAAATACTATCGTCGAGCTGGCAAACAGGCTGTTGTCCATCACAAATTACAACGTCAAGCTATTTCAAATATCGTTTGAAAGGCTAGTTTTGTATGTATCTGGGTTCAAAAGGGATTTTGACCTTATATCCATCTGTCATTCAATATTTGACATGATCTCCGGGAATCCGATCACAAATTCACTCGGTTGTGCCATTGGGATACTCAAGATCAATGACAGCGAGTGCGATCCGGAGACTATACTTAAGAACTCGGCTATAGCGGCAGACAAGGCAGACAGGGAGAGCCTTTTCAGCTATTGCTTCTTTGATGAAAAACTGGAAGAGAGCGTCTCGAGGGAAGCTGAGATCAAAAAAGAACTCCTGGCTGTATCAGGTGAAAATCCCAACGTATATGTAGAATACCAGCCTATTGTTTCACTCAGTAATGGGATGATCACCGGATTTGAAGCACTGGCCAGGATGAAGAGCTCAATACTGGGAAGGGTCCCGCCTCTTGAATTCATTCCTCTTGCTGAGGAGATGCAGCTGATAGTGCCCCTTGGAATAAAGATAATGAAGATAGCATGTGATTTTATCCGGGAGCTTGAGAATGAGGGATACCGCGATATTGGCATTTCAGTAAACGTATCTGCGATACAGCTGCTTAACATCGGTTTCGTGCAGAGCGTTATAGATATTGTCGAAGAGACAGGCATTGATCCCCGTAACTTAACCATAGAAGTTACTGAATCAGTATTTACAGATAATTTTGAACTCATAAACCTTAGGCTTAGTAAGCTGCAGGAAATGGGGATATCTGTATCGATCGACGACTTCGGTACAGGATATTCCTCCCTATCCCGTGAAAGGGAACTGAACGTTGACTACATCAAAATAGACAAGTTTTTTATAGACAAACTGGAGCATATTGATTTGGAGCAGGCGATAACCTGCGACATAATCTCAATGGGACACAAGCTTGGGCACATGGTAGTAGCAGAAGGAGTCGAAACAGAAAAACAGAAGCTATACCTTACCGAAAATGGTTGTGATTTTATGCAGGGGTTCCTTTTCAGCAGTCCTATCAACTCTTCGTCCGCAATAGAGCTTCTGAAAAAGACAAATAATTCCTGACGGGAGCGCAGCCCGGGATAGCCCATAAGATATGGCGGCAGACCATGCGATGCAGCAGCTTGAAATTCTTGGTTTTCTGCAGTTCCTTCTGCACAGAATACCAATATGGGCTGTTTCCCTGATGGTAGAATATCATGGAGATCATTTCAGAGAGGGTTGGTAGAGGTAATGCATTCTTCTTTCCGCTCCATCAAAGGCCATCTTTTTCGGCTCGGGGTTTTTTTGTTTATAGCAGCGTCGCTTGATCTTTTCCCGTCTATTGCGAACGCTGAAGTTAGAATAGAAGAAAAGGTCGGAAAACTTTTGGTACAGGAGTTTGATCCCGAGCGGATCACTGTTCAGGCCACAGGCGGAGGCAGTTTCCTCTATGCCAGGGTAACTGGTGTGGTCATTGAAGGTGTAAGGATCGAGAGTGTTTCAATGTATGCAATGATGAAAGAACCTCCCAATAATATTCAGGAGGGCGATAAAAACAATAAATATAAGCTTGCAGACCTCATTCATTACTCAAGGGGAGAAGTAGTCCTTCTTGAAAAGGATTTTAAAGATTACACACGTAAGGAGATCGAGGACATAAAGGGTTTCAAAAACCTTGATTGTGATTTTTCAAAAAACGGTATCCGGGTCTCAGGATCATACACTGCGACCTTTCTTTTCACGTTTAACATAAGGATGGAGGTGCTCTCCAAACTTGCTTTTAATGACAGAGGTCTCAATCTTACGGAGACTACACTCTATGTGGCCGGCGTCAAACAGCCGGAATATATTACCTCCCAGCTGATCCAAAGAATTAATCCGCTTATTGCCAAAGAGAAGATACCCTTTCCTGTAAGGATAACCGATATAAATTTTAAAGAAGACAGGATAGTAATAACAGGCAATCCAAAGCCGCTGAAGGATGCGAACGAATGGAACTACAGCAGACAGTGATAAGTTAAATTAATACACAAGCTTCTGATATTAATAAATAATATCATTTCTGCGGAGGTGTTTTTATGAAAGCGGTCCAGATAGGAGCAGGACTGGTTGGCAGCATAATCGCTTCAGACATGAGCAGGAATTTTGATGTCACTGTTGCCGATCTTAACGAAAGAGCACTCAAATCTGCGAAGTCGGATGTTCCTCAGCTTAACCCGGTAATGTGTTCATGCACAGATGAAACAGCCCTCTCTGAAGTCATAAAAGATGCGGATATCGTTACGGCAGGGGTTCCCGGAAAGTTTGGGAGAAAAATGATGGAGACAGTCATCAGGGCCGGAAAAAACATGGCAGATATCTCCTTCATGCCTGAGGATTTCGAAGAACTTGACGGTCTTGCAAAAGAATACGGAGTTACGGTAGTTCCCGATATAGGAGTCGCACCCGGAATGTCCAACTTCCTTGTGGGCAGGGGAGCCGCCCTTCTTGATGAGGTCGAAAATGCGGTTATCTACGTTGGAGGCATACCGCATAAGCCTGTACCGCCCTTCAATTATCAGATAACCTGGTCAGCTGCTGATGTAATAGAGGAATACACCCGCCCTGCCAGATATGTAAAGGACTACAGCCCTGTAGTGTGCGAAGCGATGGGAGAACTTTATGAGAAAGAAATCCCCAAAGCCGGACTTCTTGAGACATTCATCACAGATGGGCTTCGTTCTCTCATAAAAAACATTAAAGCAAAAAATATGGAGGAACGTACGATGAGGTGGCCGGGACATGTGGCACAGATGCGTCTTCTCCGCGAAATGGGACTCTTTCAGGAAGAAAAGCGGAATTTGGGCGGGGTTGAAGCAGTTCCGCGTGATATAGTTTGTGACCTCCTTTTTCCAATGTGGAAGATGGAGCCGGAAAATGGCGACAGGGATATTACAATAATGCAGGTAGAGGTCTCAGGGTACAAAGGAAGGGATTTTGTGGCCTACACGTGGGACCTTTGGGATATATTTGATGAGAAGACCTGGAAAAACTCGATGGGACGCTGTACCGGCTTTTCATGCTCGATTTTCGCGCAGGCCATAGTCAAAGGGATGATAAAAGAAAAAGGCGTCATTGCGCCGGAAAAGCTTGCCGCTTCCGACGAACTTTATGATTTTGTCATGGCAGAGCAGAGAAGCCGTGGCATAAACTATGAAGAGAGTATAATAATTCATAAAAACGCAAGATAAAAACTGCCCTAAAATATTCCCGTGAGATATATAAAAATGAATTTACAGAAAGAAAAAGACCGTTGAAACAACCTGACTATGCAGCTATAAATTCAAAATGGCTTCGGCCATCTGCCGAAGCCATTTTGAATTTATTTTTTAAGCCTTATTTCTCAATAACAAGGAATATGCTTGAGTCATCCACTTCAAATATCTGCCAGCGGCAGTTCGTGGACCGTCCGATTTGTTCAAGGTCAGCAAAGGAATGCGTAGTGGCACGGAATCCGTCTTTGCAAATGATGACTCCATTTTTTGTCTTCTCCATATCAAGTTCCCCGATCAAGCCTTTTCTTGCCTGTTCCTCAAACCAAGCCAATCTTTGTTCCCAAAATTTTGGGTGATATGTACTGAAATAGGCTTTGCCGCCCTTTTTCAGGGCTTTTATAGTTTTTGCAGCAAATGCTTCCGGAACATTGGCTTTTACTGCGGAAAGGCCGTTCTGCAAACACAGTACGGCATCAAAAGATTCGCTGTAGTCGATATCATGTACGTCCATCGTCAGTAATGCTGTATTTGGCGAATTCTTAAGATATTCCTCTCCAAAACGCACGTTGTCGCCGGATATCTCTATACCGGTAATATTCTTGACATATGGTGCAAGCTCTTTCATTATCCGGCCGTAGCCGGCGGCCAGCTCAAGCACTTTGTCAGTCTTTTTCAGGCGTTCACGTACAAACGATATCTCTCTTTCAAGATACCGGGATATTCTTGGTATGGCTGTGTCATAGACTTGCCATAGCCTCTGGGCGTTCAGGCTCTGAGCATAATAGTTATTCTGCATCATATCTTTCTTCTTTCTGCTTTCGCTGTTGAGTTGTCAGCGTATAAAATTCGTGAAGACCCTTTTTTCGTCAGTAGGAAGCGGGACCGTCTTTTTACCCTCACTGACAACCTTCATCAGCCAAGCCATAGCCCTGGCATTTCTTCTGATCGTCTGTACGCCTTCGCCGTCCTGTGTCATCTCACCCTCAGCCCTGCCGTATACCACGGTCCAGTACTGGGACGGGGGAGTTACGGTCTGTGCGAGATCCAGGTAGTTTTTCAGCTGATGGAGGGTGTCGATCCCGCCCGTGCGCCTCACCGCCGTCACAGCTGCCGCGGTCTTGTACTTAAAATGCCTTGAACTTGAATAGAAAAGCCTGTCCAGGAATGATTTCATTGTACCGGCTATTCCGGCATAATATGTGGGGGAGGCAATTATGAACCCGTCCGCCTCTCGTATCTTTGCGGCTGTTTCATTGACAGGGTCGTCTTTGAAAATGCACTCGTTGTTCTTTGAATCTGCACAATAACCGCATGCAGTACAGCCATGGATCGCAAGATGTCCGATGTTGATCGTCTCTACAGCTATGCCCTCCTTTTCCAGTTCTTCAGCCATTATTTTCAGCGCGGCAGCCGTGTTTCCGTCCTTTCTGGGACTTCCGTTCAGCGCTATTACTTTCATGCTGATCACTCCTTATTCCTTGGATTATTTTGTTTTCTGTGCTTATCAAGGTGTTTCACGAACACCCGGGCTATGTCGTCGCAGCATCAGGTCCCCTTCGGATTTTTGACTTCACAGTCAGGATCTTTCATTGCTCCGGTAGCTGTGATCACCTTTTGGAGAGAGTCGGCACCCTTTTTGACTGCTTCAGCGATCATTTTTTCTGTCACCTTTGAACAATAGCAAACGTACTCAGGATCACCCTTCACATTTTTTGTTTTTTTAGGTTTCGGGAAGGGCAGCTCTCTCCAGGTCGCCCTGATAAGTTTTGTCATATACTCCCTGTCGTCAGTTGAGGTTATGAGAAATGAGGGCTTGGCGCCCTCATATGCCGGAGCTTCACATACTTCTTTGATCAATTCGCGACCGGCCTTTGTTATTTTGAGAAAAAACTGCCCATCACAGACCAGTCCAATGACCTTTGAATCGCAGTAAAGTGCGTATTCGCCGAACATCTTCCTGTAAGTTATCTCACCTGCGCCGCTCAGCTGGTCTGCCAGATAGATCATAAACTCCTCTGATGTAGACATGTGCAATACTGCCTCCGTTCAGGATTATGGTGTAATGTCCTCTATCTCCTGCTCTTTCACGCGGTCAAGGGACAGGTGCCTAATGCCTGACCTGACGAGCGAAAAATCTATCCTTCTCAGGTCTATCATCCGGACCTTTCGGTTATGCTGTGTATGATAATAGTAGACAAGGTTTCGTGTGTCCATCGCGCTTGTCCATATGGTAGAGCTGCGCATTCCATCATGCTTCTGAAGTTCTGTAACAGTTCCTTCCCCTATGGCCAGCGGATGATTGAAGTTGTCCATTATACGGAAAATCTCATATACAGTTTCAGGTCCGTCAGGTGTCCTTCGTGCGAGCATTGTCTGTGCAGCGGCCCTGATGAATCGCGAAGGAGGAGTTATGTCCCCGGGCATTCCAAGAAGCCCGCTTCCCCCGCCCAAAGGCTGAATAGTCAGCTCACCTAATCTTTTAGCCGGATAAGGTTTTTCAGAGAGGTTTACGTAATTTCTGAGGTTTGTCAGGTGCCAGTCGAAGCTTGGTGCATTAGTGAGCACTCTGACAGGATTATCTGTTATCTTAAGTTCACCTTCAAGATATTCTATGACGATAACTTTACCGCTGCTGTCGGTCACCATCATGTGCATGGGCGCAGGTGCTCCACCCAGCGCAGGTTCCGGGATAGCAACGACACGGATCCTGCCCATGCCTTTCTTTACTTCATTGACTGTCGCGAACTGTGTGAGGACATATGTTGCCATAAACGCCGGCCCCATCGATAAATGTGCTTTTGAGGGCTCATATGGCTGGTATTCTGCAAACCCGGGAAGGTAAAGATAGTTGACTGCGAGTCCTTTTTCATTAAGGCCGTCGGCAAAGTAGTCTTTCCCTATCATGTCCAGCGCTACCGCGCCGTAACGGGTCTTCCATGTAAGTCCCTTTTTGCCGTCCGGTGTCTCCGACGAGAATTCATGACCGCGAGGAACTATCGTGACCCTGGAATTCAGGTCGAAGGTCCCCCACTCCATTGTCCTCCCGCATACGGGGGTCCCGTCGTCTGCAATAAGGCAGATCGAGGTACACGCCGAGCATACGGAGGGGAATAAAATGACAAGGCTTACCAGAGTCAATACAAAAATAATTAAAACCTGTTTGATATCTAACACAAAGATCCCTCCTGTTTCTGATCCGGACTATGCCGGGAGTTTCCGGTCAGTTGATCCGACCGGAACTCTGCGACACACTGACTATCATATCAAATCAGTAAAGAATAAGAGTCAAGAAGTGATAAAATTTCATTATAAAAATATTAAAAATTTATTGATCCGCTGCTTGCCAATTGAATGAATTGATGTATAAATCAAAGTTGCCACGCAAAAAACTGTAAAAACTAATTATGGCAGAATATGTCTAACATTTTTTCTCCAGGGAGTGGGTAAGATGTCAAAATTTAAAAGGGCCATTTTAGGTCTTCTTGTTCTTTTCCTTATTATTGCATCAGCAGTCTCACATATTGAGGCTGCGGTCTACAATAATACAAAGGAGGCCGCGCGTGAAACTGTCTGGAAGGTCATCACATCAGGAAAAGGAAGTTCTGCAACTGTTGCGGTGATGGACGGAGGCGAAATAGTATATTCGGAAGGCTTCGGGGCTGCTGACAGAAAGTCCGGCAGGGGCGTAGACAGTTCGACCAGGTTCAACATAGGCTCTACCAGCAAGATGTTTGTAGCAACAGCGATCCTTCTTCTGGCAGACGACGGGAAGGTCTCCCTTGACGACCCTGTCGTCAAATACATCCCTGAATTTGAGATGAAGGATCAGAGATACAGAGACATCACTGTAAGGATGCTCTTCAACCACTCGTCTGGGCTGCCGGGTTCGAGCTTCCTCTTCGGATATGAGCAGGAAGGGGATCCCCACAGGGAGCTTCTGCAGAGATTGAAGGGATCCAACTTAAAGCATGACCCCGGGGCGGTAGGAATATACTGCAACGACGGCTTCACCCTGGCAGAGATCATAGTTGAAAGGGTCTCTGGCCAGAAATTCATCAATTTTCTTGAGAAAAGGGTCTTTCAGCCCCTGGGCATGAAGGATACGTCTTTAAGTATAGGTGAAACGGGTGGAAATATTGCTCATTTCTATGATCCCGAGACCGGAAAGAAATATCCTCCCGAAGTCATACTTGTATACGCTGCGGGAGGACTTTCATCGACCGCAGAGGATCTTTGCAGGTTTGGTGACAGCTTCTGCAAAGGAGGCAAGAAAATACTCTCTCAGAGCTCGATCGACGAGATACTTAAAAGCCAGCCGACTCCTTTTACAGCAGGGCTTTGCGGACCGTCCATACTGGAATCGTTCGGCTGGGACTATTCCTCTCTTCCGGCATACGATGCAAACGGCATGAAGGTATATTCAAAAGGCGGAGGTACCGGCGCTTATTCAACGGGCCTGCAGGTAATACCTGAGAAGAGACTTGTAGTTGCAGCAAGCGTATCAGGAAAACTGAACGGCGAAACAGTCACAAGAGCGATGCTGGATGCGCTTATGAAGGACAAGGGACTTCCTGCCCCTTCGGCAAAGAAAACGGAAAAGCCCGTCGATGCGGAGATCATACCTGCCGAGCTTTCTGCCTTTGAGGGTATTTATGCAAACGGCGGATCATTTGTAAGGATAATAATTGACAAAGAAAGAAAAAAAATGGACATAATACAGCTGTTGCCAGAAGGTGATGAAGTCCCTGCCGGAGAAAGCGGACCTGTTCTGTTGTCTTTTGTATATAACGGAGGCTCTTTCTTCTCGTTTGAAAAAGACCTTGGGGGATATTTTATAAGGAACGGCGATACTTCGTACTTCATTGCCGAGAAGATCCCATTTTACGATGTGGACGATCTGATATTCCAAAGCGTACCCCAACAGCAAGCTCCAAAGAAGCTCTTCGCAGATATCAAGAATAAAGTCTGGCTTATGAGAAATTTGACTCCCTCGATCCAACTATATAGAGAGACCCCCATGATCAGTTCTGATACTTATAAAGAACTGCCCGGATATCTGACCTTTATGGATCCGCTAAGGGTGGAGGATGACCACACGGCCACATATGCGGCACCCATGTTCCGCGACCAGTCGGAGCTTGAAATATACGAAAGCGACGGCGAACTTTGGATCAGATCAGGAATATTCCTCTTCTCTGAGGCTGAAAAAACCAAGATCCTTAAAAAGGGACAAAACACACTGATGATAGGTGAAAAGGGATACAATGAATGGCAAAGGACCGGCGCAGGTTCAATAATTTCATTTGAAAGACCGGAAAAGGGCAGGATAATGGTCCTGGCAGAGAAAGCCGAGGGGCTGCCTCTCTTTGACAGCATAACGGATGAGGGTGAAGTCTATGTGCCTGAAGGCAGTTATGTCGTCTGCATAGGCCGACCCGGAGATATGTTCACGGTAAACGTAAAATAATAGTATGCTTTGTAAAAGAGAAGCGGCCTCCCGGAATGGCGGCCGCTTTGTTTTTTCTGTCAATTTATAATGGCTTTACTCTTAAATTACCAAGTTTTCTTTAAGTTTTCCAAATACGTTGCAGGTTGCCTCCACCTCTATCTTTGAACCCCTTTTGAGGTCTTTGATCTCAAAAAAGGCATGTTCTGTCTTAGGGTCGCTTTGGGATTTAAGGATCCTTTCCTCTGTTACCTTTCCGTTGACAGATACCACTATCTTGCTAATGTAGTGATTCGCAGTGCTTTTCACCGGATGCAGGATAGAGACATCCAGTACAGAGGCATTCTCATCCCACTTGAGTTCGATCTTTTCTGCCGGATGTGCAAACAGGGGGGTGCATGCAAGTGTCAGTATCATCAATGCCAGAAAAAACTTTGCAAACCTGACCATATCCAAGATACCTCCTCAACTGACCCTATACAAGATAGAGCATGTAAATAAGCCCATGAGTGAGCCCGGAAGCCACTGCTCCCAAACCGCACAAGCGATGTACTGTGAAGACGGCCGGCCCTTTTATTCTCTTCCTAAGTGCCGGGCCGAAAAAACCGGTGAACCCGGCAACAGTCATCAGTATGCCTGCCAGCATGCCGGATATCTGAAAAGCTTGGATCATGAGCACCCCTCCTTGAAAAAATGAACTGAGATTTTTTGACAGAAAAAGTAAAATGGACGATTACAGTAATCATTATAAATTATAAATTAAATTGTCACGACATGTCAGCCGAAAGTATCTTTCGGCGCGAGTCAGTTGGAAATCAATTG
>DAITML010000032.1:0-16736 GCA_036835165.1 Synergistaceae bacterium | reverse complement strand
TCCCTGATTCCCTTAGGAGCTTCTTCATCTTCTCAAGCTTCCTCTTGTCCCTGATCGGCTCAACGGTATTCATCTTAGCTGCCCCTTTCGTCTTCAATAAAAAATTTGCTCAATGTAACATAACAAGCCTAATATACATAAAGAATTACATAAAAGCAAGGGGTCAATTTTAGCCTTATTTAGCAAACAGGCCAGGGAGCAAGTCAGCCACTGGATAAAGTATGATTATCCCAATGTAACACAATGTCATTAAGTTACATTGATGAATATCATAAGGATAAGCAAGAAACCACTATTATTTTGCCATTTGTTAGACAAAGTATTAATCATGGAGTAGTATCTAAACGTTTGGTTTTAAAAATATGCTCTAGTTTACTGTAAAAAATCATAATTATTATGTTATGTCGAATATTTGTTGATAACGAAATGTTGTAATAAAGTCATAAAATAAGGAGGGGTATGATTTGCCTATAACATTTACTGACGAATTTAAAATCAACAAAGAGATTTTTTTAGAAACAGGCGCATTTGACGTAATTTTGGATATTGACTCAAAATTTTTTGTAGATCCAGCATTACTCGGACAATGTCAAATACCAGAGTTTTTAGAGGCCAAACAAAAAGTGGAAAAATATTTTACAGAGATAATAACATTATTGTCATTTTCTAAAAACGAAGATGATCGGTTTTGGAAAGCTGCAAATAATCAATTAAGATTTACAGAGGTAAGTGGTACATGCTTTGGATATTCCAAAAACGGAACAAGAGGCCGTGGTATTGGCAAAAGATTTAGAGAAAGCATATTAATGGCAATAAAAGATATAATGAATGCAGGATTGACTGACCCAGCGATATTTGAGCTTGTCAGCACTTTTGAAGAAGGCATTGGGTGTGATCGAATCAGTGATTTAATAACATATATTCTTCTAGAAGATATTCGTAAATATACTCAACGAGTTGTAAGTGAATGTAATTTGACAACATTTAATAACTCTAATAGCAATATTAATGGCCTACTATTTAATCAATATAATCGACAGCCCATTCTTTTAATTCCAAGTATTTTATTAACACCATTACCTTTAGCAATTGATTTTGAAGATATTGAATATGTTTGTCGCCAAAATCAAAGAGTTAGACAAACACTTAATGATGATTATGTTTTTGATTCGAAAAATCAAAAAATAGCTTTAAAGAGGTTATTATTAGTAAATAAAAAATTCACAAAAGAATGGATTAATGCTTATAAGACGGCAGAAATTAGCCCGTACGACTGGACAAGTGACCCAGTTGGACAATATCTTTGGTATGACTTCAGTAAAAATATAGTTCAAGACAATCCTTTGAGGCTACAAGTCCCTAGCAACCCAACAATAAAAGATGTGTATTCAGTTACTAAAAATATTTGCACCCAGTTTAAAAGGACTATTGAAGATTTGGGTGGGTGGAAAATTCTCTATAATGATGATGATAGGCCTAGGCGTGAAGAAGTAGCTCAATTGCTTTTTTATAGCATTGCATGTTCATATTTTGAAGCTAATAATATAGATTTTTCTCGAGAATGTAATAATGGGAGAGGCCCTGTGGATTTTAAATTATCACGTGGAGCAAATGAAAAAGTTGTTGTAGAAGTAAAGTTAACGTCAAATAAACAATTAAAACATGGATTATCAGATCAAATTCCAATATATATGACACAAGAAAACACTGAAAAAGCTATTTATCTAATAATTGACAATGGGCATGAAACAGCTTTAAAAAATTTCAAAGAATTTTTTAAAAATAACTATGCAAACAATAAAATTGAATGCATATATATCGATGGAGAAAAACAACTATCCGCGAGCATTGCTTAGTTTTTAGTGCTGTTTTAAAAAAAATAAGTATGGTATATCTTAAAAATTAATCAGTAGATTGTTATGATTTTTAGTTTATGTATATATGTTTTAGGAATTGGTATTTCCCCTTAACTTGTCGTAAACTGGGGCAAAGTTATAGAATGACCATGCTGTAGTGGTCAAGTCAGTATTATAAATTGAATGAACAAATAAGTACAGAGCAAACAAAAGCATTGTAATTACAACAGTTGGGATAACTTTACAAAAATTGATATTATAATTTTACGGATTGGTTTCATGGCTTTACTTGATTTTTTTGGGATATTTTTTATGCTTTATAATTATGGATTTAATAGTGGCTTACAATACATGCAAGAAACATACAGTCTATATAATATTGCGTACTTTTTAGTTATATTTATATCTCTTTTACCTGCTTTCGTAATAATATGGCTAAGAAATAAATTAAGAATTAAGGGTAAACTTTAAAAGTTTGGAAAATGTTGAAAGCCTCTTTCTCGCCTTATAACACTAGGTGGGATTTTTATTTTTGCTTTCTTTCTCTTGAGTATCAATCCATTTTTGCCCTTGAAGAACTTAGAATTTCTTGATATTATCTTGGTGTTCGTAGCAACAACTAAGGCTACATTTGCAGCATCTCGATAGGCTATGCTTTGATTTTATTCAGTCATACCATGTATTTACAAGTTGATGAGGGTTAATGCTCGTGCTTCCCCTCCTCGACACCAACAGGCAAATAAACTCAGTCACAGACTGATTTCGTTTTCTTAGGTGTCCTCATAAATGCTCAATGTACAAAAGACTGTACAAAAGGGGTATTTTATGAGGGCTTTTTCTTTTTATGATCCCTATCGCTTGCTTGATCAATAAAAAATTTATCCGGTTTTTTATATCTGAGAAAACAGGTATGTTAATTTTAAAATTAATGGAATATTATGTAATTGTTTATCTAAATAATTTATTAACAAGGAGGCGTTTTGATGCAGACAAAGATCAGCGATCAGAGGGCATTGATGATAGTAATGACAACAGTTGCTTTTTTCTTGATCGGAATACTGTATGTCAGGGCAAATTCCACTGTAATGCTTATTACTTCCGGTTTTATTACTGTTGCTCTTGCAATGATTTCTGGTGTCGGCTGGGAAGAGCTTAATGATGATATATGTGAAAATATTTCAGCATTCATACCGGGGCTGTTGATCATACTGGCCGTAGGCATGACAGTAGGGGCCTGGATCATTTCCGGGACAATTCCTTTAATGATCTACTATGGATTGAAGATGCTCACGCCATCCTGGTTTTTGATATCGTCCCTTTTTATTTGTATTGTGATATCTGTTACGACCGGGACATCGTGGGGAACAATAAGTACAGTCGGTGTTGCTTTAATGGGTGTTTCTCAGGGACTCGGCATTCCTCTTCCATATACTGCCGGTGCGATAGTATCCGGCGCGATATTCGGAGATAAACTCTCTCCTCTTTCAGATACAACGATATTGGCCTCTGTCGTTTCAGAAGTTTATATTTATGATCATATGAAATATATGTTGTTGACAACGATCCCTCCATTGATTGCCGCGTTGGTCATGTATTGGTTTTTGGGAAGAAATGCAGCAGGAACTGTTGAAGGTGAGCAGTTAAGTCTGATAATGTCAACATTGGAAAATAACTTCTCCCTGAATCCGATCCTCATCCTGCCTCCCCTGACAGTGCTGATTCTCGTTGCGAGACAGAAACCGGCTTTGCCGACATTTGCCGCAGGTATTTTTATTGCCGGCGTTTTGGCTTTTCTTGTACAGGATGCCAGCCTGAAGGATATCAGCACCGCAATTTACAGCGGGTATCCAAAAGAGACCGGTGCAGATGTCGTTGATAAAATGCTTTTACGGGGCGGGATAAAAAGTATGCTCGGTACACTTGCAATTCCTATTGGGGCCGCTTTCTTCGGTGCACCATTAAAAACGATAGGGGTCATAGGTATTCTTATAAGGCTAGTGCGTAATTATGCAAAAACGCAGAAAGTTTTTCAGCTGGGAATGTTTTTTGTCCATTCATTCCTTTATATGATAATAGGCAGTTATTATGTTACCTTTCCTCTTTTTGCTCCTTCTGTGCGTCCCCTATACGATGAATTTGACCTTCACAGGGCCAACCTCTCACGTTTGCTTGAGGATACGGGGACGGCCTTCGCGCCTGTCATACCCTGGAGTGTGACCGGTGCCTTCTGTGCAGGAACGCTGAATGTACCCACACTTGATTTTATTCTTTATTCGCCGATAACTTATGGGGCTCAATTTTTCCTGCTCCTGTATATTATTCTCGATTTTAAAATTGCCATAAAGGGGGCTGTGATCACAAAACACAGGAGCAGATAAAATATATATTTGGGATATTGTCAAAACTTAATTGCACATGATAGAATTCCTTGGGCTTAAGAAAGCAGTGCTTGATGTAAAAATTGTTATGATGTCATAGAATATCGGAGACATGCGGTCGAATCAGTTATTAATTTGTTCAATGAAAGATCGCTCTGTATGCTTTCCTTATCAAATCAAAATCAAAAACAGGCGACACCTGTCTATTGACAGTTGTCGCTTTTTTGTTATAATACCCATTTGTACGATTGTACATTCTTACCAAATATTCCATTCAGGGAGGTTGCTCCCATGCAGGTTAAGACTCCATCAGGCAAGGCTTTTGAGCAGCGCAGGGTTTTTGGAAAGGAAAAGAATCTGATTGCCCTACCGGATCTTGTTGAGGTCCAGCGTAATTCGTATCAGTGGTTTTTTCAGTCTGATACCGATCCTGACGAAAGGTTTTCTCAGGGTCTGCAGGAACTGTTCGATGAGGTATTCCCCATCGAAAGCTACGACGGATCATTTGCCCTTGAATTCGTGAGATATTATGTCGATCCGGTGGTCATGAGTCTGGATGAGGCACGCAGCAGGGACCTTACATGGTCGAGACCGCTCCGTGCGACGATTCGGCTGTCCAACAGGAAGACGCGCGAGATCAAAGAAGAGGAGATCTATCTTGGTGATTTCCCGGCGATGACAGAAAGAGGAACGTTCATAATCAACGGCACCGAGCGTGTCGTTGTTAATCAGCTTGCAAGGTCCGCAGGCGTCTATTTCAGCGCTGAACTTGGTATCCCCGGGCAGGAGTCCTTCATGGCAAAACTGATACCGGACCGAGGGGCATGGATCGAGTTTGATCTTGCTCCGGGCGAGGTTCTGTCAGTCAAGATCGACAACAGAAAGAAGATCCCTGTCTCGATGATGCTGAGAGCTTTTGGCATCCAGACCACAGAAGAGCTCCTTTCTCTCTTCGGGGCAAAGGAAGTGGAAAGGGATCTGGTGGAAGACGAAGTCAGGGGAATGCTCCTTGCCGAAGCCATTATTTCTGGTGAGGGCGAGGGAGCTGTTTCCATACCCAAAAACAAGAGGCTCACGAAAGAGGACCTTGAGGCCCTCTGGGAGAGCGGCAGAACCAAAATATGGGTCTGGGACGTCGATCCGGCAATATCCGCAACCATGGAAAGGGACAATACAGGTACACCGGATGCGGCAATACTTGAACTGTTCAGGAAGCTCAGGCCGAATGAGCCTGCCCGTATGGAAAATGCGAGGGAATATATCAACAGCATCTTCTTTGATCCCCGCAGATACAACCTCGGCAGGGTCGGAAGATACAAAATAAACAGGCGGCTGAACCTGGACACTCCTAGTACCGAACGGCTTCTCACAGTTGAGGATATCGTTGCGATAATAAAAGGCCTGATAAGGATACGTGATGGAAACGAACACATGGACGACATCGACCATCTGGGTAACAGAAGAGTCCGCGCCGTTGGTGAGCTTCTCCAGAATCAGGTCCGGATCGGCCTTTTGAGGATGGAAAGGATCGCAAGGGAGCGTATGACTACGACTCCTGACCTGGCCACGGCAATGGCGAAGGACCTTATAAACGTTCGTCCGATATCGGCGGCACTTAGGGAGTTCTTCGGATCCGGGCAGCTTTCTCAGTTTATGGACCAGACAAACCCGCTTGCAGAACTCACGCACAGACGCCGTCTTTCGGCATTGGGCCCCGGAGGTCTGAGCCGTGAGAGAGCCGGATTTGAAGCCAGGGACGTCCATCATACCCACTATGGAAGGGTCTGTCCTATAGAAACGCCTGAAGGTCCTAACATTGGCCTTGTCACTTCACTTGCCACATTCGCAAGGATCAATGAATACGGTTTTCTGGTGTGTCCGAGGAGGAAGGTAGTAAACGGGTACCTGACGGATGAAATAGTATATCTGTCTGCAGATGACGAAGATGAATACTACGTTGGACGTGCCGACACTCCTGTCTCCGAAGACGGGCAGATCCTGCCCACAGACGGCGGCACCGGCATATATGTCAGGCATCATGACAACACGATAGAGATACAGCCTGAACAGCTGGAGTATATGGACATTTCGCCAAAACAGATCGTTTCCATATCGACCGCCCTGATCCCCTTCCTTGAGCATGACGATGCCAACAGGGCACTCATGGGGTCAAACATGCAGAGACAGGCTGTCCCTCTTGTATTTCCTGACTCACCTATAGTAGGTACCGGGATCGAACACAGAATAGCAAAGGATTCCGGCTCATGTGCCGTTTCCAAAAGAGGCGGAACTGTGACATATGTAGATTCAGACAAGATAGAGATTACAACGGAAGACAACGATAAAGACATATATACCATGCCCAAATTCAGAAGATCCAACCAGGGCACAGTTATTCACCAGAGGCCCATCGTGACGCACAGTCAGCATATAGAGGCCGGTGAGGTGATCGCTGACGGTCAGGCTTGTGACGGGGGAGAGCTGGCTCTTGGCAGAAATGTGCTTGTCGCTTTCGTTTCATGGGAAGGATACAACTTTGAAGACGCCATACTCCTAAGTCAGAGACTTGTTAAGGAAGATTTCTACACTTCTATACATATAGAAGAGTATGAAGTCGAATCGCGCGACACCAAGCTTGGTCCCGAAGAGATATCCAGGGACATTCCGAATGTGGGTGAAGATGCGCTTAAAAATCTTGATGAAGACGGAATAGTAAGGATAGGTGCCGAAGTCAAGGCAGGAGACATCCTTGTCGGAAAGGTCACACCAAAGGGCGAATCCGACCAGTCACCCGAAGAAAAGCTTCTCAGAGCGATATTCGGCGAAAAGGCGCGCGAGGTCCGGGATACCTGTCTTAGGGTCCCTCACGGAGAAGGCGGAAAGGTCGTCGAGATCAAGAGGCTCTCCAGGGATAAGAACAGCGAAGATATGAGCCCCGGGGTAAACGAGGTCGTAAAGGTATATGTTGCCCAGTTCCGCAAGATAACGGAAGGCGACAAGATGGCCGGCCGTCATGGAAACAAGGGTGTCGTATCAAGGATCATGGCAGAGGAAGATATGCCATACCTCTCAGACGGTACGCCCGTAGATGTCGTGCTTAATCCGCTCGGAGTCCCAAGCCGAATGAACCTCGGACAGGTGCTCGAGACCGTCATGGGGTTTGTAGCAATGCAGAACGGCTGGAAAGTAGTTACGCCCGTCTTCGAATCAGCAACCGCAGAAGACCTTATGCCCTACGTCAAGGAGATACAGAACACAAAATATCCCGAGATGAGGGATGACTGCAAGATCACCCTTTACGACGGAAGGACAGGGGAACCGATGGCGAACAAGGTCGCAGTGGGAGTCATGTACATGCTCAAACTGATACACCTTGTTGACGACAAGATCCATGCCCGCTCGATAGGTCCTTACAGCCTTATAACGCAGCAGCCGCTCGGAGGAAAGACTCAGTTCGGAGGGCAGAGGTTCGGAGAGATGGAAGTCTGGGCTCTTGAAGGTTACGGAGCTGCTCATATGCTGCAGGAGATGCTTACGGTCAAATCGGACGATATCAGAGGAAGGCTCAAGACATACGAACGGATAGTCAAGGGCGAAAACCTTGCCAAACCGGGCGTTCCCGAAAGCTTCCGGGTGCTTATTAAAGAACTTCAGGGACTCGGACTCGACGTAGAGATCAAATACTCAGATGGCTCATTCGGAGAACTTGTCCTTTCAGAAGAAGAGGACGACAGCGGCAGGGAGACCAGGCGTCACGTATCCTTCAAGCCTGATTCTACAGTGGACAGCCTTGAAGAGGACTTTGGACTGAGCAGATCCTCAAAATCCATATCAGACAGCGACCTCTTCCATGAACATGCAGCAGAGTACAGCCCCATAGAGCTGCATGAGACTGATGAAGAAAAAGAGGCTGAAGTTCTTAGGAATCAAGATACGGATCTCTTCAATGATGTTGCTCCTAAGAAGGATGACCGGGAGGATGATATTTAATGGCTAATGTAAATCGCGAGATCGCCGGTGTAAGGACAAAATTGTCATCTCCCGGCAGGATCAGGGAGCTTTCAAGCGGTGAAGTCAAAAAGCCTGAAACAATAAATTACAGGACTCTTCGTCCTGAAAAGGACGGACTTTTCTGTGAGCGGATATTTGGTCCGACCCGCAGTTATGAGTGTGCCTGCGGAAAATACAAAAGAAGCGGTCCCAAGTTCCGGGGAGTCGTATGTGACCGATGCGGAGTTGAGGTCACTGACAACCGAGTGCGCAGGGAGAGGATGGGGCATATCGAACTGGCCGCCCCTGTCGTGCACATCTGGTATCTCAGAGGGATCCCCAGCAGGCTCAGTCTTCTTCTGGGAGCATCTACAAAAGAACTGGAAAAGGTCGTTTACTTTGCACCTACCCGCCGCAGGGAAAAGGTTTATAAGGTGGTCAGTGAAGGCCGCCGGATAGACCTGGCCCGGAGAGGCAAGCTTATATCAGCATCAGAGGAGCGTATTCACCGTTTTTACGACCCTAAATTCAAAGCTGAAGAAGCTTTCAGGATCACAAAGGTTGAAGAGATAATGGTTGACGAGGGCGATGTGATAACGGCTGCCCAGGTCAACAGGATCCACGGAGAATATGGTGATGAGCTTTTTAAAGCCGAACCGGCGTACAGAATGTTCAGAGAAGGAGACGAACAGATCTCCAACGCAATGATCCCGGAATCTAAGATCAAGGCAATGAAGGATGCAGACAGCGGACTTAAGTTTGAAAGGGCAGTCCTGAACAACCAGGATGCTTTCATAGTGACCACTGTAGTACATCTTCCTTTTGTTAAGAATGAAGTGATTTCCGAGAGCGAATACAGGCTTTACGGCCAGAAGTATCCAAAGCGCTTTCAGACGGTCGAAGAGACGGAGACTCTTGAGGACCCCTGCTACATAGTGATCAACGGAGGGGAGTCGCCCTTTGACCGAGCAGATATTATCCTTGAGAGAGAACAGGCGATATGCGCTGCCTACGACAAGACCTTTGAAGCAGGGATCGGAGCTGAAGGGGTTTACACGCTTCTTGAACAGATGGATATCGACCTCCTTGTATCCTCACTTAGGGAAGATATTGCAGAATGTTCCGGACAGAAAAAACGCAAGCTTGTAAAAAGACTCCAGGTGGCTGAGGATTTCAGGAAAAGCGACAGCAAACCCGGATGGATGGTCCTTTCCGTGCTCCCTGTCATCCCTCCCGATCTGCGGCCCATGGTACAGCTGGACGGCGGACGCTTTGCGACCTCTGACCTCAATGACCTATATCGCAGGGTGATCAACAGGAACAACCGTCTTCGCAAGCTTCAAGAGCTTAAAGCCCCCGAAATTATTGTCCGCAATGAGAAGAGGATGCTTCAGGAATCTGTTGATGCGTTGATAGATAACGGACGCAGGGGCAAAGCTGTGCTTGGTGCAGGCAACAGGCCCCTTAAGAGCCTTACTGACCTGCTTAGAGGCAAAAAAGGACGCTTCCGCCAAAATCTTCTTGGAAAACGAGTTGACTATTCCGGACGTTCTGTCATTGTAATAGGGCCTAGCCTGAAAATATACCAGTGCGGACTCCCCAAACAGATGGCACTCGAACTCTTCAAGCCCTTTGTCATGCACAAGCTTGTTGAAAGCGGGCTTACACCAAATGTCAAGAGTGCCAGAAGGTTTATTGAAAGAGGCAGGGACGAAGTCTGGGCAATACTGGAAGGGATCATCAAGGACCATCCCGTAATGCTGAACAGGGCGCCTACTCTTCACCGACTTGGGATACAGGCTTTTGAACCTGTTCTTATTGAAGGAAAGGCGATAAGACTTCATCCTCTGGTATGCACAGCATTTAATGCAGACTTTGACGGAGACCAGATGGCTGTCCACGTGCCGCTTTCATTGGAAGCGCAGACTGAAGCGAGGGTGCTCATGCTCTCTTCGAACAACCTTCTCTCTCCTGCAAGCGGCAAGCCGGTCGTGATACCGACACAGGACATCATTCTCGGAGTATTCTTCCTTACCAGCTTAAGAGAGGGAATGAAGGGTGAAGGGCTCTATTTCTCAGATGTTGAAGACGTGATGTCTGCTCTTGACCATTCGATAGTCCATGTCAATTCAAAGATAAAGCTCAAGGCCGACCCGTCATGGAAATGTGAAACTTCAGACGGCAAGTGGATAGAGACATCGCCGGGCCGTGTGCTGTTTAATTCGGCACTTCACCCCGGTATGAGGTATATCAACAAAACGATCAACAAAAAAGAGATGGGCACGATCCTTGATACTGCATATGATAAGGTCGGGCAGACGGCCATGGTCGAGATGCTTGACGAGATCAAGACCCTCGGGTACCGCTGGTCCACGCACAGCGGAATAAGCCTCGGGGTAGGCGATGTCATAGTACCGCCTGAAAAGAAGGAGATCCTGGACGTTACGCTTGAGCAGGAAGAAGACCTTACCTCTCAGTACGAGATGGGTATCCTTACTGAAGATGAATATATGAGGCAGAAGGACATCTTATGGTCTGACGCGGGCCGGCGTATTGCGGACAAAATAATGGACAGCATGAAAGAGACCAATCCCCTCAGGATAATGGTCGATTCCGGAGCAAGAGGATCACGCGGACAGGTTGCTCAGATGGCAGGTATACGCGGACTGATGGCGGACCCTTCGGGCCGTATAATCCGATATCCGATCGTTGCCAACTTCAAAGAAGGACTCAATACGCTCGAATACTTCATCTCGACTCACGGAGCCAGAAAAGGACTTGCTGACACAGCCCTCCGTACTGCGAAATCCGGTTACCTGACGAGGCGTCTTGTCGATGTTGCCCAGGACCTGATAATTATGGACGAGGACTGCGGCACCAACGAAGGCGTAGAGATCCGCCCGCTTCTTCAGCAGGATGGAAAAGCTACGATTTCTATGTCCGAGCGTCTTGCCGGAAGAACAAGCCTCAGAGATGTCACCGATCCCAAGACCGGGGAACTTTTGCTTGTGAAGGATGAGGAAATATCAGTCGAAAAGGCTGACCTCATTGAATCCAAAGGCATCACTTCTTTGTGGGTGCGGAGTCCTCTCACATGCGGCCTCAGGCATGGGATCTGCCGTGTATGTTACGGCAGGGACCTTGCCACAAGAAAGAGGGTCGCTATAGGTGAATCTGTCGGTGTCGTTGCGGCACAGTCCATTGGAGAACCGGGAACACAGCTCACAATGAGGACCTTCCATACAGGAGGCGTTCGCCAGTTTACGGGAGAGGACATCACTCAGGGACTTCCCAGGATAGAGCAGCTATTTGAAGTCCGCAGGCCCAAAAAGGTTGCCATTCTCGCTGAAGTCGGAGGTACCCTTCTTGAGATCAGAGAGATGGACGGCAAGAAAAAGCTTATCATAGGGGTAATAAGGGAAGATGGTTCAGAAGAGAGAATATCTTACAATATACCGGCATCCCAGAACCTGCTCTCCGGAGTTGAAGAGGGGTGCACAATAACAAAGGGCATGGTGCTCACAGAGGGATACATCGATCCCCAGCAGCTCCTTGAAGTGGAAGGCCTTGAGGCTGTCCAGCATTATCTTCTTGACGGGATCCAGGAAGTCTACCGTTCTCAGGGAGTCTCAATAAACGACAAGCATATCGAAACAATACTCCGCAAAGTAGCTCCGATCAACCGCGTGCGTGTGATCGAAGAGGGCGACAGCTCCTTCGTTTCCGGTGAACTGGTGTGGAAGGAAGATCTGGAAGGCAGCATCAGGCATATCTCCGATCATAATCAGGCTTCTCTCGATGAATCATATAATTTCCTCAGAGATTGCAAGATCATAGATGCACCCGGAGATGTACTCAAAAAAGATGGAGAAGCTCCCGGATTTTTAACTAAAGCCATGCTTGGCGAGATGCTGAAACCGGGGGGAGCGATTGGAGAACTTACGGTTCAGGACAAAGAGGGGCAGCTTCGTGTAGTGCTCGGAGATGCAAGCTTCAGAAGGGCAATGGAAGGACTGGAACTGATCATGGACTTCAGGTCCCAGGATAATGATGATATCCTGATCAAGGCAGGAACAAGACTTTCTTCAGCTGATCTTGCCAAGATAGTGTCACTCCCGCCTCAACCCATGCTCGTAAGGGATACAAACGTGCTTGACGAGAGTGAAGATGCAGCATGGTTCGCTGCCGATGTTGAAAAAGACGGCAGAACGATCATCCAAATCGATGCTGTAGTGGACTCTCTTGCCATCAAGACACTGAGTGCGAACAACATCAGCGAGATCAGGCTCTGGAAGAATCCCGAACATATTAATCTTACCGATTCAATGCATCATGTGCTGATAGAGGATTACTTCGGCAAACCTCTTACCCAGGCCATCAATTCTGACGGAGAGGTCATTGAGAATGTAACACACAGCATTGATGGTTCGATAGTCAGAGGGATAGTCGAAGGTTCAATTTCCGGCATTGAAAGCGAAGGAAGCATAATAACGAGAGAAAAGGTCATCAGGCAGGTCCTGACAGAAAAAGCCTTAGGCAAAGTCCTTCTTGAAAACATAAAGGACGAAAAAGGCAATGTGCTTGCGGAAGCAGGACAGGAGATCACCAGCAAAGTGCTTGACAGCATCGCATCTTCGGGAGCCAACGACATAACTGTCCGTCCGAAACAGGCCCCTTCCGATCACAGACAGCTGATCCAGAGGGTCTCCTTTGTAAGGCGCCTCAGGGAAGAGCCTCAGTGGCGCCCGGTAGTCCACGGGGTGACCAAGGCAGCTCTTGCCACCGACAGCTTCCTCTCTGCCGCTTCCTTCCAGCAGACTGCACAGGTGCTTGCAGCTTCAGCGGTAAGAGGTGATGTCGATAACCTGGTAGGTCTTAAGGAGAACGTAATAATCGGACTGCTGATACCTGCGGGAACAGGGATCGAAAGATACAGAAAGGTAGATATCACAGAAGTTTCTGAACCAAAGCTTCCGGCATTGGAGGAAACACTGGCTCAGGCCGATTGACGAAAGCGCTTGAAGTAAGTAGTTTTACCTAAAATATTTCAATCAAATAAAAATTTCAGCGGAAGCCGACGTGTTTATTGACACTAAAGGCTTCCGCTGTTAATATACTCTGGTGCGCCTTTGCACAGGAGGTGTCCGTGTGCCTTTAAACGAACTCGCTTCACCAAGAAGGATAGCAGGTATAAACTCTGTCCTGAGGAAGCTGAACTCGGGCGAGGCAATCAAGGTTTTTCTTTCGGAAGAAGCCGACAGACGCCTGTTGTCAGAAATACTTGCAGAGGCAGAAAAGCACGGAGTGCCCGTTGAATGGGCGGAAACATCACTGCAGTTGGGAAGGGCTTGCGCTGTTGCAAGAAAAACCGCGGCCGCAGCACTTCTTAAAAAGTAGAAAGAAATATTAAGAAGGAAGGAGGGAGCTATTTGCCAACAATAAGTCAGCTTATTCGCAACGGCAGAGAGGACAAGAGGCGTCGTATGAGCGCCCCTGCACTTCAGGAGAACCCCCAGCGCCGCGGAGTATGTACCCGCGTCTACACTGTTACTCCTAAGAAGCCTAACTCTGCTCTCCGTAAAGTCGCACGTGTGCGTCTTACTAACGGAATAGAAGTCACTGCTTATATACCGGGTGTAGGACATAATCTGCAGGAACACTCTGTGGTCCTCGTCCGTGGAGGACGTGTAAAGGACCTGCCTGGTGTTCGTTATCACATAATCAGGGGAACTCTTGACTGCGGCGGCGTTGAAAACCGTCGTCAGAGCCGTTCGCTCTACGGCGCTCGCAGACCGAAGTAATTTGTATTATCAAAGGGAGGTTGGTCCTATATGCCACGCAAAGGACATGTAAAGAGACGTATAACACCGCCCGATTCAGTTTATGCGAACCCGGCAATTACAAAATTCATCAACTGCCTCATGCTCGGAGGAAAGAAGAGCACGGCAGAGAGGATTTTTTATGGAGCACTGGATCTGGCTGGAGGCAGGCTCAGCATTGAGCCTGCGGAAGTATTTGAAAAGGCGATGACTAACGTTCGTCCGCTTGTTGAAGTCCGTCCGAGGAGAGTCGGAGGAGCGACATATCAGGTCCCCGTTGAGGTCAAACCTGAAAGGGCACAGGCTCTTGCCATACGTTGGATCATCAATTTCTCTCGTTCCCGCAAGGGTATCCCGATGGTGGAACGCCTTGCCCGGGAACTCACCGATGCCTGCAAGGGCGACGGCGGTTCCGTTAAGAAGAGGGAAGATACCCACCGCATGGCTGAAGCAAACCGTGCGTTTGCACACTACCGCTGGTAGTGCGAAGAAGATTAATAATTTAAAAGTTTTAGTTTGGTGGTGTTGACGATGCAGGGCATCGACTTGAGTAAAGTGCGCAATATCGGAATAGCTGCGCATATAGATGCGGGTAAAACTACAACGACAGAGCGTATCCTGTTCTACACGGGCCGTAAGCACAAGCTGGGTGAGACTCACGAAGGCGCTGCTACAATGGACTGGATGGAGCAGGAGCGTGAGCGTGGTATCACGATCACATCTGCCGCCACTACCTGTTTCTGGGGCGATTGCCTGATCAATATTATTGATACACCCGGGCACGTGGACTTTACTGTTGAAGTTGAGCGCTCTATGAGGGTGCTTGACGGTGCAGTGTCCGTTTTTTGTGCAGTCGGCGGAGTTGAGCCCCAGTCAGAAACAGTTTGGCGTCAGGCTGACAAGTATCGTGTCCCGAGGATCGCTTTTGTCAACAAAATGGACAGGGTCGGAGCAGACTTTTTTTCAGTGGTCGACCAGATGCGCAAGCGTCTTGGTGCCAGGGCTGTTCCAATCCAGATACCGATCGGCGTTGAGGACGGATTTTCGGGCATGGTGGATCTTGTGGCGAAGAAAGCGATAATCTATGATGATACGCTCGGCACTGAGTTCCATCTGGCGGAGGTACCCCCGCAGCTTGAAGAAGAGGTTGAGATCGCAAGGGCTGAAATGATAGAGAACCTATCTGATTTTGACGATGTGATGATGAACCTTTTTCTTGAAGGCGAAGAAGTTCCCGAGGACCTTATTAGGAGTACTATCAGAAAAGCAGCGATAAGTCTGAACATCGTCCCTGTAATGTGCGGTTCGGCATTCAAAAACAAGGGTGTGCAGCCGCTTCTTGATGCAGTTGTGGCCTATCTTCCCAGCCCATTAGACATGCCTCCGCTTAAGGCGCACGATCCCGATGACACGGAAAAGGAAATAGAGATAATTCCTTCTGCCGATCAGCCTTTTTCTGCTTTGGCGTTCAAAATCATGGTCGATCCCTTTGTCGGAAGGCTTGCTTTCTGCAGGATCTATTCAGGATATATAGAGAACGGCATGTCTATCTATAACACAAACACAAGACGCCGTGAAAGGATAGGCAGGATCCTGAGGATGCACGCCAACAAGCGTGAAGAGATGGATAATGCTCAGGCAGGCCTGATCGTTGCCATTCCGGGACTCAAGCAGGTGCGTACAGGTGACACTCTCTGCGATGAAAAGAATCCCGTCTTGCTGGAAAACCTGATTTTCCCGGAACCTGTTATCTCGCTTTCTGTCGAGCCAATGAGCAAGGCCGACCAAATCAAACTTGCAAAGGGACTTGACGCACTTTCTGAAGAGGACCCGACTTTCCACGTTTCAGTCAACGAGGAAACGGGGCAGACACTGATAAGCGGAATGGGAGAACTTCACCTTGAGATCATCGTTGACAGGCTCCGCAGGGAGTTTAATGTCGAGGTCAAGGTAGGACGTCCCCAGGTCGCCTACAGAGAGGCGATAAGAAAGCCCGCAAGGGCACAGGGCAAATTTGTCCGTCAGTCCGGAGGCAAGGGGCAGTATGGTGATGTTGTCCTTGAGGTCGAACCGCTGGCCGAAGGCAAGGGTTTCGAATGGGAAGACCGCATCGTAGGGGGAGTTGTTCCAAAGGAATACATCCCCGCTGCGCAAAAGGGTGTCGAAGAGGCTCTCAACAACGGTATCCTCGGCGGTTATCCTGTAATAGGGATCAGGGTCGCAATAGTTGACGGGAGCTACCACGAGGTCGACAGTTCAGAAATGGCCTTCAGGATCGCAGGTTCAATGGCGATAAAAGAGGCTATGAAGAAAGCCGATCCGGTGCTTATGGAACCGATAATGGACGTAGAAGTCGTGGTTCCGGAAGAGTACATGGGAGATGTAATGGGCAACATTTCCTCGAGAAGAGGAAAAGTCTCCGAAATGGGATCAAGGGCAAATGCCAGAATTGTAAAGGCCTTTGTACCGCTTGCGGAAATGTTCGGCTATGCTACAGACCTGAGGAGCAAAACATCAGGAAGGGCTTCGTACACTATGACTTTTGATCATTATGACGAAGTGCCAAAAAGTGTAGCGGAAGAACTTCTGAAAATTTAACAAATAGAGCAGATTATCAATCAAGCAGGAAATATCTAAAGGAGGCAAGACAGAAATGGCAAAGGAGAAATTTGTAAGAAACAAGCCGCATCTTA
>DAITML010000031.1:0-16835 GCA_036835165.1 Synergistaceae bacterium | reverse complement strand
TCCAAATGATCAGAAAGGTATTGACGATAGCCGGTTCAGACTGCAGCGGAGGCGCCGGAATTCAGGCAGACCTCAAGACGATGACAGCGTTGGGTATTTACGGCATGAGCGTTATAACGGCCCTTACCGCCCAGAATACGACCGGGGTATCAGGGATAGCGGATGTGGAGAGCGATTTTGTGGCACAGCAGATAGATGCTGTTTTTGCCGACATACGTCCGGATGCTGTCAAGATAGGGATGGTCTCAAACTCTTCCCTGATAAGTACGATCTCCGAAAAACTTAAAGAGTATGGCGCACAAAACATCGTCGTCGACCCCGTGATGGTATCTACAAGCGGAAGCAGGCTGCTGAAGGATGATGCAGCCGATGCTCTCATAGAAATGCTTATCCCTCTGGCAGAGATGATCACACCGAACATCCCCGAGGCTGAGGTCCTGAGCGGGATCAGGATAACAGACCGGGAGGGCATGAAAGAGGCGGCCCGGATCATAACAAGATCCACAGGCACGAATACCCTTATAAAGGGGGGGCACTTCCACAAGGGGGCTGACGATCTGCTGGTCAGGCGAGACGGGACAGAGAAGTGGTTTCTTGCAGCGAGGATAGATAATCCAAACACTCACGGAACAGGGTGCACTTTATCCTCCGCAATAGCGTGCGGTCTTGCGGAGGGCCTTACTGCAGAGGAAAGCGTAAGAGCGGCCAAAAATTACATTAATGATGCTTTAAAGACAGGTCTTGATCTGGGGAGAGGAAGGGGTCCTGTGGATCACTGCTGCAGACTTAGAGGCAATGCAGGCAAATAAAAAGACCGGGGGCGGGGGCCCCCGGTCTTTTTATAAACTCAGATATAGTGACTACTGGGAAATTGCGCTGACAGGGCAGGTCGCCACACAGGCCCCGCACTCAACACATGTGTCGGGATCGACCTTTGCTTTGCCGTCATTCATACTGATCGCTGATGTCGGGCAAACGCCTACGCATGCCTCGCAACCTACACAAGCATCCTGATCAACTACTGCTTTAGCCATTGTAAGAAGTCCTCCTTAATTTATGTTCCAAAATTATTTTTGGGGGAAATCAAAACCCCGCACCTGCGTATTCTATATTGAAAAGGAAAATGCATCAACCTTTTTTGTGAAATAAAGCGGTATTTTGTTTTTTGAAAATTCTACCTTCTGATATTATCCAGCCTTGGCAGAATAAAATAAACGAGTGCGGAGCATATTACAGCTTCGGGGATCACTACGCTTGCATTGTAAATAAAAGAGTAAAGCCAAACGTTCATGCCTTCCGGAGCGTATTCGGCAAAAAAGACTACCCCCGAAAGCACTGATGCAAGAAGGTTCAAAATCGATGCCGCGGCGACCCCCCAGTATATTTTTGTTCTGAAGTAGCCTGCAGTCCCGATAAGCGCGTTTGCTGCGGGATAGTCAAGCAGCGCCTGCACCGGATGTATAACATATCCTCCCAGGAACAGCTTCAGCATCCCCACCGCCAGTCCGGCTGACACTCCTGCAGTGCCGCCCCTTCTGATCGCGAAGATAAATATCGGCAGCATGCCGAGGCTGACAGAACCACCCTGAGGGAGGGCAAAGAGCTTTACGAACGAAAGGGCGACAGATAAAGCGATGCAAAGCGCCCCTTCTACAAGGATCCTTATTGGTACCCTCATGATATTACCTCCGGGCCGGTGTATGGATTCCGAGCGGAAAAACAGATGATACATTGTGCTGAGTATACTGTCAAACGCTCCATCCGAACATATGTTTTCCAGAGAAGATGAAGGCAGATATGTTTTTTGTGAACTCTGCAGGGCGTCGATGTCAGGAAAAGTCGTTTCTTCTTGGGGATATTTTTGAATAAGTCAGATATCGCAAGCATCTTCATGGCCGAAGGTGCTGAACTGTTTGTTCAATGCATATCTTTAATGAACATGCAAGAGTAGACAGATTACTTGCAAAGGTAGTAGAATTACTCATACAGGTAATAAAACGCTGCTTATTTTGTTTGTTGCATTAACCTTTATGCCAAGCCGCTTTTTACGGTTTTGATTTCAAAAGACGGAGGTGGTTTATCGGTAGGTCATCTTTTCAAATGTTTCTGTATATTCCTAAACTGTTTTTTTATTATTTTTTCCAAAAATCGAAAGGGGAGTTGTCTTATTATGGAGCCTCGTAAACCTTCACTGGCGTTGACTCTTGCTCTGTTCCTGACAGTAGCGGCAATGATCGCGGCCAGCGTTTTGGTATGGGAAGTTGACATTCACATCACACTTATCCTTGGCGCAATGCTTACAATTGCGATCGGAGTCGTAGTCCTTAAGTATGATTACGCCACAATTGAAAAAGGCATTATTGACGGAATAATGACAGGCATGCAGGCCTGCCTCATCCTTTATACGGTTGGTCCGCTTATTGGTACATGGATCCTCAGCGGAGTAGTGCCGACAATGATCTACTATGGACTCGCCATTCTCAGCCCGTCCATTTTCCTTCTTGCCACACTGCTCATCTGCTCTGTGGTATCACTGTCGACAGGTACATCCTGGGGCACCTCGGGAACTGTCGGTATAGCACTTATGGGGATCGCGCTCGGACTCGGCATTCCCGCACCTCTGACGGCAGGCGTAGTCATTTCAGGAGCATACTTCGGCGACAAAATGTCCCCGCTTTCCGATACTACTAACCTGGCACCTGCTGTAGCCGGAACCGACCTTTTCCAACACATCAGAGCCATGGTCTGGACCACAGGGCCTACGTACATCATAGTTGCTGCGATCACTATCGTAATTGGCTTCCGTTATGCAGGCGGAGAGCTTGATACTGCCAAGATAGCTGCCATCCAGGCGCTTATGAAAGCAGAATTCTGGATCAACCCGGTCACACTTATAGCTCCCCTTGTTGTCATCGGCCTTTCCGCAGCTCGCAAACCGGCCCTTCCCAGCCTTTGGGCAGGTATCTTTGTAGCTATTGTCATTGCGTTGGTGAACGGTTCAGGGATCGGTGACATCCTTAATATCATGCAGTACGGCTATTCTCCGACAGTATCAGCTTCAATAGCCGGTGCAGGTGAAGATGCCGCTGCTCTCGCCAAGGTCCTTGCAGAGAGCAACATTACTGTAGCTCCTGCCATTGCTTTGGAAGCTGCCAATGATATAGTCAAGCTTATGGAACGCGGAGGCCTGCAGTCGATGAACTGGACGATCTCCCTTATCATATGCGCATTTACATTTGGTTTCTCCATGGAGACCTGCGGTTTCCTCAAAGTTATGCTTGAAGCCATAATGAAGCCTATCAAGTCAGTCGGAGGAATGGTGACAGCTACCATCATGTCCTGCCTCGTATGCGACATTTTCCTCGGCGACCAGTATCTGTCTATAGCGATGCCCGGAACGATGTTCAGATCTGCTTATCAAGAAAAAGGACTCCACCCGAGGATGCTCTCACGTTCGCTTGAAGATGCAGGTACTCTTCTCTCTGTTCTTATTCCGTGGAACACTTGCGGCGCATACCATACGACAGTTCTTGGAGTCCCAACGATCCAGTACGTTCCCTATGCTTTCCTCAACTACCTGAACCCGATCGTTGCGATTATCCTGACTTACATGGGAATAGGCATCGCGTGGAAAGGCAAGGAAGGCGAACCTGTAATTTCAAGGACGCGTCCCGCGGATCTGGTTTAATCAGTTAAGAGCGTTTCAAATTGCAGGGTAAACTGCCGGAACTGGAAAATCTCCTGGTCTCAAGATCAGGAATGACGGCCAACAACTATAAGACAGCGACCTTTGCGGCGATAGGGGGCTATCTTTTAGGGGGCACTCTTTGGAGATATTATTATCAGGGAATTACTGATAAAGTACTGCCAAACATCATTCTGGGGGTTGCAAGTTTTTTTGTGCTCAAGTATCAAAAACTTGTATATGTATCCCCCATAGGGATGATCAAGGAGACTCACACCTGGATCACCCACCACAGAGAAGTGATGAAGTGGGAAGAGATAAAATTTATCACTTTGATGCACAAAAAGGGTGCGACGATGGTCTTTCTCGAGAGAGATAATTTAGGGTGGAAAGTTCTTTTTGAAAGAGATCAGGTCAATGATCTCAAGAGAATTTTTAAGCAGTATATCCCGGATATTGAGATCAACGAGATAGACCGGTAGTTTCAAACACAAACAGGCCCCCCTTAAAACTCAGGTTTAAGGGGGGCCTGTTTAATATCGACCTTCATATAATTTTTATTATCTGAAATGCTTTTTTACCGCTTCTGCAACGTTTTTCCCAAGCATCCTGCACTGGTCCAGATCTTCCTCAGTTGGGCATGACTTGACTTCCACCGACGGCTGTACAAGTGTCCAGTCCCCGCCCTGTTCGGCGAACAGCTGCAGTTCTGCGAGGGCACCTTTGCTCCAGCTGTATGAACCGCAAATGCCCAGGATCCTGTTCTTCATCATTTTGTTTGAGAGAGATCTGCAAAGGGTCGCCATGGGGGGGTAAAGCTCCGTATTGTATGTACAGCTGCCCAAGACAAGCCCCTTGTACCTCCAAATGTCAGCCACCATGAAAGAAAGGTTGTCCCTCGAAACATCGTGCACGAATACGTCTTTGATCCCTGCCTCTGATATGGAGCGTGCTATGGCATCTGTCATGAACTTTGTATTTCCGTACATTGATCCGTAAACTACCACGACCCCTTCATCGGTATCGTGCCTGCTCCACTTGTCATAAAGATCTATTATATGTTTCGGATTGGTCCTGTGAATGGGTCCATGTGCCGGGCAGATGATCCTGGGATCGAGCACCCTTACCTTGGTTATGGCTTTTTGAGTGGGTGCTGCGTACCTTCCGACGATGTTTGCAAAGTAACGGAGTATCTCATATTCATAATGGACCATGTCCAGCTCATCGTCGAATATGCCGCCTTCAAGTGCGCTGAATCCGCCAAAAGCGTCAGTTGAAAAAAGCACCTTTTCCGTAGTTTCGTAGGTCACCATACTTTCCGGCCAGTGGACCATCGGTATCATTGCGAAAGTGACTTTGTGATGTCCCAGGTCAAGAACATCACCCTCTTTGACTTCTATTATGTTTTCTTTGATATTGTAGAAGGCATCGATCATTTCGACGGTTTTTTTGTTCCCTATGATCTTAATATCAGGATAAAGGTGGCGAAGCATCCTAATTGACCCGGAGTGGTCCGGCTCCATATGGTTCACGATCAGGTAGTCTATGCCCCTTCCCTCAGGAAGGACCGACGTAAGCCTCTCTATGTAGTCGGAAAGGTTGCCGCTTTTAATAGTATCGATTATTGCAGTCTTGTCGTCGTTGATAAGATAGGCGTTGTATGATACGCCTTTCGGGAGAGTCCACAGCCCCTCAAAAAGGTCTGTCTCCCTGTCATTTCCTCCGATCCAGTATATTTTCTCGGTTATCTTAATTGCTTTCTGCATCTCTATGCCTGCCTCTCATTTATATGTGTATCGGTAAATACAGATAAATGATACATCAATATGGAAGATAGGATAATATGTAAAACCGGGTCCAATGGGTCATCAATGAAGATAATCCACAATTTTCAAACAAGAAAGATTATTCTGACATTTTAACAGGACTGTTTTTTTAATCAAGGTACATTGATTATTTTTATGCCTAAAAGAAGGTGAAAGAGTTCACGTAAGAACTGGCTTCAAAGTATTTTACAGCTATTTGCGAAAAAGCTATTGAAATAAATAAATATACCGGTTTGATCAATGTGTCTGAAATGACCTGTCAAATGTTGCAATTTTCTCAAACCTGGCTGATAATAGTACGGTGCGATTTTTTACAGCCCAATTAAGTGTGCAGGTGATCTGTGTAAAACGGTCACGAAATGTTTCATAAGGAGGCGGAGTAAGTGTTTGACCCAAAACAGCTCCAGGAAGTGGAAGAAGGAAGCAAGTGCTACGAAGGATCAGTAGCTAAGACATTGGCGAAAAACCCTGAAAGGAAGGAGAACTTCACGACAGGCGGAGGTATCCCACTCAAGAGGACATATACCCCCCAGGATCTTGAAGGCCTTGATTATTCAAAGGATCTTGGTTTTCCCGGACAGTATCCTTATACAAGGGGAGTTCAGCCTACAATGTACCGCGGCCGTTTCTGGACGATGCGCCAGTATGCCGGTTTTGCAACAGCAGAAGATTCCAACAGACGTTACCGTTATCTTCTGGGGCAGGGAACTACGGGCCTTTCAGTAGCCTTTGACCTCCCCACCCAGATCGGTTACGACTCTGACGACCCCATGGCAGTCGGAGAGTGCGGGAAAGTCGGAGTTGCGATAGACAGCCTTGCAGATGCGGAAATCCTCTTTGACCAGATCCCGCTTGATAAAGTCTCAACATCAATGACGATCAACGCCCCTGCGTCGGTCCTTCTCTCAATGTATATAGCAGTTGCCGAGAAGCAGGGTGTGCCGATGAGTGAGCTTTCAGGCACCATTCAGAACGACATCCTCAAGGAGTACATCGCCAGGGGAACATACATATTTCCCCCCAAGCCCTCGATGCGCCTGATCACGGATATTTTTGAATTCTGCAGCAACAACATACCCAAGTGGAACACCATCTCGATTTCCGGCTACCACATCAGGGAAGCCGGATCAACAGCGGTACAGGAAGTGGCATTCACCCTTGCTGACGGTATCGCTTACATAGAAGCTGCCATAAAATCAGGACAGGATCCGAACGTATTCGGCAAACGCCTCTCCTTCTTCTTCAATTCCCACAATGATTTCATTGAAGAGGTAGCCAAGTTCCGCGCGGCACGCAAGATATGGGCGAAGATAATGAAAGAACGTTTCGGCGTAACGGACAAGAGCGCCCAGATGCTTCGCTTCCATACTCAGACAGCCGGATGTACCCTTACCGCACAGCAGGCAGAGAACAACATCGTCCGCGTAGGTATCCAGACGATGGCGGCAGTTTGCGGAGGGACCCAGTCACTCCATACCAACAGCCTTGACGAAGCCCTTGCTCTGCCGACGGACAAGTCGGTCCGTATTGCTCTGCGTACGCAGCAGATAGTCGCTTACGAATCCGGAATAACCAACTCAGTCGATCCACTTGCAGGAAGCTACGCTGTAGAAGCACTTACAAAACAGATCGAGGAGCAGGCCTGGGAATACATAAACAAGATAGACGAAATGGGCGGAATGATGACTGCGATCGAAAAGGGCTACCCGCAGAAGAATATCCAGGATGCCGCTTACCAGTACCAGAAGTCGATCGAGTCCGGAGACCGCATCATCGTGGGAGTCAACAAATTCCAGGTCGAAGAAGACATGTCTGAGCGTAAACTCCTTAAAGTCGACGCCAGTGTCGGAGTAAACCAGATAAAGAAACTCCGCGCAATGAAGGAAAACCGTGACAACGTGAAGGTCAAGGACTGCCTTGAAGCCGTTCGCAAGGGAGCTCAGGGAGAAGATAACCTCATGCCCCTTATTCTTGATGCAGTACGTCATTATGCAACAGAAGGCGAGATCTGCGGAGTTCTTCGCGAAGTGTTTGGCGAGTACAAGGAAAACGTGGTTCTTTAGGTTTCCTGAAGAGCTGAGAAGGAGGAAAAAAAGATGGACCGTAAAATTCGCGTAGTTGTTGCGAAACCTGGACTCGACGGACATGACCGCGGAGCCAAAGTCGTAGCCAGAGCTTTCAGGGACGCAGGCATGGAAGTAATATATACAGGACTTCGCCAGACACCGGAACAGATCGTTGCCACAGCGATCCAGGAAGATGCTGACGCAATAGGGATAAGCATCCTTTCAGGGGCTCATGAGTACTGCTTTAAGGCGATCATCGATCTCCTCAAAGAGAAGAACGCAAGCGACATAATAGTCTTTGGCGGCGGAGTTATCCCCGAAACAGACTATCCGACACTTTTGGGATTCGGAGCCGGAGCTATTTTCGGACCCGGAACACCCACCACAGAGACGATAGCCTGGCTTGAAAAGGCTGTTGCCGAGAAGAGAGCGAAAGAGGCTTAAAAAATGAAACCGACAGTTATCGACCATATCGGAATAGCGGTAAAAAGCATCGACGAATCGTTGAAACTTTGGGAAGCCACCCTCGGCATCAAATGCCACGGTGTGGAAGAAGTTGAAGAGCAGAAGGTCAAGACAGCATTCCTTCCTCTTAAAGATACTGAAGTCGAACTTCTTGAAGCAACAAGCCCCGAAAGTCCCGTAGCGAAGTTCATCGAAGCAAAGGGCGAAGGCATTCACCATATGGCCATAAGGGTCGACAACCTTGAAGCTACCCTTGCAGAACTCAAGGAAAAGGGTATCCGCCTTATCGATGAAAAGCCGCGCCTTGGCGCAGGCGGTGCAAAGATCGCATTTATACACCCGAAGGCGACCGGAGGTATCCTGCTCGAACTGAGCGAACGCTAATATTGTGTTAAGAAGGACCCCCGTGCTATAAGTACAGCACGGGAGTTCTTGCTAAAAAGTACCGAAAGTTCCAGAACATCAAGGAGGTTAGTAGTAATGGCGGACAAGACGATTGACGAACTGTGCGCGAGTCTCGTTGAAAAGCGGGAAAAGGCCGTACAGGGCGGTGGAGCAAAAGCCATTGCCAAACAGCACGAGAAGGGCAAGATGACCGCACGTGAGCGGATCGACGCAATTCTCGACCCCGGAAGCTTCGTAGAGATCGATGAGTTTGTTGAGCATCGCTGCGTAAACTTCGGACTTCAGGAGACAGTTTTCCTTGGAGACGGAGTAGTCACCGGGTACGGAACCATCGACGGGCGTATCGTGTATGTATTCAGCCAGGACTTCACAGTAATGGGCGGTTCACTTGGCGAAATGCATGCAAAGAAGATCTGTAAAGTACTTGATCTTGCCCTTACCAACGGAGCTCCCTGCATCGGCATCAACGATTCAGGCGGCGCACGCATCCAGGAAGCGGTAGACGCTCTCTCGGGATACGGAAACATCTTCTTCAAGAATGTCAAGGCAAGCGGCGTTATTCCCCAGTTCTCCATAATAGCCGGTCCCTGCGCTGGCGGAGCTGTCTACAGCCCGGCTCTGACCGATTTTGTATTTATGGTCGACAAGATCGGTATAATGCACATAACAGGTCCTCAGGTCATCAAGGCAGTAACGGGTGAGGACGTAACATCGGAGCAGATAGGCGGAGCAAGGGCCCATAATGCTACATCAGGCTGCGCCCACTTCTTCGCGAAAGACGAAGCTGCGTGCTATGCACAGGCCAGGAAAGTCCTCAGTTACCTGCCCAGCAACAACATGGAAGAACCTCCCTTCATCGAAACAGGCGATGATCCGGCGAGAATGGACCCCGCACTCCGTGAGATGGTCCCGACCAACCCCAACAAGGGATACGATGTTCGCGACGTCATTAAGAAGGTAGTTGACAACGGAGATTTCTGTGAAGTCCAGGAAATGTATGCGCGCAATATCGTTACAGGTTTTGCCAGAGTAGGCGGAAGATCCATAGGGATAATTGCAAACCAGGCTAAGTTTATGGCAGGGTGCCTTGACATCGACGCTTCCGACAAGGCAAGCCGCCATATCCGCATCTGCGACGCTTTCAATATTCCCATCGTCACCTTCGAAGATGTTCCCGGATACCTCCCCGGACTCAATCAGGAAATGGGCGGCATTATCCGTCACGGTGCCAAGCTGCTCTATGCTTACAGCGAAGCCACAGCCCCGAAGGTCACTATAGTACTTCGCAAGGCATACGGCGGTTCATACCTCGGAATGTGCAGCAAAGACCTTGGAGCTGACGTTGTTCTTGCATGGCCGCAGGCTCAGATAGCAGTAATGGGAGCCGAAGGTGCAGCCAATATCATTTTCCGTAAAGATATTGACGCAGCAGAGGATAAAGAAGCGATGAGGGCACAGAAAATAGATGAGTACAAGGAAGCCTTTGCGAACCCATACTGCGCAGCAGCGCGGGGTTTCGTGGACAGGGTCATCCTCCCCGAGGAAACACGCCCTGCACTCTACCAGGCTCTTGTAATGACAGAATCCAAGTGCGAGCTTCGTCCGAAACGCAAGCACGGCATCCTGCCCAACTAAGGGGGCGTATTGAATGACTGAAAGTGCAATAGCTTCCCATTTCACAGGTGTCGGCGGCGGTCTCGTCATGTCATTGATCGCCTTCAGCATCGTCTTCATAGTCATTACCGGACTTATGTTCATAATGATGAGTATGAAGCACATATGCAAGGCTATAGACGGCTGCAAGAAGGCTCCCGAAGCTGCGCCCGCGGCGACATCTGCTCCTGCTTCCACTGCAGCAAAGGCAGTTGCTGTTTCTGCAGCAGAGGATGATGGAGTGCTTCTTGCCGTAATATCGGCCGCAATATCCGCCATGTGCGGGAGTGCGGCGAGGGTAGTTTCTTTTGCCCCTGTAAAAGCACCTGCCGGATCCGGTTGGAAATTTGTCGGCAGGATCCAGAACACAGAAGGTTTTCAGGATTAACAAATAACTTTTACAAAATTATTGAGGAGGTTTTTCTCTGATGGCACGCAAGTACAGAGTTACAGTAAATGGTAAGGCATACGACGTAGATGTTGAAGAAATGGGAGCAGGAGCACCGGCAGCAGCCCCTGCACCCGCAGCAGCACCTGCAGCAGCTCCCGCACCCGTTGCAGCCCCGGCACCGGCAGCAGCCCCTGCACCGGTGGCAGCAGCCGCGCCTGTGGCAGGCGGAGCCGGAGCCATCGAAGCACCTATGCCCGGAAAGGTCCTTAAGGTCCTGGTCTCACAGGGAGCTCCCGTCACAGCGGGTCAGCTCGTTCTCATCCTTGAAGCCATGAAGATGGAAAACGAGATATATGCACCTGCGGCAGGGACAGTCACTCAGGTTGGCTGTAAGGAAGGAGATTCTGTCAATACTGGCGATACTCTCCTCGTAATCGGTTAGTCTGCTTTTGCAGCACTTTCCAGGGAGGGAAATTAAATGGATCTTTATTTGACCGCGTTGAGAGGCGTTGTTGAGCAGTCGGGGTTCGTAGCCCTTAACATACCGACACTTGTTATGCTTATAGTGTCGTTTGTACTGCTCTATCTCGCTATCGCGAAGGGTTTTGAGCCCCTTCTGCTTATGCCGATCGCTTTCGGATGCATGCTTGTCAACCTGCCGCTTTCCGGCATAGTTGATCCGGGCGGATTCCTCTATTTTGTAAAGTTCGGCATCGACCACGAACTTTACCCGGTTATCATTTTCATGGGTATAGGTGCTCTGACTGACTTTGGCCCGCTTCTTGCGAACCCCATAACGTTCCTGCTCGGTGCGGCAGCGCAGATCGGCGTATTTTTTGCTGTGATCGGCGCTATGTTCATGGGCTTTACGATCCAGGAAGCTGCTGGTATTGGGATAATCGGAGGAGCTGACGGCCCGACAGCTATATACCTCTGTGCCAAGCTGGCAAAGCACATACTTCCCGCAGTTGCGGTTGCGGCATATAGCTACATGTCACTTGTGCCTCTCATTCAGCCGCCTGTCATCAAGCTTCTGACGACCAAGAAGGACCGTGGGATCAAAATGGAGCAGCTTCGTCCTGTCACAAGGACTGAGCGCATCCTTTTCCCGATAGTTTCAACCATGGCGTGCGGACTTGTACTTCCCGCCTCTGTCCCACTCGTCGGGATGCTGATGTTCGGAAACCTGCTCCGTGAATGCGGATGCACCGAGCGTCTCTCGCTTGCCGCCCAGAACGAGGTTCTCAATGCGACTACTATATTCCTCGGCATATCTGTCGGAGCCACAATGAGCGCTGAATCATTCCTCACTGTCGCGACCCTTAAGATAATTGCATTGGGACTTATCGCGTTCATCTTCAGTACGGCCGGCGGAGTGCTCTTTGGCCAGATCATGAAAGTGATCTCCGGCGGAAAGATAAATCCGGTAATAGGTGCTGCTGGAGTTTCTGCTGTCCCGATGGCTGCACGTGTATGCCAGAAGGTAGTATCCAAGGAATTCCCGGGAAGCTATGTCCTGATGCATGCAATGGGCCCCAACGTTGCCGGAGTCATCGGTACCGCAGTTGCGGCAGGAGCTATGCTTACCCTTCTTACGAAGTAAGCTGAGCACCGGCAATAAGCAGAACTGACTTCACAAAATTTGAAAGAGACCGCTCGGCGTATTTTTAATACGCCTGCGCGGTCTCTTTCTTTATATTGCATCGTTATCGCCGCTTCTTTCTTCAGCTCAGAAAGTTATCATAATAAGCAGGATTAAATTTCTACATTTGAGAGGGGCCGCCCGGCGTACAGGATATGCCTTCGGTGGTCCCTCTCTTAATTTCGAATCGTTAACGTAACTTTCAGAGAGTGTTCATAATGTAGATCAGAAAATAAATATGTAGAATTATATTGTACTAAAGGCTAGCTTATGGTATGCCAATAGTGTATAATTATACAATTATACTGTTGGGGGGTAATAACAGTGGATGAAAGACCACTTTCATTGCAGGTTTATGAGACGATTAAAAGGGATATTGTCTCTTTGAAATATCCTCCCGGTTCTTATCTGAGAGAGAGGGAGCTGGCAGAAAGCCTGGGGGTCAGCAGGACTCCCGTTCGTGAGGCGATCCAAAGGCTGTCGCAGGAATTTTGGGTAATTTCCGGTGATGGTAAAAAAATGCAGGTAAGGCCGGTAACTGCCGCAGACGTCAGAGAAATCATACAAATCAGAAATATAATAGAGTTTGCCGCGATCGAAAATCTTGTAACGAGAGGCGAACCTAGAGTAGTTGCCGGGCAGCTTGATTCGATCCTCGGCGAAATGAAGAAAACAAAAGAACAATACATTTTTACCAGTCTGGATTTAAGTTCACATACACTGATCATTAAGAGTATGCAAAATGAAAGGATCCTGAGATTTTGGTACACTGTCCAGGAGGAAGTTGTCAGGATGGGGCTTATGGCATTAAGAGGGGAATACAGGTTTGAAGAGGTAATACGTGAACATGAAGCATTGGTAAATGCCTTATGGAATAAAGATCCTGGGGAAGTCAAAGAGGCGATGAGCGGTCATCTTGAAAATAGTTTTGCTTCCCTTCTTGCCCATCTCGACATCCCGGAAGGATTGGAGAGTCGCAAAATAAATAACATTTCAAAGCAAACAGATCCCATTGATTTAATTTTTTGATTTTGGCATGCCATTTTTATTGTTTTACTAGATCTAAAATTAAGAAACTATTGACAAATTTTCAACTATTATAAAGTAATATGCAGAGAGCGAATGATTTTATAATCATTCGCTCTTTTGTCTGTTTAAAGAATTTAAGTCTTGACAACAAGGTATCCAATTGAGATAATTGGCATACCATAAATTTAATTGGATGTCATATTAGAAATGGCATAGCATTGGGCAAGATTTCTACTTGATCAGATGAAATGTAAGATGGGAGAGTGCGGGAACAATGAAATTCTGTGTAAAAGGTAAGGACGGCAGTGAAAAAGTAATTGATTTTATCCCGGTGCATATAATCAACGCCGGTTATACAGGGAGAGACCAGGCTGCAGTTCAGGCCCATATTGACGAGCTAAAGGACGAGGGAATTCCTGCCCCTGATAAAACGCCGGTATACTTTACCAAATTTGAAGAGAGGATCACACAGGAAAACTCTTTCGAAGTATTGGACGAAACAGACCATTCAGGTGAAGCTGAATTTGCTCTGTTGTTTGACAACGGTGAAGTTTATGTCGGAGCAGGCAGTGACCATACGGACAGAAAACTTGAAACAGTAGATATTCCAAAAGCAAAGCAGGTATATCCGAATACGATCAGCAGGGATCTATGGAAGCTTTGTGATATTGTCGGCCACTGGGATGACATAATAATCCGCAGCTGGATCAAGGTCGACGGAGTAAGGACACTCTTTCAGGAAGCGGCGCTCACTGCTATGCTTGATGCCAACGATATCATTGATCGCGTAAAAAAACTGCTTGTTGATCCCGATGAGACTCAGGGCCTGGTGATTTATTCCGGAACAGTTGCGTCGATCATTAAATCAGAATACAGTCCCTACTTTGAAGTAGAACTTGAAGACCCTGTCCTTGGAAGAAAACTTCGTAATTATTACGAGCTTAAGCCAAAGTCATTTTGGTACAAAGGGGACTAAGCAAGCCCGTTTTTCCGACAGTTTTCTGAAGCAGCTTTATTGAATTAATTCTAAATTTAAGGAGGCTTTACGGTAATGGCAAAGCAGGAATATGAAATTTGTGATGTTGATCTTTACGGAGAATGGCGTCTTGTAGAGGGTGGTTACAATGGTACGATGGAAAAAGTACTTTCTTACGACCCTGAGACCGGAAACTACACAAGGCTTCTGAAATTCCCCCCTCAGACAAAAGTCCCTGATCTTCTTTCTCATGATTTCTGTGAGGAAGTCTACATCCTTGAAGGATTTCTCAAAGACGAAAAGAAAGACATAACGATGAAGGCCGGGTATTATGGAAGTCGCCTGCCCGAAATGAAGCATGGTCCTTACGATATACCACTTGGTTGTGTAACTATGGAGATCCGTTACCAGGATCCCTCAAAGCCCATCGATCCCGAATGCACGCTTCTGAAGAATAAACTGGGAGCTCCCAGATAAATAAAACATGAATTTATGTTGGAAGAAAAATGGCAGAATGACTGTTTTTCTTCCATTTTTTTAAAAATCAGGAGGTAGAAATAATGAAGCCAAATCTTGCCGTAGAATACTGCGGAGTTATATTTAAAAATCCCATGGTCATCGCATCTGCTTCTCCGAGTAAAAACGGAGAGTACATGAAACGTTGTGCCGATTCCGGAGCTGGCGGAGTTATTGCTAAAACTTTTAGCCCCGAACCTCTTGCACAGAAGTACGTCTCTCCCCGTTTTACAGTCCTTAACAAAAAAGGCTGGCCCCATAGTTATTCAAATTATTCCTGCGAATTTTTGGCAACATACAATACAGAAGAATGGATGAAGGAAATGAAGGCAGCGAAGGCTGCCTGTGACGAAAGAAATTGTACGCTGGTAGGAAGCATATCAGGGAACTCAAAAGAGAGCTGGACAGAACTGGCAAAAAGAATGGAAGATGTTGGACTTCCCATGCTTGAGCTGAACTTTGGCTGTCCGCACCCAAAGGATCTTGGCTATAAGAGCGGCCAGGAGTTAGGAAACTCTCCCGAGGCGGCGGCAGAAGTAACCAGGATAGTCTGTGACAGCTTAAATATCCCTGTCTTTGTAAAATTGACAAGCGAAGCAGTTAATATCGTTGATGTTGCGGGCCTGTGCAAAGCTTCCGGAGCGGCCGGTTTTACAGTTGTCAACAGATTCTCTGCGCTGGATGTAGACATAGAAACAGGACGCCCCCTTCTTCACGGAGGATTTGCCGGAGTGGGAGGTCCCTGGATGAGGCCTATCACGCTTAAATGGATAGCAAAAATAGCCGAAGCACACGGAATGCCTATTTCTGCTACAAATGGCATATTCAGCTGGGAAGATGTGATCAAGTGCATCATGTGCGGTGCTACTACAGTCCAGACCTGTACTGCTATCATGTATGGTCCGAAACAGTTTGGTGAGGTAAAAGTCTTCCTCGACGGAGTAGAAAAATATCTTGTTGATCACAACATTGATGACATTAATAAACTGAGAGGCATTACGCTTCCTCAGATCATTTCATGGGATAAGGTCGACCGCGACCACACTGCGATCAGCAGGGTCGTAGAAGATAAGTGCATAGGCTGTGGACTCTGCCCCAGCTGGTGCTTCTATGACGCGATCAAGATGGTCGAAAAAGATGGTAAAAAGAAAGCACTTATCGATCCCAATAAATGCGATGGCTGCGGACTTTGCCCTGCACTTTGTCCCAAAGATGCGATAGTTATGGAAGGCCAGGTTCCTGTATACCTTGGCGATTTTAATTAAATGTTTTTAGATAATAAATATGAGGGATTTAAATGATCGCTTCAGGGAACATTGCCATTGTACGCGGCGGTGGAGATTTGGCCACTGGCATAATATATAGGCTTTGGAAAATTGGATTTAAAGTTTTGTGTCTCGAGATCCCTAAACCCCTTGTTGTTCGAAGGACAGTCTCTGCAGCGTTAGCCGTTTTCGAAGAAAAATGTGTTGTAGACAACATGAACGTACGACTGATCAAGGATCTGAATGCAATTTATAGTCATGATGATGTATCAATAATTATTGATCCTGACGGTGAATCAATCAATAAAATACGCCCGGTCCTAGTCGTGGATGCAATTATGGCGAAAAGAAATACTGGAACAAACATTAACATGGCCCCGTTGGTGATAGGTACTGGGCCAGGCTTTGTTGCAAAAAAGGATGTTCATTATGTAGTTGAAACAAAAAGAGGTCATTATTTGGGAAGGCTTATTGAGGAAGGTATGGCTATCCCAAACACCGGCATCCCTGGTGTAGAAATGGGGTATTCGATAGAAAGGTTGCTTAGGGCACCATGTGATGGGTATCTTGAGAACAAAAAAAACATCGGAGATCATGTTGAAGCAGGAGATCTTATAGGAACAGTAGGTAATGAAGAAGTACGTGCAACGATTCCCGGAATGTTAAGAGGTCTTATACATCCTTCTGTATTTGTAAAAAAAGGACTTAAGATCGGGGATATTGATCCACGAGATGTCAGGGAACATTGTTTTTCAATTACAGATAAAGCATTGGCAATATCAGGAGGAGTTTTAGAGGCAGTATGCCGTGAATTACTTTAAAGTTTAATTTCAGGAGTTGATATGATGCGAGTTTCTTCGGTCCAGCTTGAAATAAAAGATGAACGAAATAAGCAGGAAATGATAAGCCATGTACT
>DAITML010000030.1:0-17251 GCA_036835165.1 Synergistaceae bacterium | reverse complement strand
TTCAAAAAAACTTGGCATCAAAGAGGTCCGACTGTCTCCTTCGGTCGACAGGTATCTGAGAGGTCTTAAATATGCAGTTTTGTTGCTGATCATTTATACAACATGGAAGTTCGGTACGCTTACCTTTAGGGAATATGACCCGTGGGCTGCGTGGATGCACCTTTCAGCCGGCTGGAGTGAATTTGGTTATGGTACGGCAGTACTCTTTGCAACTCTTTTTGCAGGGTTGTTCATTGAACGTTTCTGGTGCCGCTACCTCTGTCCCCTCGGTGCCGTGCTCGCAATTGTCTCCAGGTTATCTTTAGTTAAGGTTTACAGGAATGAGGGGCCTTGCATAAAATGCGGAAAATGTTCGCCGGCGTGTCCTGTAGGTCTCACTCCCGATAAGGATATCATACAGAGCAATGGGGAGTGCATTGCATGCGGCAGGTGTTATTCAGCCTGTCCTGTGGACGGAGCAATGAATTCAGGATATAAAGGCAAAAATTTTAACTTTCTAAAAACCGGTATAGCGGGGTTGCTGATATTTGCTGCAGCAGCCGCCGGAGCAAAAACAGCCGGCTATTGGCAGACTTATGCATCTGCTCCTTCTGCAACAGGTGTCAAAGCCGTTGACAATGTTTTTGGGTGGATGGACCTTGAGCAGGTAGCTAAAACAGTTGGGCTGGACGTCAAATCTGTTCTTGAAGCTTCAGGATTGCCTGATGATACTCCCATTGACATTTCTATCAAAAAATTACCGGGTGTCGATGACGAAGAATTGAAAGAATCTCTTCGGGAATATATCGAAAAAAGCCGCGGAAGTGAGAGCGATAAATTATCAGATCCGCAGGAAATGAGAGGTTCCCTGACGTTGAATGAGATAGCTTCAGAATATATGGTCGGCATAAAAGATCTGATCGGCGAATTGGATCTGGATGATAAGGTCGATCTGAATCTCCCTGTGAAAGATCTGCTGAAACCGTTGGGCAGAGAAGTTCAGGAAGTTAGAGATGCGGTACAAAAACTAAAGGATAAAAAACCTTGATGATGGGGTGACCCTTATGACTAAGATACTTATCGTTGAAGATGAAAAGGCCATAGCTGATGTGGAAAAAGCATATATAACACGTGAAGGGTATGAGGCAGAGACCGCATCAGATGGTTTGGAAGCCCTCAGGATGTTTAATGAGGGATCATATGACCTTGTGGTCCTTGACCTGATGCTTCCGGGAATGAAGGGTGAAAGGGTCTGTGAAGAGATCAGGGCTGAATCATCAGTGCCAATACTCATGGTTACCGCCAAAAGCGGAGAAGACGATGTAATAGCCGGACTTGATGCCGGTGCCGACGATTACATAATAAAGCCTTTCAGTCCAAGGGTCCTTATGGCGAGGATAAGGGCCAATCTCAGAAATGCTGACCGTCCCGGAAGCGTGAATTGTGAAATCATAAAAATTGGAGAAGACATCGAAATCGACAATGAAAAACTGATCGTTGCAAAAAAAGGCAGGGAAGTCCCCCTCACAAAAAATGAATTTATGATATTTTCAAAGATGGCTTCAAGGCCTGAAAAAACATGGACGAGGGATGAGCTTATAAATTACGCACTTGGTTATGAGTATGAAGGCTTTGAGAGATCAATAGACAGTTATATAAAAAACATCAGGAAAAAACTTTCCGATCCCGAACACGAAAACGGGTACATAAAGACAGTGCACGGGTTTGGGTACAGGATTTCGGAGTAAAAAAGATGAAACGTTCCATTCGGACCCAGATGCTTTTCCAATATGTGGTCATTGTAATTATATGCATGTTGGTGATACCCGCCGGGATATCAAAACTTATCGACAGGCAGTTTCGTCTTTTTTCTTCCGACAGGCTTCGTGAGGACCAACAGGAGACAGTCAGGGTCCTGGAAGAAATTTATACCTCATATGGCTATTGGGATAAAGAAAGGCTTTCCGAACTGAGGGGCGAGATACTGAGATGGCCGATGGTCCATGTTGCGCTATATGATCCGCAAGGGCTCCTTATAACTGAGTTCAGACGGCAGGCGAGATCCTCTGCGATGAGAGGGCCGGGGATGAAGAACGACAGAGGCGATGGTCCCGGTTTTGTCAGGCCCGGAAGAGGTGAGCTTGTAATGAACGAGATGCCTGTTTCTTCAGGAGGCAATCTTGCCGGAAATGTGCGGTTCCTTTCTCTTCCCTTCAACGACAGCAGGGAGGGGCTTTTTCTTAAGAAATTCAATCTCCATATGAAATATGCAATAGCGTTCATGCTGTTGATCTCAGTTATCATATCTTTTGTCATGGCCAACGCCATCAGCAGGCCGGTCCTCAATGTCTCAAAAATGGCGTCGCTTATCGGTAAGGGCAGATACCGGGCTGAGGAAGACTTAAAGTCAGACATCACTGAGCTTGAAACACTTATCGAAAGCATAAAAAGGCTGGGGCTTGGCCTTGAGGAACAGGAAGATCTTCGTAAGAGGCTGATGAGCGACATCGCCCACGAACTGAGGAACCCCCTCACGATCATTAAATCACACCTGGAGGCTTTTGAGGATGGGGTCTGGGAACCGACCGGAGAGAGAATAAAACTTACAGTGGATGAAATAGACAGGCTTTCAAAGATGATCTCCGAGATAGAAAAGCTTACTTCAATTGAGAACGCCGGTAATGGAGTTGTAATGGGAACGACCGACCTTTCGAATCTCACCGAGACAGCTGCGGTGACATTTGACCCATTATACAGGTCAAAATCTGTGGAGCTCAAAAGAGAGATTAAGCCCAATGTTTTTATCGCCGCGGATGAGGTCAAGATCAGACAGGCTGTCGAAAACCTCCTTTCCAACGCACTGAGGTACACAGACAGCGGCGGAAGCGTTACTCTGGCGCTCAGCAGATGCGGAGGGAGCGTCTGCATCAAAGTCAGTGACACTGGGATAGGTATCTCAGAGAAAGACCTGCCGTACGTCTTTGAGCGTTTTTACAGGACTGACAAATCAAGGACAAGATCAAGCGGCGGTCTGGGAATAGGACTGGCCATAACCAAGGCAATAGTGGAGGCGCACGGAGGCAGAGTCGGAGCTGAAAGCACGGAAGGAGAAGGAAGCACATTCACCATAACGCTTCCTTTGACAGGAACTGAAGATATATTGCATGGAGGTGCATAGGCTGTTGAAACATAAATTGATCGCTGCAGTCCTTATTATCCCTATTTTCTTTGCAGGGGCGGCAATGGCAGATACTTTGACTCTTGATGCCTGTATAAATACTGCTTTAAAGAAGCATCCGGATATGATTGCGGCAGAAGCGGAAGTGGCATCAAAGAAAGCCTCAGTTGGCCAGAGCGCTGCCGACACCAGGCCTCAGATCACGGGAGGTGCCTCATACACAAGAAGTGACAGTACTGATTCTTCCGGCGGTACAGGAAGGTACAGTGCTTCTGTTTCGCTTGAACAGTCTGTCTATGACTGGGGGAAAAGAGGTCTCAGGATAGAGGGCGCAAAGATCAACGTGAGTGCAGCGGAAGCAGAGTATCTTGATGTCAGGGACAGGGTCATAGCTGATGTAAAGTCGGCCTATTACAACCTTAACAGGGCAACAAGGCAGCATAAGGTGGCACAGTCAAGATATGACAACTATAAGAAGAGGCTCTCCTGGGCTATGTCTTACTACGAGGCAGGAACAAAGCCTAAAATCGAGGTCACAAAGGCTGAAGCCGACCTGGCAAATTCAAGGCTGACACTTGTGAAGGCCGTATCAGGCACTGAACAGTACAGGGCTCAGCTTGCCTCGGCAATGGGAATGCCCATGTTGGAAATAAAAGATGTCGCAGATGTACTCACCTATGAAGACTGGGGGGTGCCGATAGGGGAAGCGGTAGAAAGGGCTCTTTCAAACCGGCCCGACCTTGTTGCACAGCGCAGGAGGGTCGAATATGCGGAAACACTGCTTGCATTGCAAAAAAAAGGGCTCTCTCCCGAAATCAGCGCTTCAGCGGGATACACCGCATACGGAAGCGCTCCCTTTGACGACAACGGATGGAACGCCAAACTTTCACTAAGTTTTCCCATATATGACGGGGGACTTACCGGAAGCAGAGTCGAAGGGGCGGAGGCTGACCTTGTTTCGGCAAAGGCACAGCTTGAGTCGGCATCCAACAATGTGATGCTTGAGGTAAGGAAGGCCTGGCATGCTTTGTCCGAGGCACAGGAAGCGCTTAAGGCTTCCCTTGAAGCAGAACGGCAGGCCAGGGAGACATACGAACTGGCTGAAGGCAGATATGAGGCCGGAGTCGGAAACAGCCTCGAAATATCCGATGCTGTTGACAGCTATGCTTCTGCTCAGACAAACACCATCCTCTCTCTCTATGAATGCAAGGCAAAACGTCTTGATCTGGAAAAGGCCATGGGAGGTCTTTAAGAATGAACATTACAAACAGGAAAATCTCAAAAAAACTAAAGGGAAGGATCATTGGAGCACTACTTTTGCTTATCGCGCTGTCGGGGGCTGTTTACTGGCACTATGGCAGAAGTTCGGATGAGATAAGGTACAGGACCGAAAAGGCTCTCAGGTCAGACCTGCGTTCAGTCATTCAGGCCACCGGGACACTTGATGCAGTTGAGACAGTTGACGTAGGGACGCAGATCTCGGGAACGGTCAAAGACATATATATTGACTACAACAGTATTGTGAAAAAGGGAGAGCTGATAGCCGAAATAGATTCTGCCGTACAGCAGGCCGACGTCGCACAGGCAGAGGCCAACCTTATGGCGGCCAGGGCTGACCTTATGAATTCTGAGGCAGTATTTGCCAATGCCGAAAAGAGCCTTGCGAGAACAAGAAAATTGGCTGAAAGGGACCTGATAGCAAAAGCTGATATCGATACAGACGAAAAGACCTACCTTACGGCAAGGGCACAGGCAGCAGCGTCACGGGCAAGGATCAGCCAGTATGATGCTGCTCTGCGGAAGGCAAAGATCAACCTCGGTTATACAAAGATATACTCTCCCGTTGACGGGGTGGTGGTCGCCAAGAACGTTGAAAAGGGACAGACCGTTGCGGCAAGCTATCAGACGCCAAGCATAGCTGAGATAGCAAAGGACCTGGGCCAGATGCAGGTGGAAGTAAATGTTGACGAAGCTGATATCGGAGGCGTAAAGGAGGGGCAGAAGGCTGACTTTACCGTCGATGCCCATCCGAACGACCCATTTGAAGGGGTAGTTACGCAGGTGCGCTTTTCACCTACAACTACCGACAACGTGGTCACTTATGTTGTTATCGTCAAAGTTTCCAATGATAAGGGACTTCTGATGCCCGGGATGACTGCGAATGTATCGCTTATCGTGGAGGAGCGTGAGGATGTTGTTGTCGTTCCGAACAGCGCATTCAGGTTCAAGCCTGCCGACCCTTCAGCGAACCAGAAACAGCCCGGGCCTCCGGGGATGGGTGCGCAGACTGTGGCTGAAGTAAAGACCCCGGCTGTCTATGTGCTGGATAAAAAGACCCCGGTAAGGGTCGAGGTCAAAAAAGGCATATCTGACGGTCAGAACACAGAGGTCCTTTCCGGGCTCAAAGAGGGCGATGAGGTCATAACCGGGATCATAGTTCCGAACGGGGATAAATAGATGCCGCTTGTAGAGCTGAGTGAGATCCGCAAAAGCTTCAGTATGGGGAATGAAGAAGTGGAGATACTCCATGGGATCAGCTTTTCAGTGGAGAAGGGTGAGTTTGTCGCCATGATGGGCCCCTCAGGTTCAGGAAAATCCACTACAATGAATATCCTCGGATGTCTTGATAAACCTACGTCGGGCACTTATACCCTTAATGGGCAAAATATCAGTGACCTGGAAAGCGACGATCTTGCCGTGATAAGAAACAGCACAATAGGCTTCGTTTTCCAGGGATTTAACCTCTTACAGAAGACGAGCGCAATAGAGAATGTTGAACTTCCGCTCCTTTATGCAGGAATGCAGAAAAAGGAACGCAGGGAGAGGGCAAGAGAGGCTCTTGTCGAGATGGGGCTCGAAGACAGGCTTTGGCACGAACCCACACAGCTTTCAGGAGGTCAGCAGCAAAGGGTGGCTATAGCGCGAGGCATAGTTAACAGGGCGCCTATCCTGATGGCTGATGAGCCGACAGGAAACCTTGATTCAAAGACGAGCGACGAGATAATGAGACTATTCAAAAAGATAAACGAAGAAGAGGGCACGACTATACTGCTTGTTACACACGAACCGGATGTTGCTGCCTACGCTGAGAGGATAGTTCATTTCAAAGACGGCAGAATTACGAGCGATGATATGAACAGGGCGGTGAGAAGAGTATGATCTCAATGTCAGAAATTTCACGTACCGCAGTGCGGGCCCTTCGCAGGAACAAAACCAGGTCAATGCTTACGGCGCTTGGGATAATAATTGGAGTCGCTGCTGTAATAGCGGCATTTGCGGTCGGGCAGGGAGCCAACAAGAGCATAGACGAACAGATCGCCTCATTCGGGAGCAACTTCATAATGGTCTTTCCCGACAGGTCGGCCTCATCTGCTGCGGGAAACGTCAGATACCTTACTTACGAAGACTCCCTTGCTGTGGAGCGTGAAGTTTCCGGGATCGAGGCGGTGGCACCCATGATAAATACCTCCGCACAGCTTGTATACGGAAACACCAACTGGAGTACAAGCGTCATAGGAAGTACCCCTGCATATTCATTGGTACAGGACAGAGAAGTCGAGTACGGCAGGAGCATAAGTGCAAGCGATGTCAGGCAGGGAGCTAAGATAGCTGTTATCGGAAAGACGATATCAGACAAAATATTCATGGGAGAAGACCCGGTAGGCAAATCCATCAGGATCAAAAAGATCCCCTTTACGGTGATTGGCGTATTCAGGGAGAAGGGACAGAATACTATGGGGCAGGATCAGGACGATCTTGTCCTTGTTCCCCTGACAGCAGCGCAAAGAAGGCTGGTCCGCTGGAGCACGCCCGGAAGGGTAAGCACAATATACATCAAGGGCGTATCCATGAACGCACTTCAATACATTCAGAATGAAACAGAAGCCCTTATGAGGGAGAGGCATAAAATAAAACCGGGAGAGCCGGATGATTTCGCTGTAAGAAACATATCACAGATGCTTGAGGCCCGACGTAAGACCACTGCCATAATGTCCATGCTGCTTGGTTCTATAGCTGTAATATCCCTCGTAGTCGGCGGAATAGGCATAATGAACATAATGCTCGTATCAGTAACGGAACGGACAAGAGAGATCGGGATAAGGATGGCTGTTGGTGCAAAGTCACGGGATATCCGCTTCCAGTTCCTTATCGAGGCGGTAGTGCTCTCAATGGTCGGAGGCACGATAGGAATAATTTTGGGCATCTTTGCTGGACATGCGCTTGCTTCATTTACTTCCGCCCCGCCCATATTCTCCGCCGGATCGATAATACTGGCATTTGTCTTTTCTACCCTCGTGGGCATCGGGTTTGGGTATTATCCGGCATGGAGGGCATCCATTCTTGATCCTATCGATGCTCTAAAATACGAATAAATTTAAGGGGCGGCAGTAATTTTTTACAGCTCGCCCCTTAGAGCCCTTCTTACCGTCTTTTTCCACATCTCCGTCTTTTCCTTCTCCCTGCCTGCGCATGCCGGGCTGGTTGACAGAAGTACCTCATAGGGAAGATTGGGTCTTCCAAAAAATTTTTTGTAACCGGAGAATGCAAAAGTGCCGTTAAAGAGGACGGATGAAATGGCAGGATTTTCATTCAGAAGGTCGGGTATCTCATTAGGTATTGCATCCTTTATGTTGCTGTCGCAGCTGCCGGCCCTCTCAGCGCACTTAATGACATCCCATAGCGCAATTCCGTTGTCTGTCAAAAGGCGGAGTTTTAAACTGTAATCAAAAGAAAAAGGCCTCTCAAAAACACAGAACATTATTTTCCAGAAACTGTTATGTGCGTTTGCGTAATACTCATTATCCATCAAAGACCTCATGCCGGGCAGTGAGCCAAGTATCAGGACTTTTGATTTTTTGTCAATTACCGGGGCAAAACTGTATTTCGTACAAACCACCTTCCTTAAGAGCAATTATAACCTGCAACATAAGCTAAAAAATTATGCAACCGATTGAACTTTTGCAGCAACTTGATTTTTCATAACATAAATACTCTTGACGAATCGTAATTCCACGTTATAATACTCAGAAACTTTGAACCGCAGGTAAATATGAAAAATATACAAAACTAAATTTTAGGTTTAGTAAACTATCCTGCAGGATAAAAAGCGGAACTTATTTCCCATTTAAAAATGGTGATAAAGGGGATACCAACAATGAAAAACAAAGTCTTCCTGACACTTGCGGACGGGAGCGTGTGGACCGGAAAGGGCGAACTTCGTAGTCCGGCTGAAGGTGAAGTCGTTTTCACTACAGCCGGATGCGGATACCCCCAGACTCTTTCTGACCCGTCATATTGCGGCCAGATCGTTGTCTTTGCATACCCTCCGGTCGGAATATACGGTGTAGATACGGAACATCTTGAAGGCCGACGTCCATGGCTTTCTGCCGCACTGGTGTCAAGTCTTGATGAAACCGAAAATGGACGTTTCAAGCCTCTAAGTTCATGGATGGAAGAAAATGAAATTCCGCTGATAGATGGTATAGACACAAGACAGCTGATATTAAAAATAAGAGAGATAGGTTCGATCATGGGGAGGCTTGACTATGTGCCGGGACTTCCTGAAACGGGAGAACTCCCGCATGACCTGGTAAATAGAGTTTCATGCAGGGATATTGAAGTGGCCGGAGAGGGAGATGTCTCCATCGGCGTTATTGATTACGGGACCAAGGAGAATATCATAAGGAGCATGACAGCAAGGGAGTGCAGGGTCGTCAGATTTCCCCACAATACAAAAGCGGAAGATGTTCTTTCAAGCGGCGTCAGCGGCATCATACTGAGCAACGGCCCGGGCGATCCATCCGTTCTTGACGGTGAAACAGAAGAAATAAGGAAAATTTTGGGCAAAAGACCGATACTTGGAATATGTCTGGGCAATCAGCTGCTTGCAAGGGCATGCGGCGCCAAGACCCACAAGATGAGATACGGACACAGGGGAGCCAACCAGGCGGTGATGGATATTTCAACAGGCAAAGGCATACTGACCAGCCAGAACCACCAGTATGTAGTCACTGAAGAGAGCCTGGCAGGGACAGGCCTTGAAGTGGCCTTCAGACACCTGGGCGACGGGACTGTAGAGGGCCTTCTTCATAGGGAATTTGATGCTTTCAGTGTCCAGTTCCACCCCGAAGCATCGCCGGGACCGGAAGACGCATCGTACATTTTTGATGATTTTGTCGCGCACGTCAGCAGATCGGGGGAGATACAGGCATGAAGGACAATAGCATAAAAAGAGTGCTGGTGCTTGGTTCCGGACCTATACGCATAGGTCAGGCTGCGGAATTCGACTATGCCGGCAGCCAGGCATGCCGTGCCTTGAAAGAGGAGGGCTGCGAAGTAATACTCCTTAACAGCAACCCTGCCACAATACAGACTGACCTGACTGTAGCAGACATCGTTTGCATAAAGCCGCTCCTTCCTGAAGTCGTTGAAGATGTCCTGAAAGAATACAGGCCCGACGGAGTGGTCGCGACCTTGGGAGGCCAGACCGGACTCAACCTTTGTATGGAATGCGCAAAGATGGGAATGTGGGACAGGTACGGATGTAAAGTTCTTGGCACACAGCCGGATGCCATTGAGAGGGCTGAAGGAAGAGAACCCTTCAGAAAAGCTATGATCGACGCATGTCAGCCGATAATCGCGAGCAGGGGCATATCTTCGGTCGCAGGAGCTCAGGAATTTGCGATGCACACTCCATTGCCGCTCATACTTCGGCCGGATTTCACACTTGGAGGATCGGGGAATTCTGTCGTAAGGAATATAGAGGATCTAGTGGTCAGAGTCGAAGATGCCCTTACTGCTTCACCCGTCAGCAGGGCGCTGATAGAGCGTTATCTTGAAGGATGGCACGAGATAGAGGTTGAAGTCGTCCGCGACAACATTGGCAACGCACTGGCAGTCTGCAGCATGGAGAATGTCGATCCGATGGGAGTTCACACAGGAGACTCCATCGTGGTTTCGCCTGCACTTACCCTTACGGACAGGGAATGGCAGATGCTGAGGACTGCTGCTTTGAAGATAGTCGATGTGCTTGAGATACGCGGGGCCTGCAATGTCCAGTTCGCACTCTCCCCTGACGGAAACGAATATTATGTTATTGAGGTCAACCCAAGGGCAAGCAGGTCCAGCGCACTTGCGAGCAAGGCTACCGGATACCCTATAGCCAGAATGGCAGCAAAGATAGCCATCGGCATGAATCTGACAGAAATGGCCAACCCTGTCACAGGGGCCGGCAGTGCCCTGTCAGAACCGGCACTTGATTATGTTGCTGTAAAGGTGCCTTCATGGCCCTTTGATACGTTCCCGCAGGCAGATTCCTCTCTTGGCCCGAGGATGAAGGCTACAGGCGAAGTTCTCGCGCTCGGAGCGAATTTTTCTCAGGCGCTTGTAAAAGCCTGTCGTTCACTTGAAAGAGGAAGGTATCTTCCGGACAGGAGGATGCGTACCTGGGAAACAAGGAAACTCTGGGAACAGATAACAGCTCCGACATACCTGAGGCTTGAAGCGATAACCGAGCTTCTGAGGAGGAGCTCCGCAACTGTTGAAGAGATGTCGAAAAGGACGCACATAAGAAAATATTTCATTGAACAGCTAAACAGCATACAGCTTGCAGAAAAATACCTCGAAGAAGACGGAGCTGTGAACGGAAATGTTGTCTCTGCAAGGCTGCATGGGATGTCTATCGGCCGAATATCAGCCTCGGCAGGCATATCCAAAGAAGAGACGCTGAGGATCCTCGATGAGGAACAATGCACGACCGGATACCGCGAGGTCGATGGCTGTGCAGGGGAATTCCCCTCCGGGTCAGGATATTATTACGCAGCATACGGCGTCAAAAGTGACCCGTGGGAGGAGTGTGCGGGGGGAATTGCAGTACTTGGTTCAGGGGCCATAAGGATCGCCCAGGGTGTGGAGTTTGACTACTGCTGCGTCAAGGCAGTCGAAGCCCTTCGCAGGAGGGGGATAAGGGCGATCATGATGAACGTCAACCCTGAAACGGTAAGTACGGACCATGACATCTCCGATGCGCTGTATCTGGAGCCTCTCTACATAGACGATGCTATGGCAGTTCTGGAACGTGAAAGGGCAAGGGGAGTCTTTGCATGCTTTGGCGGCCAGACCTCTCTTAGGCTGGGGCTTGACCTGGCTTCACAGGGAGTAAGCCTGCTCGGGCCTGATCAAAATATAATCGACGCAGCTGAAGACAGGGGTAAATTTTCAAGGCTGCTCAGCAAACTGAAAATCGCTCAGCCGGAAGGGGTTGATGTGGCCTCTATAGACGAAGCCTGCAAGGTCGCAGCACAGCTGGGATATCCTCTGATGATAAGACCAAGCTTCGTAATAGGCGGAGTTGCGATGAAAACGGTCTACTGCGAGAAAGAGATGCTCGAAGTCCTCTCTGAGGCATTTGAAGCTGTACCCGGACAAAAGGTCATGGTAGACCGGTTCCTTCAGGGAAAGGAATTTGAGTGCGATGCGGTATGTGACGGGGATGATGTCCTCATACCCGGCATATTTGAGCACATAGATCCGTCAGGCATCCATTCGGGGGACTCCATTGCCGTATTTCCCAGCTTCTCGCTCACTGACGAGCAGCAGAAGAAGATACTTGAGACAGTCAGAATGATCTCAAAGGAACTGGATATACATGGATTGCTGAACATTCAGTTCGTACTTAAGGACGGGACCTTCTGGATCATTGAGGCCAATCCCAGGGCAAGCCGGACAGTTCCGATCTGCAGCAAGATATCAATGGTTCCCATGGTGGATCTTGCTGTGGGAGTTGCACTGGGAGAGAGACTGAACACGATGGGGTACGGAACGGGAATTTTCCCGCTGAGCGGACAATGGGGAGTTAAGATCCCTGTTTTCTCCAATGATAAACTCCCCGGGATCGATCCGAAACTTGGGCCAAGGATGATGTCTACGGGTGAGAGCCTTGGCCTTGGCGACAACCTGGCCGATGCGATGATGGACGGGCTGAGGGGAGCAGGATGGCTGCCTCCCGAAAAAGGCAGGATACTGATGAGCATAGCAGACTCGCAAAAAGCAGAGTCAATGTCGACAGCTGCCCAGTTCACATCCCTTGGATGGAGGGTAGACGCAACATCCGGAACGGCAGACTACCTTTCGCAATGGGGCATTGAAGTCAACAAAGTTTCTCAGGAAGATCTTGTTGCCAGACTGAGAAAGGGAGACTGGGATCTGGTGCTGAACATCCCCGGCGGCAATGAACGTCATATGATGCAAGGAGCTGAACTGAGAAGGAGCGCGTCGGCAGCAGGTGTCCCATGCCTCCACTCAATAGCTGCTGCCTGCGCTGTTGCCAACAGTCTGGCAAAAAAGCAGAGAACAGGTTCACAGAATGGCATATAGTGTTGATAGTGAGGGCCGGCAGAGGCTGAAGACATAAGCTATCTTCCATTTTTTAAATACTCAGTGATAATTTTTGATGATCACAAAAAAAATTGTGCCTGCTCTTCCATTTTTGCAAATAATGCCTTAATATATAGGCGTGCATTAATCAAAATAGTTTTATTTAATAAGGAAGCGGAGGTGTATCTATGTTAACCGGCAAATTGCTAGATGACATAGGGATACAGATACTGAAAATACTTCAGGAAGACGGAAGGATATCGTTCAACGAACTGGGCAGAAGGGTAGGCCTCTCTTCGCCTGCCGTTGCAGAAAGAGTGCGCCGCATGGAAGATGCCGGTATCATCACAGGTTATAAGGCTATCGTCGATCAGTCCAAAGTCGGCTATCCGATCATGGCTTTTATCCGTCTTGCCATACCGGTAGCGCTTTTGGCCCAGTCCGATGAACTTGCCAGAGCGATACCTGAAGTGCTCGAATGCCATCATCTTACGGGAAGCGACGGCGTTATACTGAAAGTAGTGGTATCTTCGGTGGGACATCTCGAAGATGTAATAAGCCAGATGGGAAGCTGCGGAATGACTACGACGGCAATAGTCTTGTCATCCCCTGTCCTTGGAAGGTCGATAGATCCTGTAAGGCCGACAAACAACAGCCATTGACCGGAAAGTAATTGCCGATGAGCCGGACAAGCCTGGAAGCTATAGATAATATCCTCAGCAGGAGGAGCATCCGCAGGTTCGATCCGTCAGAGAACGTTGACAATGTTTCCCTGAAGACTATTTTGGAGTGTGCATGTGCCGCTCCCAGCGCCAGCAATTACCATCCGTGGCATTTTATTGTGATAGACAGCAGAGAGACGCTGGACAGCATGGCAGACCTCCACCCATACGGGAAGATGCTTAAATCAGCTCCGCTGGCGATAGCGGTATGTTCGGAAACTGAACGTGATGGTAAGGTTTTGAGGTACTGGGAGGAGGATTGTTCGGCAGCTATGCAGAACATCCTTCTTTCAGCCAATGCTCTTGGATTCGGATCAGTGTGGCTTGGTGCCAAGCGCGGAGACAACGACCTTGAAGGAAAGCTCAAATCACTTCTGAATGTTCCGACGCAGATCGCACTCATGGGAATAGCCGCAATAGGCCGGCCACTTGAAACTAAAGATCCTCACAAAGGGATAGACCCTCATTCGCTGCACTCCAACAAATGGTGAAAAGGTTACCCTCTGGTGGTAAAATAGACAGGTCTTTAAGATAAAGCGGCGGAAGTACCGCCGCTTGTCATATGGTTAAGAAGTTCGGGGGCGTAAAAGTGGATCACAAAAATAAACAGGCGAGTATATTCGAAGTCAACAAGGTAATAACTCTACCGCTGGAAGAGGAGATAAAACAGAGCTACCTGAATTACGCTATGAGCGTCATAGTCGGAAGAGCACTGCCGGATGCCAGGGATGGACTCAAACCTGTCCAGAGAAGGGTGCTTTACGCTATGCTCGAGCTGGGCCTAAGGCACAACCAGGCATTCAAAAAATCCGCCCGTATTGTCGGAGAGACCATGGGAAAATTCCACCCCCACGGAGATTCTGCGATATACGATACTATGGCCAGACTGTCTCAGGACTTCAGCATGAGGTATCCCCTCGTCGACGGACAGGGAAACTTTGGTTCCATAGACGGAGATCCCCCCGCGGCAATGCGTTACACAGAAGCCAGGCTGGACTCCATTGGCGAAGAGATGCTCTCGGACATAAATGAGGAAACGGTGGAGTGGGGGCCGAATTTTGACGAGTCGCTTACGGAGCCCCTCGTGCTTCCCTCAAGGATCCCCAACCTTCTTGTCAACGGAAGTACCGGCATAGCGGTGGGAATGGCGACAAACATCCCTCCCCACAACCTTGGCGAGGCGATCGACGTCTGCTGTGCGCTGCTGGATGATCCTGACATTGAGCTTGGCGAGCTGATGACACTTATGCCCGGTCCGGACTTCCCCACAGGAGGGATAATAGTCGGCCGGGAGGGGATCATAGATTCATATAGGACCGGAAGAGGAAAACTTACGGTAAGGGGCCGTGTGGATATCGAAGAATCACGCAGGGGAAAAGAGAACCTCGTGATCACTGAGATCCCCTACATGGTAAATAAGACAAACTTCATAGAAACTATAGCAAAATGTGTCCAAAACGGGATGATAGACGGCATCTCCGATCTCAGGGACGAATCTGACAGGGAGGGCATGAGGATCGTTGTAGAACTTCAGCGAGATGCAGATCCCAATCTTGTGCTTCGTCAGCTCTACACAAGGACGCAGCTGCAGAGCACTTTCGGAGTGATCAACCTTGCGATCGTAGACGGAGAGACAAAAGAGCTCCCGCTTAAGGACATGGTCAGCGTCTTTCTGGACCACAGGCGGGTCGTTGTCAGGAGAAGGACTGAGTTCAGGCTCCGTAAGGCCGAAGACCGTGCCCACATAATAGAGGGACTGCTTAGGGCTCTTGACGCAATAGACGAAGTTATCAGGATAATCAGGGGATCGGACAACGCAGTAACAGCCAGGAACAGCCTGATGGAAAGGCTCGATTTTACAGAGATCCAGGCTCAGGCGATACTCGACATGCGTCTGCAGAGACTGACAGGCCTTGAGAGGGAGAAGCTCGACAGCGAGATGACCCAGCTTATCATGGACATCGAACGGTACAGGAGCATACTTGGGAGCCAGCTCATTCTTGATTCCGTAGTTAAGGACGAACTGATGGAAGTCAGACGGCAGTATTCAGACAAGAGAAGGACAGACATAGAGAATTCAGCTGAAGAGGTTTCAGAAGAGGACCTCATTCCCGAGGAGGAAATTGTCGTAGCCCTGAGCAGGGACGGTTATATAAGGCGGATGCCCCTCCAGGACTACAGGGTCCAGTCAAGGGGAGGCAAGGGAGTCAAGGGAGTCTCGACGAAGGCTGAAGACGAAATAGCACTGCTGACCATAACGAATACTCACAGGACGCTCTACCTGTTCACAAGCATGGGACGTGTATTCGGCATAAAAGGCTATATATTGCCCGAACCTAAAACAGGCAAGGGAAAACTTGTCGGCACGATAGTCACGCTTGAAAAGGAGGAGAGGGTCGTAGCAATAAAGGACAGCGACCTGGGCGGAGCTAAATATGTTTTCTTTGTTACCTGCATGGGTACAGCGAAACGTCTGCCTGTTGAAGAACTTGACGGCCTTACCAGGGCAGGCCGCAGGGTACTCACGCTGGTCCCGGATGACAACATTGCAAGGGTCCGTGTCACAAGCGGAAAAGACGAACTGCTGCTGACCACTTCGATGGGGCAGACACTGAGGGTCTCAGAAGAAGAATTCCGTCCGCTGGGAAGACAGGCCCAGGGAGTCAGAGGGATCAAGCTGGATGACGGAGATCTCGTTGTCGGCTGTGATGTGGTGAAAGAGGGCCGCCAGGTATTCTTCATAAGTGAACTCGGTATCGGAAAGAGGACGAATTACTCCGAGTTTACACAGCACCACCGTGCAGGATATGGAGTGAGGGCGATGAAACTCTCCAATAAAACGGGCAGGCTGGTCGGAGCATGGGGAGTGGCAGACGATCAGGAAATAGTCGTTATCAGCGGAAAGGGCAGGATGGTCCGCATCAATACAAACGAGATATCAAGCCTCAGCCGTACGGCAACAGGATACAAGGTAGTAAGGCTTGATGAAGGTGATTCTGTGGCTGATGTGAGCATAGTCAGGACAGATGAAGAGGCGGAACTGGATTGAAGCTGGCACGCGACGGACTTCCGACGATATTCGGACTGGCCTTTATGGTCATAGGCGGGGGGCTGATATCTGCTTGGATCTCCGTGCTTCTCTCCTTTCCCCTCATGCTGGCGATCTGGTTCTACCGTGATCCGGAGAGGATGCCCAAGGCCTCTTCGGGATGGCTGAGTCCCGCTGACGGCAAGGTAGTCGAGATCGAGGAAGTTGATCATGAGTACACCGGCAGGACTGTAAAAATAGGCATCTTTATGAATGGTCTTGATGTCCACGTCAACCGTTTTCCGGCTGCAGGCAAAGTTGAATATGTCAAATACGTCCCCGGCAAGAAATGGTTTGCCATAGCCCCCAAAGCATCAGAGATCAACGAGCGTTTTTACGTGGGTGCGCAATCTGAAAACGGCCGTTTTCTCCTTGTCCAGATAGCAGGCATTCTTGCAAGAAGGATAGTCTGCCGTGTAAATAAGGGAGACAGACTGGACAGGGGCCAGCGTTATGGTATGATTAAACTTGGCTCAAAAGTCGACATATACCTTCCTCCGGCGGTCAAGCCCGCAGTTGAACTCAACAGCAGGGTGGTAGCCGGAGAGACGGTGATCGGAGTGGTAAAAGAATGAGAAAACGTGACAGGAAGATAAGAAACATACCTATAAATAAAATTATCCCTAACATGATAACCAGCGGGAGCGTTTTCTGCGGAATGGCTTCCCTGATAATGACATATCACGGGCACTTTTTGCCCGCAGCGGTGCTTATATGTTTTGCGGTATTCTTCGATGTTATGGACGGAAGGGTGGCAAGAAGCCTTGGAGGCAGCAGCGTTTTCGGCGAAGAACTGGATAGTCTTGCCGATGCGATAAGCTTTGGAGTAGCTCCGGCCTTCCTTATTTATGCGGCTTACATTGGTATGGACGGAGGTGTCTGGGGTGCTGTGGCATCTTCATTCTTTGC
>DAITML010000029.1:0-17343 GCA_036835165.1 Synergistaceae bacterium | reverse complement strand
GCACTCCATCGCAACTCCCGGTCCCATCGCCTCGCTCAGTCCGTATATATCCAGAGCTTTTATCCCAAGTTTTTCTTCAAGGCGCTTCCTTAGCCCCTCCGACCAGGGTTCAGCACCAATTATGCCTATCTTGAGCTTTGTTCCTCCGTTTGAAAAACGATGGGGATCGATGTCATCCCACACCTCCGATATGCGGAGGGCGTACGAGGGAGTGCATGCAAGGGCCGTTACGCCCATTTCCTTGATCATCCTGACCTGCTTTTCCGTTGCACCGCCGGAGGCCGGTATCACAGCAAGTCCGCGGTGCTCTCCCGCATAGTGCATACCCAGTCCTCCGGTGAAGAGTCCGTATCCGTAGGAGACCTGAAGGGTATCCCATTCATCAAGCCCCGCAAGTCCCAGACACCAGGCTCCGCACTCGCTCCACATCTTTATGTCGTTTTGTGTATAGCAGACCACAGTTGGATTCCCGGTAGTTCCGGAGGTCGCATGAAAGCGGACAACGTGCTTCCTGTCCACGTTCAGCCAGCCGAGGGGATAGTGATTCTGCAGATCCTGCTTCGTGGTATAGGGAAGCAGCTGCATATCCCGGGCTGTCTTTATGTGTTCCGGCTTTACACCATATTCCTTCATCTTCTGTGCATACGGATGATCCCTTTCCACCATTTTTTCCAGAGTGTAGCGTATCCTTGATATTTTCGTCTCAACGTTTCTTATTACCAGTTTCATCTTCTTTTCCTCCCTGATGATAATTTTTTAATCCTTATGTGCCGTGACGCAGGCACAAAAAAAGCAGGACCCGCATTTTTGCGGGCCCTGCTTCAACGGCGATTTACGCAACGATACTGTTATTCGGTCGATCTGTCCGAATCATGCAGCCCGAGCGCAGATCCCGTGAAGGGGACCCGCGCCGATAAAGGAGAACTGCGTAACATTGCCACAAGATGTAATGCTGTAATTGATATGTGTCATGTCCCAGTGCCTCCTTTCGACTTCAGTTCGTTGTTTTTAATATGTTGGGGGTAATTCTATTCACCTTTTTGATAATTGTCAACCCTGCTGCCCTATTTTGCCTCCCGGTATACCTTCATGAATTTCTCCAGGAGGATGGCATTTTCTTCAGGCAGTCCTATCGTGATCCTTATGATACCCTCACCTCTGAAACGGAGAAGCCTCACTATTATACCCTCTTTAAGAAGGCCGTCCCTGAGGCGGACAGAGATATCCCCGAGGGGAAGAAGAATAAAGTTGGTCTGTGAAGGAATAAACTTAATGCCGTTCGATCGGAAGAAATCATAGAACCTCTTTTTCTCGTTTCTGACCATCCGGATGCTTTCACTCAAAAATGCAGTGTCTTCAAGTGCAGCTTCAGCTCCCGCCGCTGCCGGTACAGATACAACATAGGGCTCCCTTACCTTATAAATATATTTCATCAGCTCTGCGTCGCCTGCTATCCATCCGACCCTCAATCCGGCCAGCCCGTATACTTTTGAGAATGTTCTGCAAACCATGAGGTTAGGATATTCATTGAGCAGCGTCAGTCCGTCGGCCGCATTTTCGTCGGCAAATTCAATGTATGCCTCGTCAAGGACAAAGAGCACCTTTTCAGGCACGGCATCCAGAATTTTCCGGATGTCCTCCGTGCCTGCCGCCGTACCTGTCGGGTTGTTCGGATTGCAGAAAACGACCATTCTGGTCTTGTCTGTAACCGCACTGATAAAACCGTTGACGTCCAGCTCCATATTATCCGACATCGGAACTTTTACCGCACTTGCCCCCATGATCTCGGCCATTTCCTGATAGACTGAAAAGGTAAGTTCACCGCACACAACTTCATCTCCCGGTTCAATGAAGGCACGGCCAAGCATCGTAAACACACCGTCAAGACCGTTGCCTATGACAAACTGACCGGGGAGCATGCCATGTTTGCGGGCAAGCTTCTCCCTCAGGCTGTCACACCTGCTGTCACCGTACCTGTTGCATTCAGCAGCGGCATTCTTTATTGCCTCGACAGCCTTTCCTGAAACACCGAGGTTATTTTCGTTAGACGAAATGCGGACTAGGTCCGCGGATATCGGCCCGGGATCATATTCCTCAAGATCTCTTATATTCGGACGTGCAATGCTGTAGAAAAGTTCCTTTTTATCCATTGATCATCCCTCCTCTATAAGGGAAATTATCTCCCTTACAGCGCTTTCTGTGTCATCATAGATGTAATCCGCCTCAGGAAGAAGGTTTCCTATCGCAACAAAATAACCCCTTCCGAAAGCAGCCTGAGCTTTCATGTCGCTGCCTGTATCTCCAAAAAAGACAGGAGCGCTGCACCCAAGCCTCTTTGAAAGGAGTTCCAGCCCCTCCGGCGAGGGCTTGTGTATGCCTGTGTCGCTGTGTATTATCCTATCATCAGGGAAATCCTGCCACCCCAAAGTTATTTTTGCAAGATCCCACTCAGCAAGGTTCCTTCCTGTATAAACGCCTACGGGGATCCCCAGCTCTTCCCAGTGTGATCTCAGCATAGGGGTCTCTAACCTGTAAAGGCCGGGGCTTTTTTCGGTACCAAAGTAAAGTTCGGTACACATCTTTCTGACAGCATCTCTGGGTACGGGATCCGCGTACCTTTCACTTATCCAGGATATGACATTTCCGCTAAATGTGCGGAGCTCCTCGTTAAGCCTGTCCGGCGCAGGCAGTGCTTCAGAAAGACCATTCCTGCCGCTTGAGGCAGCTATGGAAAGCATCGTCCATGCAATATCATAATCGTCATTGAAAGATCCATGCCGTTTGAATATTTTTTCATGATCGGCAGTGTATCCGGCACAATCAGTTTTTCCGCCGCAAATAGTCTCCCATCCGGTTTGGATGCCCAGGCGTATCACTTCCGGAAAAGACCTCTCAACATTTAAAAGCACCCCGTCCACGTCAAATATGAGCGCATCAGGCATAAAGTTTATTTTCATGATCATTCCCCCACATTTGCAAAAGAGACAAACGCGTGCTATTATATAGCCCGTTTGAAAAACTAGCAAGCTATCAGTTTATCTAGGTAAAGTGGTAGCAAAAAATAAAAATACCGTCTGCTTATTTTACGAAGTTCAAAGCAGCCACAGGAGGAAATCAAATACAGCCATGAACAGAAACCCAAAGGGATGCAGCAATATCGGCGGACCGGCAGCTGCAAAGCTCGAATACTGCAGGAACAAAGCGCTCAAAATTTTCTCAATGTACGGCTACAGGCCTTTCAGTCCCTCTGAGCTTCAGCTGGTCGAAGATGTTTGGGGCAAGCTTTCAAAATCCAGAGCCAGGCGGCTGATCGCACTTAACTCCCCGTTCGGGGAACCCTGTGTCCTGAGAGGCGATCTGACCCTCTCGGCAGTTGCCTACCTGAGCACCCATTATGAAGAAAATGAGAGGCCTCTGAGGCTTTGCTATGCGGACAGGGTCTTTTCTGCGCCTGTGCCCCCCAAGGGCAACCTCGAAGAGAACCAGGTCGGAATAGAGCTTATCGGCTGGGAAGGTTCGGGCACAGATGCAGAGGTCATATCTCTCCTTCTTAGGACGCTTGATGAACTTTCAATTGAAAGATCGATCGTTGTAATTGGGGATATGTCAGTTGTCGCAAAACTCTTTGAAGGAGTGCCCGAAAAGAGCGCCGAGCAATTGGTAAGCGCGCTCCAGGACGGATCATACACCGCATATTCAAAGATCCTTGACGAGACCGATACAGATGAAAAAAGAAGAAAGCTTCTCAGGACTCTGCCCTCGCTCAAAGGAGACTGTTCGGTTATCGGTGAAGCGATGCTGATGATGGACGACCCCTCGGTCCTCATGCCTCTCAAAAAACTATGTGATTCGCTCTGCAAGCTGGGATATTCAGAGAGGATACGAATCGACCTGGGTTTTATCCGTGATCTCGGCTACTACAGCGGACCTATATTCAACGCATACTCTTCCGTAACAGCCTCGCTTCTGGGAGGCGGAGGCAGATACGACGGACTTCTCGCAAAAGTGGGGATGGAAGGTGAAGCTTCGGGTTTCGCACTTAACATAAAGGAGCTTGCAGAACACTGCGTAGACGGTTCACCCTCGCCCAAGATAATGCTATGGTGCGGATGCAGCGATCCGGCTGATGGACTGCGTTATGCGGACGGCCTTTATAAGAAGGGAATATCCTTCGAACTGAGCTGGACAGCGGACAAAGAGGAATCGAAGAAGACTGCGGAGCTGCGAAAATACAAATTCTGGGCTGATTTTTCATCAAAACTGGTAACAAACATGATCACCGGACAGATCTTTGATCTGTCAGATTTTGACAGGGAGGCTCTATCATGCTGACATTTGCACTGCCCACAGGGCGTTCGCTTCAGGACTGCATAGAAATATTGGAGGGCTCGGGGCTTCCGGTCGAAAATCTGAAAAATCACGGCAGAAATCTTGTAATCGACGATGGCAGTTTCCGTTATCTTCTTTCAAAACCATCCGATGTTCCTGCAATGGTGCACTACGGAGCAGCTGACCTTGCGATCGCGGGCAGCGATGTAGTGGAAGAATCGGGGATATCCATGGTGGAGCTTGTGGACACCGAACGGGGAAAGTGCTTCATGGCTGTCGCGGGCACTAAAACCGCGGCTGAAAAGTTCAACGGCAACACCTGCAGCCTGATGGGACTTAAAGTGGCAACAAAGTACACCCGTATCGCAGAAAATACCTTCAATTCCTGGGGAGTTCAGATCAAGATACTCAAGCTCAACGGTTCGGTTGAACTTGCACCGGCATTGGGACTGAGCGACTGCATTTTTGACATAGTCCAGACAGGAAGCACGCTGAAAGCCAACGGGCTGATGGTCATCAAAGAGACAGCTCCTGTATCGCTTCGTCTGGTGGCGGGCTCAGGATCTGTTCAGATCAGATGGCGTTCAATGTTCGGAGTAGTAAACGCAATTGAAAACTATGTCAAGGGGGCGGCATGAGAATGAAAAAAGAGACACTGAGAAGGACCAATGAGACTGAGATCGAAGTTTCTCTCGAATTCCCGGGAAAGGACCGGAAGATAGCTACAGGCTGCGGATTTCTTGCCCACATGGTCGACCTTATGTTCAGCAGGGCCGGGATCGGGATCTGCCTTAAGGCCAGGGGGGATACCGAGGTAGACTTTCACCACCTGACAGAGGATATCGGGATCGTATTGGGACAGATGCTTAAGGATATAGCGAAAGAGGGGGGCATCGCACGTTACGGCTGGTGCATCCTTCCTATGGACGGTTCCCTGGCAAGAGTGGCCCTCGACTTCAGCGGAAGAGGCGGAGCTTATTTTTCCGGCTCCTTCCCCTCAGAAAAATGCGGCAGTTTCGACATGGAGCTGGTTCCTGAATTTTTCAGGGGTTTTGCAAGAGAGGGAGGCATAACACTCCATATCGCGCTTCTTGAGACCGACAACTCACACCACGCTGCGGAGGCGGTCTTCAAGGCTGTCGGCATGGCTCTCGGACAGGCGCTTTCCCCTTCGGACCGGGCACCAAGCACAAAGGGGCTCTGGCTGTGATTCTTTTTCCGGCGATAGATCTTTTCGGAGGCAGAGTTGTACGCCTTACCAAAGGAGATTTTTCGACGATCAGGGATTATGGTGTCACACCTTCCGAAATGGCAAAGGGGTTCCTGGATGCAGGCTGTTCCCATATCCATATAGTCGATCTTGAGGGAGCTAAAGAGGGGCGCCCCTGCCATTTGCAGGTACTTGAAGAGATATCCTCCCTTGGGATGTTTGTCCAGTACGGGGGAGGACTCCGGTCAGAAGGAAGCATAAGGGATGCGATATCCGCAGGGGCTGACAGAGTGATGATAGGGAGCCTCCTTTTCACTGATGAGGACATGCCATACCGCCTGGCAAGCGAATTCGGACCGGCGGCAATGCCTGCGATAGACGTAAGAAGGGGCAGGGTAGTGCATTCCGGTTGGCTCAGTGAGACGGACATGACGCCTGAGGAAGCCCTTGACTGGCTCAGAAAGACCGGTTTCTCCATTTTTTTAGTGACCAATACGGACCGGGACGGCCTTATGTCAGGCACCGACACCGAACTTTACAGGAAACTGACCGGAAGCAGAAATGACATAGTTGCAGCAGGAGGAATAACCTCTGTAAACGACATCACATCACTGAATGCTCTGGGGCTGGCCGGTGCAATAGTCGGCAAAAGCCTTTACGAGGGCGGGATAACTATCTCGGACGCGCTGAAAGCCGCATCCGGAAGGGAAAGATAGACAATGTCCGACATAGATATGCGTCTTGTCAAATTTGACGAAAATGGGCTCGTTCCGATCGTTGTACAGGATTCTACAAGTGCGGAAGTACTGATGACTGCATGGGCAAACGAAGAGGCCCTCAGACAGACAGCACTGGGAGGAGAGCTTACCTTCTGGAGCCGTTCAAGAAAAGAATTGTGGAAAAAAGGCGAAACCAGCGGGAATGTTATGAAGGTCATCGAACTTCGAATTGACTGCGACGGAGACACACTGCTCGCAATAGTGGAACCTTCCGGACCGGCATGCCATACCGGAAAGCGGACATGTTTCCACCGCTCCCTATGGGGAAAGGAAAATTCCACCGAAGCCACTTTCCTGGGGCGCCTCTGGCGCTGTCTGAACATAAGAAAGTCAGAGAGCCCCGAAGAGAGCTATACGGCACGGCTTCTTGCGAAAGGTCAGTCCAGGGTGGCACAGAAGGTGGGCGAAGAGGGCGTTGAGACTGCGATTGCCGCAGCGACAGGAGACAGGGAAAGTTTCCGTTATGAGGCGGCGGACCTGATCTATCATCTTCTGGTAGCCTGCATCTCTTCAGGCATAACTTTCAACGAGGTCCTTGAAGAACTTATGTCCCGGCACAAGAAGGACGACGACCGATGATCGCGATAATAGATTATGGAGCGGGCAATCTTCAGAGCGTCAGGAATGCACTCGACTTTATAGGGTGTCCCGGGACAATAACATCAGACCCCGCAGAAATACTTTCAGCAGATGGGATCATACTCCCCGGTGTCGGTGCGTTCGGAAGCGCCATGGCAGAGATGGAACGCAAGGGGCTCACAGAGACAATCAAAAGTGCTGCCAAAAGCGGTAAACCCTTTATTGGGATCTGTGCCGGGATGCAGCTGCTATTCGAAGAAAGCGAAGAGAGTCCCGACGTTCCGGGACTGGGAGTGCTGAAAGGAAGGGTACTGCTCTTTCCTGCGGACAAAGGACTGAAAATACCCCACATGGGATGGAATTCAATAAAAACAAAAAAGGAAAGCAGGCTTCTTGGAAAGCTCTCCGGTTCGCCATACATGTATTTTGTACACTCATATTATGTAAAGGCGGAAGATCAAGAGATAGTATCTGCCCTATCAGATTACGGAACAACTTTCGATGCGGCAGTTGAGCAGGAAAATCTTTTCGGATGTCAGTTCCACCCTGAAAAGAGCGGGACTGAAGGCATTTCCATATTGAGACGTTTTGCGGAACTGGCAGGAGGAAACTGAAAATGTACGCACAGAGGATAATTCCATGCCTTGATATAAAAGACGGGAGGGTCGTCAAGGGCATTAATTTCGTGGATCTGAAGGATGCGGGCGACCCTGTGGAATGTGCTGTCGCTTACGAAGCTGCCGGAGCCGATGAGATTGTCTTCCTGGACATAACAGCGACCAGCGATGCGCGAAACACAGTCGCAGATCTGGTCAGGGCAGTGGCATCAAGGGTATTCATCCCCATAACTGTCGGAGGCGGCATTCGTACAGCCGAAGACATTCGTACCCTGCTCAGGGCTGGTGCAGACAAGGTTTCCCTCAATTCTGCCGCCGTAAGGAGGCCGGAACTCATAACCGAGGGCGCTAAAGATTTTGGCAGCCAGTGCATCGTCGTCGCAATAGACGCCAAAAGAAAAGCTGATGGTTCCTGGGAAGTCTACACCGCAGGAGGACGTACTGCCACAGGCCTGGACGTCATTGAATGGGCAAAGGAAACAGAGAGGCTTGGGGCAGGTGAGATCCTCCTTACGAGCATGGACAGAGACGGGACAAAAGCAGGTTACGACCTAGACCTGACCTTTGAGGTAAGTTCACGTGCAAACATACCCGTCATAGCTTCCGGGGGAGCAGGCGACTATCCCCATTTTTACGATGCTTTCATCAAAGGCAGGGCAGATGCCGTGCTTGCAGCATCTCTTTTCCACTATGATGAGATCCCGATAAGGGAACTCAAAAAATACCTGTCCGAAAGGGGCATATCGGTCCGTCTTTAAGCTAGGACCCTTTTTTCTTCATACGGACCCGGGCAGCACGGGCATGCGCGGTGAGGCCTTCGTTTTCAGCCATTACTTCCGCAATGGGAGCCAAAAGATCGACACCCTCGGGCGTTATACGCTGGAATGTACAAACCTTGAGAAAGGTCATAACAGACACTCCTCCCGTGTACTTCGCAGCGCCCATTGTCGGCAGAGTGTGGTTGGTGCCTGCAACATAGTCACCGAATACTTCCGCCGAACCCTCTCCGATGAAGAGGGATCCGTAGTTCCTCAGCAATGGCAGCAGCTCATCCGGATCAGCGGTGTTTATTTCAAGGTGTTCGGGAGCAATATCATTTGATATCGCTGCAGCTTCCTCCAACGAATCCACGATCATTATCCTTCCGTTTTTTTCCCATGCCTCAGCGGCGATGTCCGCTGTGTCAAGACCGCTGAGCTGACGCTTCACCTCTGCCGTGACACTTTCGGCGATCTTCGTTGATGTTGTGACCAGAATGCCCGCAGCATCAACATCATGCTCAGACTGGGCAAGGATATCCGCAGCAATTATTGCCGGATCCGCTTTTTCGTCCGCAATCACCAGGACCTCGCTGGGACCGGCAACAAAATCTATTCCGACCTTTCCGTATACCTGCCTTTTCGCTTCCGTAACATACTTGTTTCCGGGCCCCACGATCATGGAGACGGGCACTATGCTTTCAGTTCCGTATGCGAAAGCCGCCACAGCCTGAGCTCCCCCAACGGAATATATCTCATCTGCACCGGCGGTCTTCAGCGCAGCAAGCGTCGCCGGATGCGGCAGGCGGCTTCCCGACATCGGGGGGACGGCAGCACAGACACGCTTGACTCCTGCAATTTTTGCCGGTATCACCAACATCAGGGCGGTTGAAAAGAGAGGATGATTGCCTCCCGGGACATAGCAACAGCAAGAATCTACAGGTATAACGCTGTGCCCCAGAAAGATGCCCCCGAAGGTTTCTGTCGCAAGCAGCGGCCTCAACGTATCACGCTGCAGGAGAGCAAAGTTCCTGATGTTGTAAGCAGCCTCCTCAATCGCACTGCGGAGATCTGCAGAAATACCTGAATAGGCCTCGTTTATATCCTTCTCAGAAACTCTGAAGGAATCCGCGGCAAGGGCACCAAACTTATTGCTGTAATATGAAAGGGCTTTGTCCCCGTCGTTCCTGACCCTGTCAATTATCTCCCTTACAGATGTAAAGACCGACGGATCATCTTTGAAATTTCTATCTGCTGCTTTTTTAAAACAGAACATCACTGTCACTCCGTTCTTAATCCTTTATATTCACCATGCTAAAATAGCATCTGAATATCTGAGTGTCAATCTGTGATATCAGGGGAATTACTCGTCAGGGCCGGCTGATCTCATGCCTTCGGATTGTACTGTGCTCCTCCAGGTTTTATAATCATTTGAGCATATCTGCGGAGGTGTTTTTATGAGAAGAAAAGATAAAGAAGTCACTTCGCGCGAATGGATGATGGATGTACTTGAAAAGGGCGTATGGCTGGAGCTCGCGATGTCCGGAAAAGACGGATGGCCATATGTCGTCCCGCTCAATTACGGCTTCGGTGAGGGGTTCATTATCGTCCATGGAGCAAGGGAGGGCAAAAAGATCGACCTCCTCAAAGAAAATAACAAAGTCGCATTCAACGTCTCTGTTGACACCGAGGTGGTCCGGAACGAAGAGGATCCGTCGGAATTCAGCATGAAGTACAGGAGCGTCTCAGGACAGGGCACTGCAAAATTTATTGAGGATATAGAAGAAAAGAGAGAGGCACTAAAAATACTCATGGAACACTACCGCGGTCCAAAGGAACCTATGACGGAAGGTATGCTCAAGGCCACTGCAGTGATAATGATATCTGTCACAGAGCTGACCGGAAAGATAAATTACTATTCCAAACCCTGAAAATAATTTCAGGTGACCTTAGTATAAGTGATCATCAAACCCTTACGAAGCGGGGGCTTTTTTATTGTGTTCTTCCCCGGCATCTCCTATACTGATCCTATATTGATCTGAATATATTCCAGGAGGCGTACCATATGAGGAGAAACGACAGGGAAGTGGCATCGCATGAATGGATGATGGAAGTCCTTGACAGTGGTGAATGGATGGAACTCGCAATGGCGGGGAATGACGGCTGGCCCTATATCGTACCGCTCAATTACGGCTTCGGCGACGACTTTATAATTATCCACTGCGCCAAGGAGGGCAAAAAGATCGACCTTCTGAAAGAGAATAACAAGGTCGCATTCAACGTTGCCACAGATGCTGAAATCGTCCGCAATGAAGAAGATCCTGCAAAATTCAGCATGAAGTATAAAAGCGTATCAGGCCGCGGGATCGCAGAATTCATTGAAGATAATAAAGAAAAAAGAGAAGCTCTGGAGATAATGATGGAACATTATCGTGGACCAAAGGGGCCCATAACAGAAGAGAAGCTCAATGTGACGGCAGTAATAAAGATCCGCATAACAGAAATGACAGGCAAGGTAAACCGCTATCCCAAACCAGAATAAAAATGAACGGAGGACCGCACATACAGTGCGGTCCTCCGCTTTTTCCATTTCGGGGACTAGTCAGAAAGGGGTCCCTCTGTCCGTTCTTTTATGTACTTCATGCGGACCTGGAGTATCCTGTGGTTCTGGACTTCAAGCACATGAATGTCCCAGGACCCGTATGTCACAAGCTGTCCCTGCGTCGGGAATCCCCCGGAAAGTTCAAGCACCATTCCTGCCAGAGTATCTACATCCTCAAAGGCCGTATCAAAAGGATATGCCAAAGCATCAGAAAGTTCTTCCAGGTTTACCTGCCCCTGCACAAGATATGTGTTCTCATCTTCTGACTGTATCTCAGGGATTTCCGTATCATATTCGTCCTGGATGTCACCGACTATCTCTTCAATTAGGTCTTCAAGAGTGATCAGGCCTGCCATACCGCCGTATTCATCTATAACGATGGCAATGTGCGTCCTTGATTTCTTCATCGTATCAAGCGCTTCGTCCGTCTTCATGGTCTCAGGCACAAAGAGCGGTTTTCTCATCAGTTTAAGGATCGAGATGTTTTTTTCGCTGTGAGCAAGCGGGCCAAGAAGGTCCTTGGCATAAAGTATCCCTATCACCTGATCAAGATCTTCCCTGTAGACGGGTATCCTCGAATGTCCGCTCTCAATGAATATTTTAACTGCCTCTTCAGCCGTACCGTCCTGTTCTATTGCGTAGACATCGGTCCTTGGTTCCATTACCTCTGAGACCCTTGTTTCTTCAAAGGCTATGACACCGTGGATCATCTTGCGCTCTTCCTCTTCAAGCGCACCGGCAGCACTGCTCTCTGAAACTATGTGGTCTATCTCCTGGCGTGAGATCAGGGAACTGTATGATACAAGATCCATTCCTGCGATCTTTCCAAACAGTTTCAAAATCGCTCTGAGGGACCATGTTACGGGAGTCATTATCGTGCTGAAAAACTTCAGGAAGGGAAGGGAGAAAAGCAGTACGCCCTCTTTTTTGGCTATCGCAAAATTTTTAGGCAGGATCTCACAGAAAACCACTATCAATACTGTCATTATGGCAACAGCAATAGCAGGTCCCAATACACCGAAAAGCTTCAGCGCCAAGGTCGTTGCGACTGCACTTGAGGCAATATTGACCAGATTGTTTCCAATCAGAGTAACGTTTATTGCTTTGGCTGTGTTGTCTACAAGCCAGAGGAAACCTTTTCTGCGATGCGGATATTCATCAGATAGAGCGAGTAGTTTCCCTTTCCCTGCTGCCGTTATTGACGTCTCGGTTGCGCTGAAATAAATTGAGAGTATCAGCAAAACGACCAGCAGGATGATACTGCCGGATATGTCGGAACTCACCAACGATCGACCTCCTTGATTGATGATGGGCGCACTGTTGTGTCGCAATATGCGCTCATACCCGCATAGCATAGCACAAAGATCCTGAAAAATGCAGTCCCGTACAAATACTTAATCGGATCAACATCGGAATGTCCGGCTATATTCTTCCGATAAGACCTCATTGATATGACTTTATTGCCTCAATTGCACTTTCGAGTTCAACATCCACTCCCTCAGAGATTTTAAGCGCATTGCTCGGTGTCATTGGCACCCGGATGGACGGCGAGATCCCGCCTTCTCCTTCGCGGCTGTCTATCTGGACTTTCTTGTCCTTATCGAGTGACTGCCCATAGGGCCAGTGCACAACGATTTCATCCGAGATCTTGGCCTCGTCGCCCGCCAATCCAAAAGAGCCGTTTGTTCCATAAAATCCCACAGTCGCGCCACGGGGAAGGTCCCTTATCCCCTTTGCCAGTCCCTCTCCGGAACTTACGCATTTTGAATTGATAAGGGCCACGACTGGGCCGTCAAAGTAAGGAATTGCGGGATCGATATAGAGACCGGGATCCGACTCAAGGGATCTTACGGAAGGATCAGGACGTATCTCCATTTTCCCCGTCAGTGTGTTGTAAGAATTCTGATATTCATAAATCACTTTTTCAGTGTAGAACGATGCCAGGATATCCGCGGCCATTGAATCCAGCCCCCCGACATTGTTTCTGATATCAAGTATAAGCCCCCTGACCTTGGCTTTTTTGAATTCGCTCAGGGCCTTCCTGAACAAACCCAGTGTTGAGGGGGCTTCCTCTCCCCCGTTAAAGTCAAAGTCAAATTCTCCCCATAACTTGATATAACCTATGTTACCCTTAATAAATCTTGTTTCGACCATGGACATAGGAGGCTCCTGCGGATCTTTCACTTCCAGGATCAGGTCTCTCAGTCCGTCCAAAACCACACAGGCAGGATAATTTTTACGCAGGGATGATCCATTGTCATCATAAGAGCATAAAGACATTTCTACGGTTATGCCGTCAATATTTGAGAATATTATTGATGCCGGCGTATTTATCGGAGCTCTGACAAGATATCGGACCTTCTGATTTACAAGGTCCTCATTTGTTGCAGGGTTAGAACCGAAAAGCACAGGAACTTCATTAAGTACATCCGCCACAGGACGGCCATTCCATCTAATGATCTCTGCACCGGGACGCATCCCCTTTGCATAAGCCTCTCCCGATATATCCACCCAGGTTGCTGCCAGCTTGCCGTTCGACAATCTGACAACTGAAAATCCAAAACCGCCTCCAATAAATTTATAATCGATCTCAGGGATGGAGGTCATGCGCACATGTCCATCGGGGATGCTGTAAAGGTATTCCTTCAGAGCCAGGTAATATGCCGTAAAATCATTTGACTCCTGTGCGCTTTCAATTTTGGGTTTGGTTTTTTTATATAGGTACTCCCAATCAATATTTTTCCAATCTGTAAAAGCATATTCCCGTGAAATTTTATTGTGAAGCTTTTCGAATGATCCGCTCCAGGGAAGGTCACTGAAGTCCTCAGGGATCGGCGCAGCATATTCTTCATTTTGATGCAGATCCAGCGCATATGCAGGCACGCCGGGGCAACAGAGATAAATCGCAGTGAAGAGAAAAGCAACGGTAATTTCCCTGAAGCAGTGCAAATATGATGACATTGTCCTCTTCAACGAACATTCTCCCTGTAATTTAAATTTTATAGGAACACAGGTAAATCATTTTTTGCCTTAAGCAATGCTCAGGGTCCCAGTTTAAATTTTAAACTTAAAATTGACAACATTCCTTCACTGAGGTGACCTGACCTGTCCAACATGAGGCTATTTGGTATTTCAGTTCACTGATTTTTTAATTCGGGGAAAACTTCAATTACCCTTTCCAGGATCCCGTTGATCGCGGCTATAGCGATGCCGTAATTGGTTATCGGGACATTCTCTGCGTCAGCTTTGATCATCCTGGACATAAGCTGTTTTCTTGTAAACATGCATCCGCCGCAATGCAGGATCAGAGAGTATTTGTTCAGGTCCGCGGGAAAATCGAGTCCGGTGGAAATATCCACGGTCAGCCCGCCGCCCACCCTTTCCCTGAGCCACCTCGGGATCTTTTCCCTTCCGATATCCTCTTCCAGCGGGGCATGGGTACAGGCCTCGGCAACAAGCACCTTGTCGCTCTCCTTCAGTTCGTATATAGCCCTTGCCCCCCTGACGAAGGTAGCCAGATCCCCCTTGTTCCTCGCCATAACTATTGAGAAGGATGTCAGGGGAACATCGCTGGGAAGGATCGAGTTCACCTGCTTAAATACCTGCGAGTCAGTTATGACAAGCGCCGGAGGCTCTTTCAGAGAGTCCAGAAGTTTCGGAAACTGGTCAAGCGTTGCAGTAAGGGCAAGTCCGCCGTTGTCCAGAATGTCCCTGATCATCTGGACCTGGGGAAGTATGAGTCTTCCCTTGGGCGCCTGAATGTCCTGAGGGGCGACCAGCACCACCGAGTCTCCCCTGTTGAAGATGTCGCCTACAAGCGTCGTGCTTTCGAAATCAGTCGGTGCATTTTTAACTATCGCCGACAGGAGCTCAGCCCTGTCTTCCCTTTCGTTTGCTGAGACTGCAGCAAAGTTTATGCCCAGGCCTGCTTCAAGGTCCGACTTTATCTTTTCAGCCTCTTCCGGGCGTACTCTGTCTATCTGATTGAGTACACCTATGACAGGTATATTTCTCTTTCTAAACTCTTCGAGCCAGCCTCTTTCCAGCGATGTATCATTTGCATCCGCAGCCGATACGATGAGCAGGGCAAGGTCGGTCCTGTCCATCATCTCCATTGTCCTTGAAATGCGAAGCCTTCCAAGGTCTCCTTCATCGTCAAGGCCCGCTGTATCGATCACCGCAACGGGACCCAGAGGCAGCAGCTCCATACTCTTTATGACAGGATCTGTGGTCGTTCCCGCATGATCCGACACAAGTGCTGTATGCTGGCCGGTGACAAGGTTTATAAGGCTTGATTTTCCGGCATTTCGCCTGCCGTAAAAACCTATATGGAGCCGGTTGGCTCTGGGAGTTGACTGAAGATCCATTGCCTCACCTCATTATCAATGAATCCACATCTATCTTATTGCGCTGAAGTCCGTTCTCGATCATAAATTGCTGGGTCTTTGCAAGTTCATCCATATCGCTCTTCCTGATCTTGCTGTCAAAATCATACCACGGAGTCATCATCTTGACGCCCTCCATCGGAAGGCCGGTCTCCTTCTGTGTCATCTCAGCGGCTTTGTCGGGATTCTTTTTGATCCATCCAATCGTGTTCTTGTGTGCCTTCAAAAATCTTGAAACTGCTTCAGGATACTTTTTGGCAAACTTTTCTGTGGTTGCTATAACTATTGTTGCATCCACCAGCCCCTCTCCGTTTTTGAGCATACGCGCCCCTGAGGTGAGGGCCTTATAAGCGGCAGGTCCGGCGAGAAGAGCAGCGTCGACGCTTCCGGAAGAGAGTGCATTGGCGCCTGAAGAGAGATCCATCTGAACGAACTCAACGTCTTTGACGGACATGCCCTCCTTATTCAGCGCGGCCGCAAGGAGCTGGTGCAGGATGGTGCCCTTTGGACCCGCTACCTTTTTGCCTCTGAGATCCTTTACACTCTTAATGGCCGGATCTCTCACTATTATCATGAAGGCTTTGGGGGCTCTTGAATAGATCCCTATTATCTTTACATCAAGCCCTTCGGATGCGGCCAGGATGGCTGAGGTGGAACCGAGGCAGCTGGCAATTCCTATCTCATCCGCGGCAAGCGCCGCTGTCTGCTTGGGGCCCTCTGTTATCTCAGGAAAGCTGAGGCTCACGCCCGGATATGCCTTTTCGAATGCCTGGTTGTACTTTGCAACGATAGACGGAATGTTCAGGGGCGCCTTAACATATGTGATGCCCATAGCCGCAGGCATTTCAGCCGCAAATGCGACGCCTGCTGCGGCGGAAAGTACGATCATCACTGCCAGTAATACCTTTTTCATGAATAATCTCTCCTTAAAGTTTAAAATTTGTCCTATTAATATCTTTTTATATATCTGTATCATATATTCAGAGCCCTGTCGGAGATCGAAACGGCCTGCACCGGCTTTAGGAAGTACGGCCCTTTGACATTACAGCTTTCACTGAGACCGCCTTTATCTTGCCAAGCTTGCCTGTCAGCGCGCTGATCTCGTCGGAAGTGGCATCAAGCACCAGTGATATCACGCTGACGTTCCTCTCCCTGTAAGGTATGCCCATCCTTCCGATTATGATCCCGCTGTGGTCGTGCAGCACATCGTTTACTTCCCTTGCCGATCCCGGGTCTTCAACAATTATCGAAGCTACGCCTATACGATTTTCTTCCATCAGAAAAACACCTGCCTTTCATCCTAATAAAAAGGGACCCTTCGCAAAGGCGGAGGATCCCTGAATATGTCATGAATATGACTTTTATTCGGCCCTTCCCTTTGCACGGATCATATCCCCGCAAACAGACAGCATTTTTTTATTTTGTTTTCTCTCCCTGACGGAAAGACCGACAGAGGGGAACAGATCCTACAGAGTTAATATCCTCTTTGGATACCGCAATATAACCACCTTGTGATAAAAGTGTCAATGTATTTATTGCTACTTTGTAATTTTATTCATTTCTGCTCATTTTTACCGAGAAATGCTCAGACGCTAAATAATCTGAAACTTAAGACATCTGATAGAGGGGGCTTTACATGCTATAATTATAATCGTCTTAAATATTTGACAGTTTGCCTCTCCATTGAGGTAAAACTATATCAGAATGCAGCAGGCAAATATCTCAACAAAAACCCGGGAGGTAGATATCATGTTGTTCAAGTGTTCAGTATGCGGTTACATCCACGAAGGCCCCGAAGCTCCTGAAAAGTGCCCCAAGTGCGGTGCCGAAAAGGATAAATTCACAGCACTCACAGAGGAAGAAGCGAAGAAAGTCCTTATGTCTGTCCGTACAAACGACATCCATATGGAGATAGTAAAGCTTGCAAACAAACTTAAGGCACTGGCAGAAGAGGGCATCGAGATCAACCTCGATCCTCCGTGCGTAGCGCTCTTCAAACAGGCATCTGAAGAAGCCACAGTGATCAAGCAGAGAAGCAAAGCGGAGATCGCAGGCCATGTAAGCAGAGGCAAGTGGTAATAGAA
>DAITML010000028.1:9453-17447 GCA_036835165.1 Synergistaceae bacterium | reverse complement strand
GATGTCGGAATGGAGTCGACGCATGAAGGATGTGCCAGCACCTTGTTCTCAGAGACTATTGCTGCAGCCGTGTACTGCGGGATCATAAAACCGCTGTTGACTCCGCTTTCGGCTACCAGGAAGGGGGGCAGGTCGGAGAGCTTGTGGTCCACAAGCCTTGCAACGCGCCTTTCGGAGATGTTTGCAATCTCAGCTACCGCTATTCCGAAGAAATCCATCGCCATCGCAATGGGCTGACCGTGGAAATTTCCACCGCTTATTGCTTCCCCGTCCTGATGGAAAATGATCGGGTTGTCCGTTACCGAATTGATCTCTATGTTGATCACGCTTTCCACGTATGAGACCGCATCCCTGCTTGCCCCGTGAACCTGCGGCAGGCAGCGCAGCGAGTATGCGTCCTGTACCCGGTCCTTCTTATATGTATCAACGATTTCGCTGCCCTCTATCAGCCTTCTCATGTTTTCCGCCACTATGCCCTGCCCAACCTGCGGACGGAGATCATGCGTTCGCTTGTCGAATGCGTAGGGTACAGCATGGAGAGCTTCGGCCGACAGAGCCGCCGCGATGTCAGCGTTCTTCAGAAGTTTTTTAGCATCATAGAGGCATAGTGCTGCTATGCCAGTCATGACAGTTGTTCCGTTGTTGAGGGCAAGCCCCTCCTTGGGCATTAGGTCGACAGGCTTGAGTCCTGTAATGCTGAGAGCATCATGGGTAGGCATCTTTTTGCCCTTGTAGACTACGTCGCCGAGTCCGATCAGCGTAATGGCAAGATGTGAAAGAGGGCAGAGGTCTCCGCTTGCGCCAACAGACCCCTGACGCGGTATCACAGGATGGATGCCCAGGTTGAGGTAATTGAGAAGCTGGGTGAGGGTATTGAGGCTTATCCCCGAGTATCCTCTAGTGAGAGTGTTGATCCTAAGAAGCATTATCGCACGAACAAAGTCCTCAGGCAGAGCCTCCCCGAAGCCGCAGGCGTGGCTCATAAGCAGGTTTTCCTGAAGCTGGCGGCTCTGATCTCTCGGGATAACGACTGACGCAAGGTCTCCAAAGCCCGTTGTCACTCCGTATACGACACGTCCTTCGTTGACCCATTCCTTGACCGAGTCAGCGCATTCTGTTATTGCTTTCTCAGCTCTGGGGTCTATCTCGACCCTGTAACCATTCCTTGCAACATTAACGATATCGCAAATAGTAAGAGATTTCCCATCAAGAACTACCGGATTTGAGCTCATTTAAAAATCCCCCTTTATTGTTTTGATGCTGTTATGTGAGAACTGCGGTGCTATAATTATGCTATTAAGATGAAACATTTTCCTGCTAGATATTTATCATATTTCACAACTTTAATACTTTCCAATCCTAAATCTTTGCGTTACAATTAGTATAGTCAGATATTTTTCTTAGTCAAGAAAAATATCAAATTACATTTATAAAAAAGAAACGGAGTTGACCAAAATGTTTGATCCAAAGACAGGGAAGGCGCTTGAAATAGCTTTGGACTTTACGGAAGGGCTTCCGCCCAGGGTCGCTTTTGAACCGGGGATCAGGAGGGCGCCGAACAGGGGACAGGTACTGAATGAAAAGGAGACGGTACTGGCACTGAAGAACGCGCTCCGCTACATCCCCGAGAAATACCACAAAGAGATGGCACCGGAGTTCCTCCGGGAATATCGCGAGCACGGGCGGATTTACGGTTACCGTTTCAGGCCGCAGGGGCGCCTTTACGGCAAGCCTATCGATGAATACAGGGGCAGATGCACTGAGGGCAAAGCATTCCAGGTCATGATCGACAACAACCTCGATTTTGACGTGGCACTTTATCCCTACGAACTCGTCACATACGGCGAGACCGGACAGGTATGCCAAAACTGGATGCAGTACAGGCTAATAATGAAATACCTGGAGATACTTACCGCTGACCAAACACTCGTGATCCAGTCGGGACACCCGCTCGGACTCTTCAGGTCGGATCCCTCCGCTCCAAGGGTGATACTGACCAACGGACTGATGATAGGACTTTTCGACACGCCCAAAGACTTTACAAGGGCGGCCGCCCTTGGTGTGGCAAACTACGGTCAGATGACAGCCGGAGGGTGGATGTACATAGGCCCTCAGGGTATAGTGCACGGAACCTACAACACACTCCTCAACGCAGGAAGAAGCAAATTTCATCTGCCGGAGGGCAAAGGCCTTGCAGGACATCTTTTTGTCTCTTCCGGACTCGGCGGAATGAGCGGTGCTCAGCCGAAGGCCGCCGAGATCGCCGGAGCAGCGTCGATAATAGCCGAGGTAGATCCCTCGAGAATAGAGACAAGGCACAGCCAGGGATGGGTCAGCAAAAGGACTGCAGACCTTCCTGAGGCCTTCAGGTGGGCAAAGGAGGCCATGGATGCCGGCAAACCTCTTTCCATAGCTTATGAAGGAAATATTGTCGACCTGCTTCAGTACGCACTGGACAATAATATCGAGATCGAACTGCTCTCCGACCAGACTTCATGTCATGCGGTCTACGATGGAGGCTACTGCCCTCAGGGGATCTCCTTCGAGGAGAGGACAAGGCTCCTGGGAGAGGACAAAGACGAGTTTTGCAGACTGGTAGACAAAACACTCAGAAAACATTATGAACTTATAAAGGCACTGTCAGAGAAGGGTACATACTTCTTCGACTACGGCAACTCCTTCATGCGGGCTGTGTTCGACGCGGGAGTGACAGAAATTGCAAAGAACGGCATGGATACCTACGAAGGTTTTGTCTTCCCCTCTTACGTTGAAGACATAATGGGGCCCCTCCTCTTCGACTACGGTTACGGCCCGTTCCGCTGGTGCTGCCTCAGCCGCGATCCGGAAGACCTCAGGAAGACTGACCGCGCAGCAATGGAATGCATAGATCCTACCCGCAGGTTCCAGGATCATGACAACTGGGCATGGATCAGGGATGCTGAAAAGAACAAACTTGTAGTAGGCACCCAGTGCAGGATACTATATCAGGACGAAGAGGGAAGAGTCCGAATAGCCCTTAAGTTCAATGAGATGGTCCGTACCGGGGAGATAGGTCCGGTAATGCTCGGTAGGGACCACCACGATGTATCGGGCACAGACTCTCCATATCGTGAGACTTCCAACATCAAAGACGGAAGCAATATAATGGGTGAGATGGCTATACACTGTTTCGCGGGCAACTGTGCCAGAGGCATGAGCCTTGTAGCCCTCCACAACGGCGGGGGAGTAGGCACCGGAAAATCAATTAACGGAGGTTTCGGCCTGGTCCTTGACGGAAGCGAGAGAGTAGACAGCATCATCAAAGCCTCGCTGAGCTGGGACGTAATAAGCGGAGTAGCAAGAAGAGCTTGGGCAAGGAATGAAAATGCGCTTTCAACTGTAGGGGAGTTTAACCGCAAGAGAAGCGACGGACACATAACGGTTCCTTTCCTGGCTGACGAAGATTATTTGACAAAACTTGTAAAAGGATAGCAGGAGGGGTCTCTATGAAATTTGAAAGGATGGAAATTCGCGCGTTTATCGATGAACTTGCCTCGGATTCACCGGCACCCGGCGGAGGAAGCGTTGCAGCACTTTGCGCTTCTCTCGGTGCCGCCCTTGTCTCAATGGTGGCAAACCTCACAATAGGCAAGGAAAAATACAAGGACAGCTGGCAGGTAATGGAAGACACGGTTGGCAAAAGCGAGTCACTGAGATTCAAATTAGTCGACCTCATGAACAGGGACACTGAGTCATTCAACTCCTTTATGGCGGCAATGAAGATGCCCAAGGCCACAGAAGAGGAAAAGTGCACCCGCAAAAAAGCGATGGGAGAAGCCTCAAAACTTGCAACAGAAGTCCCTCTGCTCACTTTGGAAGCTTGTGTCGAGGTTGCTGAGCTTGCCTGTCTGGCTGCAAGAGACGGCAACACAAACACGATCAGCGATGCGGGAAGTGCAGCTCTGATCGCCGAGGCTGCAGGAAAGGCTGCTGCATATAACGTAAAAATAAACCTTCCCGGAGTAACTGACGAATCGTTTGCCGCAGATTTCAAGGCAAGAATGGAAGATGCTCTTGAACAGCTGAAGATGAATGCCCAAAAAACCAGCGACATACTGGACAAGACCCTGCAGTAGTTTTTTGCGGGACAAATGACTTAAACAAGGCTGCCGGAAGATGATCCGGCAGCCTTGTTCTTTGAATTACATGGATCTCAGATCCTACTGCCGGTTAATAAATATCAGTCCGGCAATACATAAAATGATCCCTATTAACTTGTTCATCGTAAAACTTTCCCTGTAAAAAAATACTCCTATAAGGACCAGAGCAGCTGCGAGGCAGATATTTGCTATCAGGGACCCTATGCTTATGTTCCAGCCTGCCTTGTACATCATTATGAATCCAAGCTCAAGACAGAGTATCGATACCCCAAGAATAAGGCTGTTCCAGCTTATGCCACTTACATCTGCCGAAAAGTTTTTGGCGTGTCCGGTGAGGAAATAGAGCAATAAACATGTTGTTCCCGCAACAAAATAAGTCACAAGGAGCGGGAAATAGGGATTTGATGCCCCTGAGATCGATTTTGAACAGATGTGGTAGAGAACATTTGAGAAAACTATAAATCCGATCGGCCAATAATAGCTCCACATGTGCTCCTGTCCTCCCCATGGTTTTTCATTTCCGTACAGGCCTAAGGGATATGAAGTCTGCGGCCGCCACTGAAATTATCTTATATCAGATCAATTGATTTTAAGCAAAGGTGATAAAAGCATCCGAAATATATAAAATTGCCCTTTGAATAAAAGACAGGGGAGAATTGCTTCAGAGCAATTCTCTCCCTTCTGGCGCTTATACTTACTTCAGTCTGAACATTTATACTACTCTGTCTCAGTGAGATCGATCAGAGCAAGCCAAAGCATATCCCCGCTTTTTTCAAGCTTTTTCCTTGTCGTTTCATCAATGTCATTGTCTACCTCCAGAGCCCCCAGAGCAAGTCCGCTGTTGTCCTTACGGCCAAGGGCAAAGTTGGCTATGTTTATTTTTGATTCGCCGAGAATATTCCCTATCTTCCCAATTACTCCCGGCCTGTCGTGGTTCTGGAAGAGTATGAGCTTTCCGCCGGGAACGAAGTCAAGCCAGTAGTCATTGACTTTGACGATCCTCATCCGACCCTCTTCAGTGATGGTACCGATCAGCGAAACGCTGCATTTTTCGGCATCAAGCGTAAGCTCGATCGTGTTCTTGTATGTCCTGGCCTCGGCAAATCCCTCTTCCACAGCAAGGCCGCTGTCTTTGGCCAAAAGTGGAGCAAGCATATAGGAGACTTCAGGACCACGGCTCACTTCAAAAAGCCCCTTAAGTACAGCTATGCTATAAGCACAGAGCCTGCTTGGGATTGGTTCTTCCTCGCAGAAAAGATCTCCTCTCAGCATTATATGACAGCCATAGACAGCACCGCACTCAACCTCAGCCAGCTTTGCCCCCAAAACTCCCATCTTCCTCGAAAGCTGCAGAAATGCTTTCTGCGCCTTGTTCAGCTTCTGTTCAAGGAAGGGAAGGTTGACCGCATGTTCGTAGGGTTCTCCGCGCAGAGCGGCGATCATATTTTCAGCAGCTATTTTCGCGACCTCTGTCTGAGCCTCTTCTGTGCTTGCTCCAAGATGAGGGGTAATGACGATCTTGTCTTCGATGTCCTTTGCGAGGAAGGGATGATCATTACCAAGCGGTTCGCATGTGTATACGTCAAATGCTATCCCCGAGAGGCGTCCCTCCCTTACAGCCTCTGCCGCAGCCTTTTCATCAACTATTCCGCCCCTGGCGCAGTTGATCAGATATGCACCCTTTTTGAAGGCCCTGAGCATTTTTTCGTCAATCATGTTGGCAGTATCTGAAGTAAGCGGCATATGAAGGGTCACCACATCAGCTATCGAAAGAGCGTCAGCAAGATCCTCCCTAATGGGGATGCCCAGTGATTCTGCCTTCTTCTTGGGGGTAAAGGGATCGTACGCGAAAACATCCATGCCAAACGCTCGGCAGCGCTGCGCTACCGCAGCTCCTATCCTGCCAAGGCCGAGGACCAGTACTTTCTTTCCGCTAAGCTGATGGCCCGAAAACCTTTTCCTGTCCCACTCTCCGCTCCTCAGTGAACCAAAGGCCTGAGGCACCTTTCTTACAACAGCCAGCATAAGGGCCATTGTAAGCTCCGCTGCCGCCAGTGTGTTGCCTGTCGGTGCATTTATGACCACAACACCTTTGCGGCTTGCGACGGGAACATTGACATTGTCCACCCCGACGCCTGCCCGTGCTACTACCTTCAGCCTGACTGCCGCGTTCAATGCCTCCTCGTCCATCTTCGTGCCGCTCCTGGTAAGGACTGCATCCATTTCGGGCAGTTTTTTAATCAAATCTTCACGGGACATTCCCACTTCTTCTATTAATTCTATATCAGGAGCCTCTCTGAGCATCTGCAGGCCCGCTTCTCCTACAGTCTCTGCTACCAGCACCTTCCACTTTCTGTTTTTGTCAGCCATTGTCATTGATCCTCCCTCTTCCATACATTCCAGGCTTGAGCCAGGAAATCGCCTTTGGCCTTATCTGCAATCTCAGCTGCACCGTACAGTGATCCAAGTATGATGCACAGTTCCGGCCAGCCCCAGTTGTTGTAATGTGCGACCCTGATAAGCTCTCCTTTGAGCTTTCCCTGGCCTCCGGCTGTCTCTATTCCCATTGCGCGAAGCTTTTTGCGTACCGCTTCGGTATCTCCGCCAGGGAATTTAAAGGCCGTAACTCCGGGAGAACGCGCCTCGGGACTTTTGACCAAAAGTTCGAATCCCATTGCCTCGAGGCCTGCGGCAAGGGCATCTGCATATTTTCTTCTTGACCTGAACCAGGCATCGGTACCGATCTCCAGGATCTCGTCCAGTGCCTCGTCAAGGGCATAGTAGAGCGAGACGGGGGGAGTAAAAGGGTTGGCAGGGGATTTGGCTTCAAGGTCCTTTCTGTGGAGCTTAAGGTCGTAGCTGTAGCTTGGGCAGGTCTTGCCTTCCAGGGCTTTCCATGCTTTCTCAGAAAGCCACACAAGCCCGAGTCCGGGAGGCGTAAGGAGTCCCTTTTGTGAAGCAGTCCCTACTGCGTCAACTCCCCATTCCTGGGGGAAGCATTCCATGGCACCGACCGAACTTACGCCGTCCACCAGTATAAGGGGGCGGTCTTTTTCGGGTATTGCAGCTATGATATCCTTTATTGGATTGACTACCGCTGTCGACGTCTCATTCTGGGTCATCATAAGAACTTTGCAGCCCGGGTTGTTTCTGACTGCTTCCGCCGCGAGTCCGGGGGTGAGCGGGTCACCGAACTCAACGTCAATATTGATGCCCTCGGCGCCTGTTCTAAGCGCTATTTCACGAAATCTGCCGCCAAAGACTCCGCATGATATGGAAATAAACTTGTCGCCCTTTTCGAGGAAATTGACTGCCATGCATTCCAGTGCGCCTGTTCCTGAGGACGGAAGGATTATTACCGGACCCTCACTTTTCAAAAGTTTACCCAGTTTACTCTCGATGCCTGTAAAAAGTTGTGAAAAAGCGGGACATCTGTGTCCTATCAGAGGACGAGCACCTGCCCTCAGCACTTCTGCCGGCAGCTCGACCGGACCGGGGGTCAAAAGATATTTCGTGTTCATTACATTCTCCTCCTTGAAAATATAGATTCTGAAATCTGTGTAAAAAAAAAGACCGGAAGAATTCCTTCCGGTCCCTGAAACGCCTTGATGTTCTAGAAATTTAAAAATACTCTCTATCCATCGGTTACACGTTTCGGGGCCGGCAACGACAACCGGAACCGCCGCATGAGGAAGAAACGCCGGAAGAGAGAGATGATGACGATATGCCAGCACAAACAAGTACCTTTGATCTTCTCATTTTTCAGCGCCCCTTTCCTGTGTATCCGTTGAATGGTTAACATATATACTCTCCTTCATCCTAAATGTCAAGCATTTTTTTAAACACAATGGCGGG
>DAITML010000028.1:5487-9353 GCA_036835165.1 Synergistaceae bacterium | reverse complement strand
TTCACTATTTATCCTTATGGCCATTACAGGTATAATTCCTACGTGTGCCCGTCCGTCAGTATTTGAGTGAAGCCGGAGATCGTAAGGAGAGAATTATTTGAATAACAGCAAGAGAGACATGATACCCCAATTTGCCGCCCTGATGCTTTTTTGTCTGCTCTGTTTGGTCATGCCGGCCCTTTATCCCGATATGTTTGCATCTTCCTTAAAAAAAGTCGAAGTGACCATCACCGGCGGTATGTCGGCCGGAGAAGCCGCAAGGACAATGAAAGATGCAGGTGTGGTAAAAGATGCCAACAGGCTCATAAAATGGATGATCAAGCTTGAAATGGACAGGACTCTGCGGCCCGGGACCTACTTAATTGCCCCAGGCAGTGAGGTATCGGTAGCAAATCAATTAAGGACAGCCACTCCGGTGGCACAAACTGTAACTATCATACCGGGGACCAGATACAACTCGCTTAATTCAGTGCTGGATCTTCCGGAAGGTGACGACAGGCTTCTGAAAGCCCTTTCTGAAAAAGGCAATTTCCCGGACGAACTTCATGAGCTGCTTCCTGACGATCCAAAAGACAGGATCGTCTTCCTGCTTCCTGAAACCTATTCCCTCGCTCCCGGCGACAACCTTCCGTCTCAAATGGTAAGAAGGGCATCGGGGCTCTGGCTGGAAAGGGTCGGAACACATCTCCCGGATCACGCAGACAAAAAATTCACGCTGCAGAGGGGCGTGCTTGCTTCCATAATTGAAGGCGAGGCAAGGATAAGTGAGGAGCGCCCTGTACTTGCCGGGATATTTCTCAACAGGCTTGAGAAATGGATGCCCCTTCAGTCATGCGCAACTGTGATCTACTGTTGGGACGAGCTTGGCATCAAAAAGAAGAGCCTCACATATAAGGATCTTGAGATAGATTCACCATTCAACACATACAAAAACTACGGACTTCCGCCCGGTCCTATTTCGGTTCCTTCCGAAGATTCCTGGATAAGCGCTCTGAAGCCTGCCCAAACAGATTATCTCTTCTTCTTCGCGACGTCTGAAGGTAATCACATATTCAGCAGAACATATGAGGAACACCTGAGGAAACAGAGGGAGGGGACAGAGTGAGACCTCAAATATGTGAAATATCGCTGAGGGTCCCGCAAAAGGATATATACTATATCAGCTGGACCATAGATGCCTGCGAAGGATTGGGCCTTTTGAAGACCGAGGATGCGAAAAGAGGAGAGGTAACTGTATTCACTCCGGCCGAATTGCTCGGTGACATGATGGAATGCATCAAAGGCCTGGCAAGCGAGGGTATCGACATCGGCACGATCAGTGTGAAAGGACCGACAGGAGAGATAGCATGAGTGACAGAGTGATCGAAACAATAGCGCAGAGACTTGCGGATACAGAGAAAAACGGAGCGGTTCACGCAGATGTTTTTATGCAGGCGGGGACAGCCCACTCAGCACACTATGAGGACGGGAGAATAGAGGAACTGGCATCTTCAAATACTGACGGATCGGGAGCAAGGATAATCATAGGGGACAGGACGTTCTATTCACATTCTCCGGGGACTTCCTCATCAGCCTTATCCCTCATCCTCTCCGAGGCTGAGACATCTGCTTTCGGGACAAAACATCCTCCTTTTGAAAACCTTAGCGGACCGATCCTGACAATGGAAGAGAATATCCTGCCTCCTGACATAGGCTATATGAAAGAGCTTGACCTGAAGATCAGAAAGGACTCAAAATATGTCAGGCAGGCGGCCTTCAGATACAACATATCCAAAAGAAAAGTGCTGATCATAAGATCCGATGGCAGGTGCGCCGAAGATTCGAGGACATACTGCAGTTTTTCTGTAATGGTAATAGTGGAAAAGGATGGACTTCTCCAGACAGCTTCAGAGAGACGCAGCATGGCCGTTCCCCAAAAAAACTTCTGGTCCGGTTCAGCCCCTGAAGAAGTAGCTTTCGCCGCACTTAAGAGAGCACTGTTGATGCTTGACGCAAAGCCATGCCCGGCAGGAAGAATGAAGGTCCTTTTGGCTGGCGAAGCGGGCGGCACTGTCATCCATGAGGCTTGCGGACACGGTCTCGAGGCGGACATAGTAGAGAAGGACCACTCGATTTACAGGGGCAAGATAGGCGAAAAGGTGGCACATGAGTCTGTAACAATGATTGACGATCCAACTATCCCTTGCCTCTACGGCTCTTACATGTTTGACGATGAGGGTACCCCTGCACGCAGGAATATCCTGATCGAAAACGGGATACTGAGATCTTACCTTACAGACATACTGACTTCAAAAACATCGGGCCTTCCGCTGACGGGTAACGGAAGACGGCAGTCATACAGGAACATCCCGGTACCCAGAATGAGCAACACGCTTGTGGCTCCCGGAGGCTCTGATTTCGATTCGATGCTTGCAATGACCGACAGGGGACTTCTTGTAAAAAAAATGGGAGGAGGAGAAGTAAACCCTACAACCGGCGATTTTGTCTTTTATGTCTCTGAAGCATATATAATTAAAAAGGGCAGGATATCACACCCGGTGAAGGGAGCTATCCTTACAGGCAACGGGCCTGCTGTGCTTGAAAATATAACAGCACTGGGCAGCGACCTATGCATGGATCCGGGCGTATGCGGGAAATCGGGACAGAGCGTGCCGGTTACTGACGGACAGCCGTCTATGCTGATCGAAGGAATGACTGTAGGAGGCAGTGAAGCCTGATATGATCTTCAAAAGAAAAATAAAAAAGAATGAGAAGACGGTTTCGCGCCAGCCAAAGGCAAAGACAGGACAAACGGATAAAGGAACATTTGCAAGGCTGGCGTACATAGTACTTGCACTGGTGTCTCTTTACCTGACGGCATCATTCTACACTCCCTGGACAGGCATGCTGGGGGAGGACATCTCTGTGTCCATACTTAAAACGATAGGCGGAGCCTCGATCATACCTATACTTTTCATACTTTATTTCAGCCTTTCCAAGTTGCTTTCAAGAAAAATTCCCCACCTGGCAAGACAATCCCTGGGCACTCTGCTTGTATTCCTCACCGCATCTCTGTTATTGGGGCTTAATGCAATGACATCCGGCCGGGGCAGATACCCGGTCTGGCTTTCCCCCGGAACCTTCGGTGCATCTTTTGCGGGGGACCTCTTTTCAATGCTGGGGGCATTCGGGACATTAATAGCCGGAGCGCTTTCAATATATGTATCTTTACTCCTATATGAAATCCCATTATTTTCAAACATAAAATTGCCCGGTTCATCTTTCTTGAGTTATTTTAGCAAGAAGGGCAATGAGCATGATAATCAAAGGACTGACAAGGAATTCCCGGATGAAGCCCTTAACATTTCAGAATACGATGGCTCAGACTATTTCGGCCCTGCGGCTGACGATACTGATCTGCCGCCCGTCACAGTAACAGGACTTGGTCAGCATGGTACGGAGGCGGTCTTATATGGGTCTGAGGAAATACAGGATCCTGCGTTCAGCCTCGATGACGGCGGACCCTGCGAGGGCGGAGAAGAGGGAGTATTCCCGCCACCCATTGAAATATTCGGAAATGAAGAATCACACGAAGGTGAAATGGACGAGGAAAAATCTATGCCTCTCGGGGAAAAAATAATAAAGGCCTTAAAGCAGTTCAACATAGAGGCAAGGCTCGCGGAAATACTTGTAGGCCCAACGGTAATACAGTTCAGGATACAACTTGCCCCGGGCATCAAAGTGAATAAGGTCGCTGTACTTGCAAATGACATAGCACTTGCCATGGCTGTTCCGAGTCTCAGGATCGAAGCACCGATACCAGGCAAGCCATACGTTGGCATAGAGATACCTAACCCCAGACGGAGGGGCATACCCCTCAGGACTAT
>DAITML010000028.1:1833-5387 GCA_036835165.1 Synergistaceae bacterium | reverse complement strand
CCGCATCTTCTTACCCCCCCCGTAACCGACGCAAAAAAAGCAGTACACGTGCTTGCATGGGCGATAAGAGAAATGGAATCCCGCTATACGATGTTTGCAAAAGCAAGGGTAAGGAACCTCGAAAACTTCAACAAGAAGGTAATACCGAAGGACAGGCTTCCTAACATAGTAATAGTTGTAGATGAACTTGCCGACCTTATGATGACGGCTCCAAAGGAAGTTGAAGAGTACATATGCAGGCTGGCACAGATGGCAAGGGCAACCGGCATACATTTGATGCTTGCCACACAGAGGCCTTCGGTCAACGTCATTACGGGTCTCATCAAGGCCAACATTCCTGCCAGGGTAGCATTCACCCTGCCGAGCTCAGTTGATTCAAGGACGATAATCGACTGTTCGGGTGCAGAGAAACTGCTTGGTAAAGGGGACATGCTGTTCCTATCGACCAGACATCCCAAACCTCTCAGAATACAGTCCCCCTGGGTAGACGAGCAGGTGCTGGGAGTATGGATCAACTACCTTGTAAAACTGTTCGGAATGCCTGATTTCATTGAGATCGACAGACAGGGCAGCGGCCCCTCCGGCACGGAGAACAGTGCCGCATTTGACGACGATCTTCTGGAAGATGCGGTCGAAACTGTAATGTCTACCGGAATAGCATCCGCAAGCGGTCTCCAGAGGAGGCTCAGGGTCGGCTTTTCAAGGGCTTCACGACTTATAGACATGATGGAGATGATAGGGATAGTAGGTCCTGCAGACGGTTCAAAACCAAGAGAGATCCTGGTCGACGAAGATGAGGCAAGGGAAATGATCATCAATGCCAAAGACGGGTACTAGCAGGATGAAAAAAGGAAAAGATAAAAAAAAGAGCCGTTTGCTAAACGGCTCTCTGGACTTTACCGGAACGGAGGCACTTCGTGCATATATGGAGTTTGCGCGCTTCTCCGCCGCCCACGTCAACACGGACACTCTGAAGGTTTATGAGCCAGCGGCGCCTGGTATGACGATTAGAGTGGCTGACGGCATTTCCGGTCGCCGGTCCGCGACCGCAGCAATCACAGAACTTGGACATTTTTGTTTCCCCCCTTATACCTTGGAACATCCAACCTGTGCATTGTATCATAGTATATGAATTTCTTGCAACAGATCAAATTGGAGGAACTTAAATGAATTTCAGCGAAAAAATGGCAGAACTTGACAAAATACTCCGCAGAATGGAAGGAGATGCACTCCCTTTGGAAGAGGCTCTCTCTGACTTCGAAAAGGGAATAGGCCTGGTAAGAGAGTGCCGATCATATCTGGAAGAGGCAAAACAAAAAGTGGTACTGCTTGCCGAAGACGGAGAAATTGCATTCACCCCAGTAAAAAAAGAGGACTCCTGATCATGGGGATCAAAGATGAGGATATGAGGGTAAAAAGTGAGCTTAATAGATATCGGAAGCTCTTTGAGGAGTATCTCGAATCATCAACTCAGGAAAGAAACATGGGAGTCCCTGAAAAACTCAGCAAGGCCATGGATTACTCCCTCTTTGCAGGAGGCAAAAGACTTCGCCCTGTACTCTGCCTGGCAGCGGCTGAGAGGTTTGGCTGTGCGCCCTCTGATGCGCTTCCGCTTGCTTTAGGATTTGAGATGCTTCATACTGCCACTCTTATACATGACGACCTTCCGTGCATGGATGATGATGACATGAGAAGGGGAAAACCCTCAAACCATGCTGTATTCGGCGAGACTCTTGCAGTCCTTGCGGGTGATGCACTTCTTGCGCTTTCTCTTGAATACCCTCTCTGCCACAGCTGCAATATCGAACCGCACAAACTTCTGAAGGCCATGCAGATATTCAGCAGATCGGTAGGACCGGCAGGCGTGTGCGGAGGGCAGGTACTGGACATGGATCCCTCACCCGCGGCAGATGACCCCGACTACGTGCGAAGGATCGCTTCCATAAAAACAGGAACGCTTATCAGAGCTGCGGTTACCGCCGGGGCCGCGCTGGGAACAGACAACGCCGATATACTCGACTGCTGTTGGCGCTACGGGACGCATATCGGGTCGGCTTTCCAGATCATAGATGATATCCTTGATGTATCCGGGACTGCAGCAGAGCTTGGCAAAACACCGGGGAAAGATGCCGAACAGGGGAAGCTGACCCATGTGACTGTATATGGCATGGAAAAGGCAGCCGAAATTGCTGGAATAGAAACTGAACTTGCAAGAGGAGCGATCCTGGATCTTCTTCCTGAAGACGATTTTCTGGCAGAGTTTCCCGGATACCTTCTCAGGAGGACCCACTGATTAAACAGCAACCATTGACGAATGTTATGATATAAGATAGGCATGCATTGGGATCGGGTCAGCCTTCAGTCACAATGCCGTCAAAATAGATACTTGGAGAGATATCCGTGAGCATACTTAGATCGGTAAAGGATTTCAAAGGCCTTAAGGGCCTGACATACAGCGAATTGAATCAGCTGAGCTGTGAGATCAGGGAAATGATACTTCAGGTGACACTGAAAAACGGCGGTCACCTTGCATCCTCCCTGGGAGCAGTTGAACTTACAGTCGCCTTGCTGAGAGCCTTCGACCCTGAAAGGGACAAGATCATTTTTGACGTCGGCCATCAGTCGTACGCATATAAGATCCTTACCGGCAGACTCGACCGTTTCCACACACTTAGGACAAAGGGCGGGATAGCAGGCTTTCCTCGGATGGATGAGAGTCCATATGACTTTTTCACTACAGGGCACAGCAGCACATCAATATCTGCTGCAATGGGGTACGCCAAGGCGAGGGACATAGGCGGGCGGAACCACGAAGTCATTGCAGTGATAGGAGACGGAGCCCTCCTGAACGGAGTATCTTTCGAGGCCCTGAACTGCGTTGAAAGCACTGAGACAAAAGTAATTATCGTCCTTAATGACAACAAAATGTCAATAAGCCCAAGGATAGGCGGAATAGCGGGACATTTGGCCCGTCTTTCGGTGAATCCTACATATCTGAAATTCAAAGATTTTATAAAGGACCAGTGTCACACCTTAAGACGCGGTGACGCATTGGAAGAGGCATTAAAAAAGATCAAATCCAAACTGAAATCCCTGATCCTTCCCACAAATATATTTGAAGAAATGGGCATCAACTACTGGGGTCCGTTCAACGGCCACGACATAGAGGAGATGGAGGAGGTTTTCCGTCTCGCCAGACACTATAAGGAACCCGTCCTGATCCATGTACTCACTAAAAAAGGCAAGGGATGCTGTGAAGCCGAGAACAATGCTCCCTTTTTCCACGGCATAGGGCCTAACACTGATCTGGACGCGGCAGAAAATCACAATTCATCATCACCGCTTTCATGGAGCGATGTTATGTCCGGGACACTTTCAGAGGCAGCCTCCCATGATCCGCGTATTGCTGTGTGCACAGCAGCTATGGCTGACGGGACCAAACTGAACGGATTCGCAAAAAAGTTTCCAGACAGGTTCTTCGATGTAGGGATCTCAGAGGAACATATGCTGACCTTTGCTGCAGGCATGGCAGCAGGCGGCATAAGGCCGGCCGT
>DAITML010000028.1:0-1733 GCA_036835165.1 Synergistaceae bacterium | reverse complement strand
ATCCCGATGGTCATAAGATACCCCAGGGGCAAAGCAGCAAGAGATATTCCCTCTCAAGGCCGGACCGAAAGAGTCCCTGCGGAATGGGGAAAACTGGAACTGCTCTCCCGCGGAAGGGACGTATGTCTTATCGGGATAGGAAGCACGGTCGAACTTATGTTAAAAACGGCTGAAAGACTTGAAGCTGATGAGGGCATCATTCCCACAGTTGCAGACCTCCGCTTCATAAAACCGTTTGACCTGGAGGGGCTGTCAGAGATAATGAGGGATCATGCTGTAGTAGTAACAGCTGAAGAAAACTACCTTAACGGAGGGTCCGGCATGGCTGTTTCAGAATATGCATGCAGGGATCATCCGGGATGCAGGGTAATAAACATTGGCGTTCCCGACAGGTACATATCCCATGCAACACGTTCGGAGCAGTGGATCGAATGCGGTCTCACCTCCGAATCAATAATACGCGCAATTAAAAGATCTGCATGAAAAAAAGACTGATACGCCTGGATAAACTTTTGGTCGAAAGGCAGATCCTCCTTTCGAGAACGGCGGCACAGAGCTACATCGAAGAGGGCCGCATAAAAGTTGACGGAATTACTGTAAACAGGAGTGCATCTATGGTTCCCTTTGATTCCGCAATATGCCTCGACGCTCACGAGAAAGAGTGGGTAAGCAGAGGAGCCCACAAACTCATCAGGGGGCTTGACATTTTTGGCATTGACCCCTGCGGAAAGATCTGTATAGATATTGGCGCTTCCACGGGAGGATTTACAGATGTGCTTATCTCAAGAGGAGCCGAAAAGGTGTTCGCCGTTGACGTCGGATACGGACAGCTCGCATGGAAACTCCGCAACGACCCCAGGGTCGTTGTAATGGAAAGGACCAACGCGAGGCGGCTGACCCGGGATATGATCAATGGAGAAAGGGCGGACATTATTGTTTCAGATGCCTCTTTCATATCACTGAAACTGCTTCTCAAACCGCTGGAGGCTCTTCTGAAACCGGACGGGGTCATGGTGGTGCTTGTCAAGCCACAGTTCGAAGTGGGCAAGGAGAAGGTCGGCAGGGGCGTGGTCCACGACCCAGAGCTTCACGAGGAGACGCTGAGCGGTCTGGCTGCCTTTGTTGAAAGCGAGACAGAACTTATCCTCTCAAACGCCACATATTCACCGATCAGGGGACCTGAGGGAAATATTGAGTTTCTCTTTCTTTTGGGACTAAAGAGCAATACAATATTAAAACATGCCAATATCGACTTCGGGGAACTCGTTGAAGAGGCACACAGAGCAACCAAGTAAAGGCAGGGGACTGAAGATGAATAAAAATAATGTTGGTCTTCTTTTTAATACGCAGAAACCGGAAGCAATAAACCTGGGCTCGAAACTTTATGCTTGGGGCAGAGAAAACGGCATCAACTTTATGCTTCCCCCTCATGAGGCTTCCGCTCTCAGTATACCTGAGATACCTGACAACATCTGGCGCGAAGATGTTGAATTTGCTGTCATTCTTGGGGGAGACGGCACATTTCTGCGTGCTGCAAGGTATACTTTCGGCTATCCCATCCCGCTTTACGGGATAAACCTCGGAAGGCTTGGCTTCCTTGCAACAGGTGACCCTGAGTGCGCTAAAGAAGACATTACCTCGATTCTTGAGAACAAATTCACTCTCCAGCAGAGGCATCTTATAAAAGGCCTGGTCTGGAGAGGAGAAAGGGTCGTATACGAACTTCACGCCCT
>DAITML010000027.1:0-17744 GCA_036835165.1 Synergistaceae bacterium | reverse complement strand
CTGCACTTGCTACAGCATGGGGAGAGGGCGGCATAGCAGTAGTCAGACTTTCGGGAGAAGGTTCGGTGGAGCTCGCTGACAAAATATTTGAAGGAAAGAAAAAGCTTGCCGATATGCCCGCTCGTTTCCTTACTCTGGGGAGACTGCGATCAGCCGAAGGAGACTTCTTCGACGAGGTACTCGCTGTGAGATTTGACAGGGGAGCAAGCTATACTGCTGAGGAAAGCGCGGAGATACACTGCCACGGGGGATCACTCCCCGCACAGAAATGTATCGAGCAGCTATGTTCAATGGGTGCAAGGCTTGCACAGCCCGGAGAATTCACCCGCAGGGCATTCGTAAACGGAAGGATCGACCTTCCTCAGGCCGAGGCAGTACTTGGGATCATCCGTGCAGAGAGCGATGAAGCGCTCTATGCGTCTTCAAGGACCCTTCAGGGAACCTTTGCCCAAAGGCTGGGGATGCTTCTTGAAAAGATAACCGGCCTGGCGGCATTTTTGGAAGTAGATCTCGACTTCCCGGAGGAGGACGAGGGCTATATTGCAAGGGATGACTGTGAGAAGTGCCTCGATGACCTCATCGCGGAAGGAGAGTCCATCTTTGATGACTGCCGTTCGGGACTCATACTGAGGGAGGGCATAAGGACTGCCATAATTGGCCGTCCAAACGTTGGCAAGTCATCCCTGCTCAATGCACTCTTAAGGGAAGACCGTGCCATAGTCACCCCCGTTCCCGGCACTACAAGGGACAGGATCGAGGAGACCTTGACCCATATGGGGATACCAATAAGGATAATTGACACCGCAGGCATACGCGATACGGAGGACGAGGTCGAGTGCATCGGAGTGAACCAGTCGATAAGGTCTATGACGGAAGCAGATCTCCGTGTTTGGGTCATAGATGCGGCCGATGATCTCACAGAGGAAGAGACGGAACTTGGCAGACGGGTTTCATCGATGAAACACATAATAGTACTCAATAAAAGCGACATTCCACAAAAAACTTCAGCTGAAAGATTAAAAAGATTTTTCCCTTCCAGCAGGATCGTCTCTGTTTCTGCCCTAAAATCGGACGGCATTGAAGAGCTTAAGAACATCATAGTAAACGAGATTACCGGAGGCAAAAAGGTGACCGGCGGTTACGGCGTGACATCAAGGCAGATAGAGTGCCTATCGGCGGCCCTATCTTCATTGAATGAGACAAGAAAAGTTATATCGGGGGGATTGGGGGACGACCTGGCAATAACCTGCCTGTCCGATGCCAGATCTTCGATAGCGAAGCTTCTAGGGATCGATGTGACAGAAAACCTTCTCGACACGATCTTTTCAAAGTTCTGTATTGGAAAATGAAAATAGGAACTGACATTAAAAAAGGGACTGGGTGAAATCAAAAAAATATCACACTGTCCCTTTTTTTAGAAATCACGCTGATTCTTCCAAAGGACTATCCAAATTACAATTGCCTTAAGGCTTCCTTAATACGGCGGACATATTCAATAACGTATGGAACAGAATCACGCCCATGTTCCTCAATGATCCTTATGATTGCGCTGCCAATAATTACTCCGTCAGCCAACTGACCAATTTTCCTTGCCTGTTCCGGGGTAGATATGCCAAAACCAACGGCACATGGAATGTCGGTATTTTCATTTACTGATTTTACCATTGCACTGATATCTGAGGCTATTTCATTTCTGGCACCTGTGACACCTAAAGAAGAAACAATATATACAAAACCTTCTGCCTCTTTTGCTATCATCGCGATCCGGTCATGCGAAGTTGGTGCGATGAGGGAGATGAGGTCGATGCCGTATTTTTTGCATAAGGGATAAAACTCATCTTTTTCTTCATAGGGCAAATCCGGCAGGATCAGTCCATCCATACCTATTTGGGAGCATGTCTTTATGAATTTTTCAGAGCCATAAGAAAAAACAACGTTAGCATAGGTCATAAATACCATAGGAACAGAGACATCTTTTCTGATCTCCCGTACAAAATCAAATATTTTATCCGTTGTTATCTGTCCGGACAGAGCGCGCATATTTGCCGACTGTATGACAGGCCCCTCAGCAGTCGGATCTGAGAAAGGGATACCCAATTCAATAAGATCTGCTCCGTTTTCGGACATAGCCCTTACTATTTTGCCTGTGGTCTCAAGATCAGGATCGCCACAGGCAACAAACGGGATAAATGCTTTGCCGTTTTTAAAAGCTTCCGCAATTTTGGTCATTCTGAAATATCCTCCCCCCGGTATTTTGCAATTGCAGCACAGTCTTTGTCACCGCGTCCGGAAAGGGTAACGACCAGGATCTTATCCTTTCCTATTTTTGGAGCTGTCTTTATTGAATATGCCAAAGCATGCGCTGATTCAATCGCGGGGATAATTCCTTCAGTTCTTGAAAGGTACTCAAAAGCTTCCACCGCTTCATCATCTGTTATCGGAACATATTCAGCGCGTCCCATGTCGTGGAGATATGCATGCTCAGGACCCACTCCGGGGTAGTCGAGTCCAGCCGAAATGGAGTATACAGGCGCGATCTGTCCAAATTGATCCTGACAAAAATATGATTTCATCCCGTGAAAAATGCCTGGCCTGCCCTTGTTTATAGTGGCCGCTGTCTCAAATGTGTCTATTCCCCTTCCCGCTGCCTCACATCCGACAAGACGCACTTTTTCATCTTGTATAAAGTGGAAGAAGGAACCGATGGCGTTGCTTCCGCCTCCCACACAGGCTGCGACCATGTCGGGAAGTCTTCCCTCCCTGGCCAGGATCTGCTCCTTTATTTCTTTAGAAATGACAGACTGGAAATCCCTTACTATAGATGGAAAGGGGTGAGGTCCCATAACCGAACCTAAGCAGTAATGGGTGTCACTGATACGGCTCGTCCACTCGCGCATTGCTTCTGAAACAGCATCCTTAAGTGTTGCGGTCCCAGATTTCACATGGACCACCCTGGATCCGAGAAGCCTCATTTTATAAACATTGAGAGCCTGTCTCTCTATGTCCTCTTCTCCCATAAACACCACACATTCCATCCCCATCAGTGCAGCTGCCGTTGCAGTGGCGACGCCGTGCTGTCCTGCACCGGTTTCAGCGATCAGCCTTGTCTTTCCCATTTTACGGGCAAGCAGGGCCTGCCCCAAAACATTATTTATTTTGTGAGCTCCTGTATGGTTGAGATCTTCGCGCTTAAGGTAAATTTTTGCCCCGCCAAGATCCTTTGTCATTTTTTCTGCATAATAAAGTCGGCTTGGCCTGCCGGCGTATTCATTGAGAAGAAAATTAAGTTCCGAATTAAATTCGTCTTCGTTCTTATAGAAATTATATGCTTCTTCCAGCTCTATTACAGCATTCATCAAAGTTTCCGGTATGTACTGCCCGCCATGATCACCAAATCGCCCTCTTGTTTTCAGCATTTTTTAGCCCCCTCCATTATTTTTCCTTCGACCACAGCAAGAGCCTTAAGGTCTTCCATCAGCATTTTAAATTGATCCAAATCAAGAGACTGGGCTCCATCGCAAAGAGCTTTTGACGGATCGTTGTGAGTCTCTATCATCAATCCGTCTGCCCCAACTGCAAGAGCGGCTTTTGAAAGCGGCGGCACAAGCGAGCTTATACCGCAGGCATGGCTTGGATCTACGATCACAGGAAGATGAGTCTTTTGTTTCAGGATCACAACAGCCGTGATATCTAAAGTGTTGCGTGCCGAGGTTTCAAATGTACGAATGCCGCGTTCACACAGGATCACATTTTTATTGCCCTCTGACATTACATATTCTGCACTCATAAGAAGTTCATCTATCGTGTTGGCAAGACCGCGTTTTATAAGCACCGGTTTTTTCATCTTTCCCACAGCCCTAAGAAGATCGTAATTCTGCATATTTCTTGCACCTATCTGAACAACATCAACACCTTCAAACATAGGGATCTGGGTCTGGTTCATTATCTCCGTAACAACAGGCAATCCTGTATGCTCTTTTGCATCAAGAAGCATCCTAAGCCCGTCTGCCCCCAAACCCTGAAACGAGTAGGGAGAGGTGCGCGGTTTGAAGGCACCCCCTCTGAGTATTTCAGCACCGCTTTTTTTAACTGAGTCAGCAACATCCGCCATCTGTTCCGTGCTTTCGACCGAGCATGGACCAGAGATAACCGTGAATCTTCCTCCTCCGACCCTGACCTTGCCTATTTCAACTACGGTATCCTCAGGATGTACAGCTCTGCTGGCCGCCTTATATTGCTCCGTGACCCGCCTTGCATAGCTTACTATTTCAGATGTATGGACTGCCGCATCCATATCTATGGCAGAGGTGTTGCCTATAAGACAGACGGCATCGTGGTCGGTCCCGGGGGCCCATATCGTTGAGAACCCTTTTTCTTCCCAGCTTTTTATAAATTTATCCACTTTCTGTTTGGGTGTATTGTTTTTTAGAATAAATATCATATTTGATACCCCCTGACGGCATTCATGAAACTTTTCATTTTTTCAAAATCTTTTACTCCCTCTTTTTCTACTCCGGAGCTTACATCTACAGCATATGGATCTGCAGTTGCCAGCGCAGCTCTGACATTATGTACATCAAGCCCTCCGGCAAGAAAAAAGGGGCGTTCGATCCCAATGGCAAGAAGCCATTCAAAAGTTTTTCCGGTGCCGCCCTTGCCATTGTCAAGAAGGATGTAATCTGCGGGAGATCTTACTGCTTTCTCGACATCTTCAGCACCCGCAATACTGTAAGCCTTTATTATCGGTTTTCCGGTCATTTTTCTAAGAGAGATAATGTAATCGTCATCCTCCTCTCCATGAAGCTGAACAAAATCAATGACCCCATGTCCGGCAATGCCTGCCACTCTGTCAAATTTTTCATTAACAAAAACACCTGCCGCCATTACGGAAGGCAAAAGCTTCTCCCTAAGTTTTGCCGCCTTATCGGGAAGCACATACCTTCGACTGTTCCCTGCAAAAACAAAACCGATAAAATCAGGCATCAGTATATTTGCAAAACCTATGTCTCTATCGTTCATCAAACCGCAAATCTTTATTTTAGTTTTCATCATCGTCCCCTCAAATATCTGAGCATAGCCGTTTTATCAGAGGCGCGCATAAGAGCTTCTCCGATCAGGACTGCGTCTACACCCGCTTCTCGCAACGCATTTACATCTTCATCTGTTCTGACCCCGCTTTCAGATATAAAAAACACATCTTTCGGGACAAGACTTCTCAATTTAAGGCTGTTCTGCATATCAACCGTAAAATCAGCTAGATTGCGGTTATTTATCCCAATAATCCTTGCTCCTGCATCTAAAGCCGTAAATATCTCGTGCTCATTATGGGCCTCCACAAGAGCCGAAACTCCAAGGTTTTCACAGATACCAACAAATTTTTTGAGTTCCGCAGGAAGCAAAAGGGAACAGATAAGCAAAATGGCCGAAGCACCAAGTGTTTTTGCCTCATATATCATGTATTCGTCGACTATGAAATCTTTGCGGAGGCAAGGTAATGAAGAAAGCCGGGCGATTTCCCTCAGATGCCTGTCGTCACCAAGAAAACATTTAGGCTCGGTCAAAACAGAAATGCAATCCGCGCCGGCCTTCTCATACTCTTGTGCGATCTTTAAATAATCATATTCGGCAGACATAATTCCCTTAGACGGAGAAGCCTTTTTACATTCGCATATAAAACCAATGTCATCTCCCCTGAGTGGATCTTCAAATGGAAATCCAGTATTACAGCACATTGAGACGGCTTCTTGCATGATTTCAGCAGTAGGGACCGATTTCTTTTTTTCTGTAACACGGATCTTCGCGTAATAGGCAATTGTATTAAGTATATTTGTCATTACTTTCCTGAGGCCTTTTTAAATTCTTCAAATTTTGCCGCTGCTCTTCCGGAGTCAATGATCTCCTCTGCCAGCTTTATTCCCCCAGAGATCGAATCTGCTTTTCCTGCAAGATAAAAAGCTGCTCCTGCATTCATCAGCACGGTATCTCGCCTGGGACCTTTTTCTCCTTTTAGTATCGAGAGGGTTATTTTTGCATTGTCCTTGGGAGTTCCCCCTTCCAGGTCAGTTTTTTTTGATCTGATGAGGCCAAAATCTTCGGGTTTGACAACAAAAGTTTTAAAGAAACCTTCCTTTACCTCACACACTGTAGTAGGAGAACAGGAAGCTATCTCGTCAAGCCTGTCCTGACAATAAACAACTAGCCCACGTTTTACACCAAGACTTGACATAACTTTAGCCAGAGGCTCCACAAGGCTTTCGTCATAAACTCCCAACAGCATCATTGAAGGAGATGCGGGATTGGTCAGCGGCCCCAATATATTGAATACAGTCCTTATCCCCAGCTCTTTCCTGATCGAACCAACATGCTTCATTGACCTGTGATAATTCTGGGCAAACATGAAACATATTCCGACACTCGTCAAAAGCTCTTCACATTTGATCGGGTCCTGATTTATCACTACTTCGAGGGCTTCCAGACAGTCTGCGGTCCCGCTGGCAGATGACGCAGCGCGATTGCCGTGTTTTGCTACCCTTACCCCTCCAGCTGCAATTACAAGAGCTGCCGTTGTTGAAATATTGAAACTGTGCGATCCGTCGCCGCCTGTTCCAACAATGTCGAGCACCTCCATATTATGTTTCACTTTAGTTGCATGGTCGCGCATCGCTGCTGCGCAACCGGATATCTCATCTATTGTTTCAGCCTTTGTACTTTTGGTGGTCAGTGCAGCAAGAAATGAGGCATTTTGTATTTGGCTTGTCTCTCCGTCCATGATTTCGTTCATTACACTGTATGCCTCTTCATATGAAAGATCCTGCTTATCAACAATTTTTACTATTGCTTCTTTGATCGTCATTTTCTTCTCCCCCTTTACTTAACTGAATCAATAAAGTTCTGCATCATTTTCTGCCCATGCGGGGTCATTATTGATTCGGGATGAAACTGCAGCCCATATATATCGTGGTCTTTATGCTTTACGGCCATTATTTCTCCGTCCTCTGATCTCGCTGTTGTTTGAAGATATTGAGGCAAAGTATTTTCGACTACAGCCAGAGAGTGATATCTGGCCACCATGGTTACATTGGGCAAATCCTTAAAAATTGGACATGCTGTATCTAAAAATGTCTGACTTTGCTTGCCATGCATCAGTTCCTTTGCATAAGAAACTGTTGCTCCGTACGCCTGACATATTGACTGATGACCGAGACAAACCCCAAGAATTGGATAGGTGCCTCCCAGTTTTTGGACTATTTCGATACAGCAGCCTGCATTCTCGGGCCTCCCCGGCCCCGGTGAAATAATGATTGCCTCCGGCCTTAAGGCATCGATTTCGTTTACCGTCATTACATCATTCCGTGCCACTTTTATATCAGGATCGAACGACCCAATAAGTTGATAAAGGTTGTATGAAAAACTGTCGTAATTATCTATAAGAAGTATCATTTCTACATCTCCCCCGCTGCCTTTAGGGCATTGACGACTGCTGCTGCCTTGTTTATACACTCCAGATATTCATTCTCAGGGACTGAATCAGCTACGATCCCAGCTCCGCTCCTGACAAAAACCTTACCGTTTTTCTTATATGCAATGCGTATCGCAATACATGTATCCATGCTTCCTGTAAAGTCTATGTAACCTATAGCCCCGCCATATATTCCACGCTTATTGCTTTCGATATCATTAATAAGCTGACAGGCTCTTATTTTAGGCGCGCCTGATAGCGTTCCGGCAGGTAAAATGGCGCTCACTGCATCCAGTGCATCCTTGTCATCACGTATTTCACCGCATACTGTAGAGCCGATATGCATTACGTGTGAGTAACGTTCTACGCTGCGAAGTTTTGTTACTTGAACTGTCCCAAATTTACTTATTCTTCCTATATCGTTCCTTCCAAGATCGACGAGCATGTTATGCTCGGCAAGTTCCTTAGGGTCACTAAGAAGACTCTCTTCGTTAGCTTTATCCTGAGTTTCTGTTTCACCCCTGGAACGTGTCCCTGCAAGGGGAAAAGTATAAAGTATCCCATTTTCAAGCTTAACAAGGGTTTCAGGAGAAGCTCCAGCTATCTCGATATCCGAGGAAGAGAAAAAGAACATATAAGGAGATGGATTTATTGTTCTCAGCATCCTGTAAGTATTTAAAAGGCTGCCCTCAAAGCCTGCTTCAAGCCTGTTTGAAAGGACAATCTGAAAAACGTCTCCCTCTCGGATATGATGCTTCGCTTTCTCCACCATTTCACAATACTGTTTCTTATCAAACAGATACGAAAATTCACCTGTTAGTCTTCCGGTATGATCATTACACTGCTTCCCGCTTATCAGCAGTCTGTGCATATTCTTAAGCTCAATAACCGCATTGTTGTAATTTTCTTCAATATCCTGAATTTCCATGTTTACAATAAGGATTATTTTTTGTCTGAAGTTATCGAATGCAATGACCTTGTCAAAAAACATCAGGTCAACATCTTTGAACCCTTCCGTATCTCCCGGTATAAGCTTGAGTGTAGGCTCAGAATATTTTATGTAGTCATAGGAAAAATAGCCGACAAGACCTCCTGTAAAGGATGGAAGATAGCTTAACTTCGGACTCTTGTATTTATCCAGCACCTGGCGTATGAATCTTTCCGGATCATTTGTATCAAATGAATGAGCCCCAATATTCATGTGACCGTCAACACAAGTAATTTCAAATTTCGGGTCATATCCAAGAAACGTATACCGTCCCCACCGTTCGTCTCCCCCAACTGACTCAAGCATGTAGCAGTGGCTTGAGACGTTCCTGAGCACTTTGAGCACCTCTATTGGCGTTTTGATGTCGGACATTATTTCCAAACTGACCGGGACGACACTGTACATCCCTGTTGCCGCCAGTTTTCTTACTTCATCGATTCCTGGTCTGATCATAACTTCCCCTCCTTTTGACAATAAAAAAGTCCCTGACAGATCATAAGATCCATCAAGGACGAATAAGTAATACTATCCGCGGTGCCACCTTGTTTTACGGCTATGCCGTACTCTCGGCAGGATACCAACATATCCCCGGCAACTTACGTATGCCCTCACGTCACAGAATACTCAGCTTTCGCTTTTGACTGCGCCCTCTGCGGTCCATTTGATGGCCTGTTTTCCGCCCGAATCTCAGCACCTCGGACTCTCTGTAGGATCATCGTCACCTTTATCTCCGCATCATCGGTTTGTTTTATAATAAATTCCGGACAATTTATCTTAGTTCTCCCTATTTGTCAAGAGTAATATTGAAATTCTGCAACGGTTAAATTCAAAAAATACAAGAAAACGGCATAGCCCGAAGCCATACCGTTTCCAAAAATTTAATAAAGCTCTTTCTTTGTGTTAAACGTACAATTTTTTATTTCACGCTTCTTAGTAAGCCTTTGCAAAGATAGCTTTACGGGCTCCCTCTTTTCCGGTGTAGAAACATTTGCCACGTTCTTCGGAGTATTCAAGCGGGTAGCATCTCGGAGTAGCTCCTGTTGCTTCCTTGATGGCCTTTTCGTCTTCTTTGCTTCCGTCAAAGAAGACTTCGACAAATCCGCCCTTATTTTCAATAACTTCCCTGAACTGAGTCATGTCAGCTGCCTGATATGTGTTCTCTTTTCTGAATTTCAGAGCTCTGTCAAAGAGATTCTTCTGGATCTCATCAAGAAGCTCAGGGATACGTTTTTCAATTTCTTCCCAGCCGATCTCCAGCTTTTCACCGGTGTCTCTTCTCACAACTTTTACCTTGCCGGCTCCAAATTCCTTTTCTCCAAGTTCAAGGCGAAGCGGGACCCCTTTCTGGAGATGGAAGAAAAACCTGTCGCCCGGGCGAAGATGCTGCTGTGTGTCAACCTGTACGAAGCGTCCGCAGAGTACCTTATTCAGCACAGACTGGAGCTCCTTGGCCTTGGGGACTATCACCTCGTCAAATTTTGCTGCATCGGTCGAGATCGGTATTATGACAGCCTTTGTCGGAGCCACTCTCGGCGGCAGGACAAGTCCGTCATTGTCAGAATGAGTCATTATCAGTGCACCGATAAGGCGCATCGACACTCCCCAGCTTGTCGTATGTGCGAAATCCATTTCTCCGCTTTTGTTCTGGAACTTAATGTCAAAGGCTTTGGCGAAATTCTGGCCCAGATAGTGGCTGGTTCCTGCCTGCAGGGCCTTTTTGTCGCTCATCATGGTCTCGCAGGTATAAGTGTTGTCTGCCCCGGGGAAACGTTCCCCCTCTGTTTTTTCTCCCGGGAGTACCGGTAGGGCAAGTTCATCTACCATTATCCTTCTGTATACCTCGAGCATCAGGAGTGTCTCTTCTACTGCTTCTTCTTTTGTCGCATGTGCAGTATGGCCTTCCTGCCACAGGAATTCGGACGTACGGAGGAAAAGCCTGGGCCTTTTCTCCCAGCGCATAACATTGCACCACTGGTTGATCAATATTGGCAGATCACGCCAGGACTGGACCCATTTGCTGTACATATGTCCTATTACTGTTTCCGAAGTAGGCCGTATTATCAGAGGTTCTTCAAGCTCTTCTCCCCCTGCATGAGTAACGACCGCGCACTCGGGAGCAAAACCTTCTACATGTTCCGCTTCTTTTTCCAGGAATGATTTAGGAATAAGGAGAGGAAACGATGCATTTACATGTCCGGTTTCTTTAAAAGCCTCGTCAAAGTGCTTCTGGATGAGTTCCCATACTGAGTAACCGGTAGGTCGGACGACCATACAACCGCGCACAGGCGCATAGTCAGCCAGCTCTGCGGCACGTATTACATCAAGATACCACTGTGAAAAATCCTGTTCTTTGGGTGTAATGTTTTTAGCCATCCGGTTACCTCCATTGTGGTCCGTTAAATATTAACATCGCACAGCAGCATGCTGTGGAGGCTATTGTAACATTTATCTCATGATTTAGAGCAACATATACATAATATTTTGTTTCTCTTGACAATTTACCATTTTATCGTATTCTTAGAATGTACATTGTAGGTCTTTAGCACATTACTATAGGGAGGACACGATCATGGCTTTGGAGTGGAAAGATGAATTCACCGACCAGCTTTGTGACTCGATAGTGGCGATAACGGACAGGGAAGAAGCATACCGTTTCCTGGAGGATGTGGCCACCTTTTCAGAGATAAGGGCTTTTGCTCAGAGACTCCAGGTGGCAAGCCTTCTGCTTAAAGGTATGTCATACCCTCAGATAGTCCAGGCTACAGGAGCCAGCACCGCGACTATAAGCAGGGTCAAAAAATTCGTTGAATACGGATCAGACGGATACAGGGATGTTCTCGCAAAACTTGAAAAAACAAAAAAGGAAGACGACAAGAAAAAGAAAAAATAGAAAAAACTCGTCAGGACAGTCGACCCGCATTTTCGATCCATTTAACATTGGTGAGGATTTGCGGGTTTTATCTTGAGGAGGATCATGTCCTAAAATGCATCAGACTTCACTTTTATTATCGCCCATGCAGCGAGGTCATCGATATCCCTCGGAGGGATCCTCAAAGTAGCAGGGATAAGTCTCCACAATCCTTTCGGAGGGTGAAGCCTCCAGTATAATTCCCGAGCCTTCAGTGTCGTCCCGTACTCGTCAGTTGGTTCAATATCAGAGACCCCGGTCAGCAACCTGATCAAATCGTCCGAAGATGTGCCGTTCCCGATATATATTTTATCGACTGCCCTCTGCCGGACGGACTCCAGTTCTCCCTCTTTTTTCCATTGATCGAGCAATGACCAGTCTCCCTCCTTTAATGCTCGCAGGAGGGTCCCTTCTTCGGATGTTGGCACTATTGCAGAAAAAAGCAGCATGCCTGATTCGGCCAATGCCAGCCCTATCTTGAAACGTCCCGGATCTATCCCGCACTTAATCGAAATCACCCCTCTCCACCGACTCCCATCTTGGATACATCCACATCCACTGGTCAGGGTATTTCCTTATCCATCCGGATATAAGCTCATTACAGTCATCAATGCTTTCCTGAAGGTCTTTGCCGTACGGTTTTCCTTCTCTGCCCTCAAGGGCAGGACAAAAATGAAGCTCAAGTTTTTCCGTCCCAAGCCACCTTACGCAGAGTGCAGGCACTACTGCGCAGCCAAGCTTATCCGCAAGCTTGGCCATACCTACAGGTGTGCTTGCGGGGTATCCGAGGAAGGGCGATACTACGCCGGCCCTTTTGGCATCCTGGTCGACAGGAACGGCAATTATTTCTCCTCTCAGAAGAGCCTTTATCATAGCCTTGAGATCAGAGGCCTTGCCCAGAGCCTTCATGCCTCCGGCATTCCTCAACTCCATTATCAGTGCTGTGATCCTCTCATCCCTCTGGTCTGCACCCAGCCCGTTTATCTTGTATCCGTTCTGCGCACACCATGCACCGGCATACTCCCAGTTCCCCAGGTGCGCCGTTACGATCAGCACGCCCTTGCCGGCCTCATAGGCTTCGCGTAGGTTTTCCTCACCATAAACTGTCATTATCCGATCCAGTTTTGAGGCCATGACGGGAAGCCTAATGAATTCAGCAGTAGATTTCCCAAAGTTAATATAGGCTCCCTTTACTATGCGCAAGGCCTCTTTGTCCGTAATGCTGAGTACCCTTGCACAGCGTTTTGAAGCTTCCCTGAGCTTTTTTCGCGTAAAAAGAGGGACAAGTGATCCCACAAAGCCTCCAAGCATGACTGCCGGTTTGTGCGGAAGGGACGTTACTGTCTTCCTGAACGCGGAAAGTATTGACCAGATAAATGACTGCTTATTCATCATCGCTGAGACCTCTCATGAAAAAATCTATTTGTATGGCCCTTTCAATCATTATCAGTATCTGACGATGATATTGGCAATTATCGGAACAACGATAAGGATAGTTACGATCCGACATATATTGAAAAGTATCGATATTGTCGGGTCCGCTCCGATGTCTACAGCCACGATCGCAATGCCTGTAAGACCCCCCGGAGTCGTTGCAAACAGCGATGTGAGGAAATCCATTTTGCACAGTCTTGAAAATATCCATGCAAGTCCAAGCGTGAAGGCAAGAAGGGAAAAACTGTAAGCAATTGCTGCGGGCAGATATCTTGGAAGCTCCGCTATTGAGGAGAAGTCGCTGCCCCTGACAAGGACATAGGCGACAAGCGCCTGCGAGATCCAGGAGAGCCACTCAATTTTGGCATCCAACCCAATATGCATCGCAGCTTTTATTGCGAGCCCGACAAGAAGACCTCCTACAAGCGCACCTGCAGGGAATCCGGATCTGTAGCCAATGGCACTCCCTCCGATGACCGCAAAAAACACCAAATAATTAAGATTCACAGATCGTCCCCCATTCCTAGAGCCAAGTATACAATAAAAAAGCGCCCCCTAGAACAGGGAGCGCTTTTCATTAAAAATTATACTTAGCCTGCCAGAACAGGCTCTCCTTTTGTCTGTCTCAGGTAGAGGATCGCTATGATTATTCCTGCCGTTCCGACAAGGCTCAGTATCATACTATGATGGATGGCGGCGAGTGCGCATATCGACATCACAATGCGCTCATTAATTTTAAGTGTGCGGTAGAACCAGCCTTCAAAGGCTCCCGCAAGCACCACGACACCCAAAGTTGCCGATACTACAAGTATTACCAGCTCGTAAACGACAATGTTCTGGAGCAGTATCATCGGATTATAGACAAACATGTAGGGCATTATATATGAGCAAAGAGCAATTTTGGTTGCGGTAAACCCTGTTTTCGCAGGACTTGCCCCGGCAATGCCGGCGCCTGTGAAGGCGGCAAGGCAGACCGGCGGTGTAAGGTCAGCCATGATCCCGAAATAGAATACAAAAAGGTGCGCGGAAAGAGGAAGAACATTCATGCCAATAAGCGCAGGAGCGATTATCGTGCTGCAGACTATGTAGTTTGCAGTTGTTGGAAGCCCCATACCGAGCACAAGACATGCAACCATTGCCATTATCAATGTAAGGAGCAGATTCCCGCCCGAAATGTCAATTATGTTATTGGAGATGGTAAGTCCGAGAGAGGTCAGCGAAGATGTGCCTACTACAAATCCTACCAGGGCGCATGCAAGAGCAACGCCAAGCGCACCGCGGGCACCTTCTTCGAGAGCTTTGATCAGGTCTTTTAATCCCATTCTGGTGTTCTGTTTTATTGAACTTACAAGGATAACAGAAACGACACCGATAAAACCGGCGCGAAGAGGAGTATACTTCATCAGAAGCGTCACTATTATTACTATTACCGGCACCAGGAGATGCCCGTCGCGTCTCATTACTTCCCTGACCACCGGAAGCTGATCTGCAGGAAGTCCCTGGAAATTTTCTTTCCTCGCCCTTATGTGTACATTAGTGAATATCGCGGTGTAATAAATAAAAGCTGGTATTATCGCAGCCGCCGCTATCGTGAGGTATGATATCCCCAGGAATTCGCTCATTATGAACGCGCCGGCGCCCATTATAGGCGGCATGAGCTGTCCTCCGGTCGAAGCACAGGCTTCTACTGCACCTGCATAGTGGGGAGGATATCCTACCCTTTTCATAAGGGGGATCGTAAATGTGCCTGTTGTTGCAACGTTGGCTACCGAAGAACCGTTGATCGTACCAAGAAGTCCCGATGCCACTACCGCGACCTTAGCCGGTCCTCCGGGGGTCCCTCCTGCTACGGCCAGAGCGAGTTCATTGAAGAACCTTGCTCCGCCGCTCTGAGAGAGGAATGCGCCAAAGATTATGAAGACGATCACAAATGTAGCAGATACTCCAAGGGCTAATCCAAAAATCCCTTCAGGAGTCAGGTACATGTGCTGGATGATCCTGCTCAGTGAATATCCTCTTATCTGGAACATCCCCGGAACCATATAGCCAAAACGGCAGTAAAGAAGGAACAAAATGCTCATGCAGGGAAGGACGTTTCCTACTACCCTTCTGCCTGCTTCAAGAACCAATATTATTGCTGCAATGCCCAGCCATATTTCATAGGGAAGGGGTTCTGCTCCGCGGCGCGCGATATCGTTAAAAAAGAAGATTATGTATCCGATAACTCCTCCTGATATGACTGCTAGTATCCAGTCGTATATGGGAGTCGATGTTTTCGATCCTTTTCTTCCTGCAGGAAAAAGAATGTAAACTGCAACGATAGCAAAGGTAAGGTGGATAGCACGCTGGATGGTGATAGGCATGGTTGCGATCCCCGCAGTGTAAAGATGGAAAAGGGACATGGCACAAAGCCATGCTGTAATGAATTTGCCCTGCAGACCGGTAAGTTTTCTGTAACGGCTTTCCGCGTCATATTTTTCTATCAGTTCATTTATCTTTGATTCATCAATAGATACTTCGTCTAGAAGACTATGATTCTGATCTTTTTCAATAGTGCTCATATATACTGCCTCCTGGTCGTGATATACGGGGGAAGTTTCCTTCCCCCGCATGAAATTATTGAAAGATTATTATTGAATAAGGATCTCAGGCCGTTCTATTTAACTGCTCCGATTTCCTTGTAGTACTTCAGTGCACCTTTGTGGAGGGGTACCTGGATATACTTAAGGTTCTCGGGAGACATGGAAGCAAGTCTTGTCGAGATGTTGAGGATATCCTGCTTGTGCTCGTAGAGTGCCTTCGTCATTTTGTAAGCATCTTCATCGCCGAGCTTATCGGTTGTGATGAGGACGTTCCAGCTTGCGAGAGCCTTAACGGGCTTGGTCTGGCCTTTATAGGTGTTTGCGGGGATATCAAATGGGAGGTAGTAGGGAAGTTCTTTTCCAAGCTTTGCAACTATATCTGCAGGAATGTCGCGGAATTCTGCTGTGCCAAGTGTTGTGATCTCGACTACTCCGGCGATGCCGAGGGCTCCGACTGTCAGAGCGGCGTCGATGTTCTTGTCAGCAAATGCTCCGGCTGTGTCTGAAAGTCCGAGGTTCTCAGGTTTGATGTCCTTGTCGGGGTCAAGTCCTGCGACCTTAAGAAGTGTGCGTACGGTTACTTCGGTTCCGCTTCCGACTGCTCCGACAGAGACCCTCTTACCCTTGAGGTCCTGGATGGACTTGATGTTGCTGCCCTTTGCAACGAGGAAGTGGATGGGTTCGGCGTAGAGGGGGACAAGTCCGCGAAGTTCCTTCATCGGCTTTCCGTCGAATGCGCCTTTGCCTTCATAGGCAAAGAAATAGAGGCCGTCCGCAAAAATTACTTCAGCTTCGCCCTTACCGAGGAGAGCAAGGTTCTGTGCCGTTCCGCCGGTTGACTGTGCGTTTGCCTTCATTCCGGGGACTGAGCTGTTCCATACTTTGGCCATACCTGCGCCGACCGGGTAATACGTTCCGCCTGTAGATCCGGTACCGATGTTGATAAACGTTGCTGCTGATGCGGCTCCGGCGAATACAAGGATCATCGCCATTACGATAAAGAATCTTGCTGTTTTTGTCATACAAAAACACCTCCGTGATATTTTTCCGCACCCCCAGTTGAAATGATTTTATGGATAAAATAATTTTCCCATCAGGTGCGGCTCCGCAATTTTACCAAAGAAAAATATTTAACACAACGGCAATAATTATATTTCCATTTATTTCAGTGGTTCGTACCAGCGCAAACAACAATAATTAAATGTTATTAATGTTTTTTCTTTGCAATACCCCTCATTAAAACTAGACAATTGAAATATTAGATTAAAACAATTATCCAATAAAACTAACCATAAAATTCAAATAACATTTGATCATGCAACCCTGGTTTAGAATACCTAATTTTATATTGACTGCGCGTCATCAGCCCGGATCAGTTTTGCAGCCTCTTCGGGTCCGCTTACATATATATCTCCGCCGTGAGGATCAGCCAGTACGACCAGCGGCATCTCCCTGACCATAAGCCTTCGTACTGATTCCGGTCCGAGATCCTCATATGCAACCATTTCTACAGATACCACAGAACGAGACAGGAGTACCGCAGTCCCGCCCGTGGCTCCAAAATAGACAGCCCTGTTTTTTCTGATAGACTCGAGTACCTCAGGGCTCCTCTTACCCTTGCCTATCATGCCTTTCATTCCCCTCTCCAGAAGGAACGGGGTGTAAGGATCCATTCGTCCGCTCGTAGTCGGCCCGATAGGGCCAATTACTTCACCGGGAGGCGTAGGGGCAGGTCCGGCATAAAAAATAATTTCACCTTTAATTGGAAAGGGTTCTTTTTCTCCTGACGAAAGACTCTCAACAAGCCTTTTGTGGGCAGCGTCACGCGCTATTATGATACTTCCCGAGAGGCGGACGATGTCTCCTGCTTTAAGCCCCATTATATCCTCTTCAGTAAGCGGGGTATTCAGGTATTTAATCATCAATGGGCCTCCCCTCTATCTTCCCTTCCGCATGCCGGAGGGCATGGCAGCAGATATTTACTGCCACAGGCATTCCCGCAATATGGGTCGGAAGTGTCTCAATGTGTGCATCGAGCACTGTTGTCATTCCCCCGTATCCGCCGGGTCCTATGCCAAGCTTATTGACTCTCTTCAGGATCTCATTTTCCATTTCCGCATATTCGGGGATATGATGTCTCACACCTTCCGGTTTCAGCAGTGCACGCTTTGATGCCAGTGCAACAGTTTCAAAATTGCCTCCGATGCCTATGCCAAGCACTATGGGCGGGCATGGATTGGGTCCCGCCGTTTTTACAGCCTCTACCACTGACCTTATGACACCTTCGGCCCCGTCGGCAGGCTTCAGCATGTATATTTTGCTCATGTTTTCGCTTCCCATTCCCTTGGGACTCACTGTGATCTTAATATCCTT
>DAITML010000026.1:17841-19727 GCA_036835165.1 Synergistaceae bacterium | reverse complement strand
TAATCGCGGGAGACGTGGACCTTGACATCGAAAGCTGGACCGACAACGTAGCCACTTATCCCAAGGACGTTGCGGACGGAGACATCGTAGAGGTAGGCGTACTTGCGCCTGACAGCAACCAGGGATTCTATGTCCCCAGATACGTCATAGAGGGAGACGCAAAACGCGGGATCAAGCCAATGGCGCCCGACCTTAAATCGGTAAAGGATCTGGCAAAATATCACAAGGTCTTCCCCGATGACGAGGACAAGGATAAGGGAAGGATATACGGTTCGATCCCCGGATGGATGGCAGACGAGGTGCTGCACAAAAAATATGAGCTTTACGGGCTGAATAAAAAATACAACTATGTCCGGCTTGGCAGCGAAGCCACACTTTTCGCCTCGCTCGTAGCCGCTTACAACCTTGGCGAGGCCTGGGTGGGATATTGTTATGAACCCACCTGGGTAAGCGGAAAGCTCGACCTTGTCCTTCTTCAGGATGAACCATACAACAAAGAGCTTTTTGAAAAGGGGGCAACAGCCTTCCCTTCACAGCAGCTGAAGATCGTCAGCAGCAAATATTTTGCAAAGAAGGCTCCCGACCTTCTCGAATTCTTCAAGAAGTACAGGACCGGAAGCAAACTGATAGCCGAGGCCCTTGCATATCTGGACGAGAAGAAGGTCAGCCACAACGAGGCAGCAAAGTGGCTGCTCAAGACTAATGGCGACCTGCTGGACCAGTGGCTCCCAAAGGAGAGGGCTGAGAGGGTAAGGGCCGTTCTTTAAGGACTTTCCTGTGAGGTTTGAGAAATCTGAGATCAGGGGGGTCTTTATGAATGGAGTATCTGTATAAGTTTCCCGAAAGTCTGAGGATCGGAAGCGGTGAAACGATAGACATAGCTGTAAAAGCCTTCAGCAGGAACCACAGGGAGACTTTGGGGCTGATCAAGTCAGCGGTAATAGCATCCATAAACTCGATAAATTCGCTGCTTGAAGCCATCCCGTGGCCTCTTTTGATCCTCCTGGCCGCATACATGGGATGGAGGGTCAGCAAAAAAACCTATGTAGGCCCGATGTATGCGGCAATGCTCTTCTTTATCGGCATCTGCGGCCTCTGGGAAAACATGCTGGAGACGATCAGCATGGTGATAGTGGCCGTTTTTCTTTCGGTCATCATCGGGTTCCCGCTTGGGATAATTGTGGCGATGAGCAAAAGGATCTCGACAGTCGTGAGGCCTGTTCTCGACCTCATGCAGACAATGCCTGCCTTCGTATATCTGGTGCCGGCCGTGATCCTCTTCAGCCCCGGGAAGACCCCTGCCCTGATAGCCACCACCATATATGCGGTAGTGCCTATGGTCAGGATGACCAATCTCGGTATCATCCACGTGGACAAAGAAATGGTCGAAGCCGCTTCGGCGTTTGGGTCGACCAAAATGCAGCTTCTGGCGAAAGTCCAGATACCGCAGGCTATGCCGTCGATCATGGCGGGAGTGAACCAGACGATAATGATGGCGATGTCGATGGTCGTCACCTGCGCCCTTATTGGAGCAAACGGACTGGGAATGGAGATACTCCTCGCAACCAACAGGACCGAGATGGGGAAGGCTCTGATGCCCGGCATTTCAATAGTCATCGTTGCGATAATACTTGACCGCCTGACTCAGGGCATGATAAAGAAAGAGGCTCCGACAGAATGATAAATGAAGAATATATCGCTGAAGCAAGGAACGTAGTAAAAATATACGGGAAAAACAAGACAGAAGCTGTCAGAATGATGTCGGACGGCTTCGAAAAGGATGAGGTCTACCGAAAGACGGGGGCCGCGGTGGCCCTTTGGGACGTTTCTTTCAAAGTAAGAAAGAAGGAGATTTTCGTCATAATAGGCCTGTCCGGCTCCGGAAA